>JAITAG010000039.1 GCA_031284265.1 Puniceicoccales bacterium | reverse complement strand
GCCTCATCCGGTGATGTTTTCTCAAAGTAAATTTCCCGATAGGGATCGCGATAGCGCGGCCGACACGAAAAGTCACAGCATGACGGTAATTCCCTATTCGTATGGCTTAAATTGTAAATTTTAAATCTATTTTTATATAATTTGCGTTCACTTTCAAAGGCTACTTTCAATTCATTGCGCTCCAAATCTTTCCCGATCACAACGTAAAAATTGTAATCCGAATTGGAAGGAATATCTAACCCATGCCGCTGCCCAATGGTAAAATTGTGTAAACCTTCATGTCGCCCCACGACTTTTCCTTCGGAAGTGACAATGTCTCCCGGATTTTTTTTAATGTGGCGGGCGAGAAAATCTTGTACTTTAACCTTTCCTAAAAAACAAATCCCTTGGCTGTCTTTTTTGTGAGCCGTTACCAATTTCCTGGCTTCTGCCAATTGACGCACTTCATTTTTCATCAAATCGGCAATCGGAAACTCTACAAATTTAATCTGTTCCTGCTTCAAATAGGCCAAAAAATAAGTTTGATCCTTGTTTTTATCCTTTGGCTCAACCAAATCAAATGTTCCATCCTTATTTTTTCTTTTTTTACAATAATGACCCGTTGCCATTGCAGTACTGCCATCTATCTTGGCCATTTCCGCTAGGGCCCCAAATTTAACAAATTGATTGCATAGGATATCCGGATTTGGTGTAATACCATTGCGATAGCCATCAATTAGAGGCGTTACAACCCATTTCTTGTAAAAGTCAATCATGTTGACAATTTCGAAATAAATTTCGATCCGGTTCGCTACCTGGCGTGCATCTTCCGAATCCATTCGCCATGGACAATTACCCAATGGAGTAGCCGCATCGTCACCATGCCAGGTACGCATATAAATACCACGCCCTTCCCTACCCGATTCTTTTACTAATAACGCTGCAATCGAACTGTCCACACCACCCGACATCGCTACAGTTATTTTCTGATTCTCGCCCATGAATAACCTATTCTTTTTCTAATATTTCAATCAGCTCGGAAAGGGAATTATTTTCAATTTTTAGGGCATAATTTTTATCAACGGGAACGAGATAAGTTTCACTCTTTATAACACCCAATTCGAATTTTAAGGTCTCATTAATTTCTAAAATCAATTTTTCACCGTCCCATTCGACATTGAGTGCAGATTTTTCTTTCACATCAAGAGGCTGAATGAGCGACAAGCATAGCAAAACAGCTTTTTCATCGAAGTTTTCCAATAGGTGCAAAGCCGTTTCTTTCTCTAAAAGTTTAAAAGCATTCCATTTTCCCGCTTCATTGCGCGACAGAAATAATTTTTCCCCACGGTAACGCAGCGCAATGGAATGAATTTCTGGAAATAGTGATCGATGGAACAGAGATTGTAAGGGATGATCCCATACGTCATTTAGCGGAACGAAAAAATAGGCTTCACTACCCGAAAGACAACCCAGATATACATCTCTTTTGGATACGGAATCAAAAACTTTTTTCTTCAAATGAATACTGAGTTGTTGCTGGCGCATATCACCAATGATCATCGTTATTTCGAATTTTTTCTCTTTTGCCATTGCACTTTCAAAATAAATGCAGCCATTGCCATCTTTTTGTAATTTTTCATTTTTAAATGGAAAAACTTCCCAGGCAATAATATGCTCCAAGAATTTTTCCACTGCCATAGTATTCGCTTCGATGGCAATGGGACTTAAAAAATCCCAGCGATTTCCCTTTTTCACAAGAGAAAACTTCTGTTGCGTTCGATGAAAAATGAGATCGAGTTGGCAAATTTCCCAAAGCTTTAGGGGACATATACTCCGCTCACACCAAAAATGAATGCCCTGTTTTAAAATACGCATCAATGCCGTTTCACAAAAATGATCATCCTCTTCCGCATCGTTTGATGCAAATGTCATTTGGGTACCATCTTTTCGTTCGAAAATGATAACCGTATGTTCGGGCATGACCTTTTCCGCTGAAAACGCCCTGAAAAATTCTTTTACCGCAAAGGGATTAACTGCCCAGTGAAAGTGCTTCGTCAATTGCCATCTGTTGTGATCTTTTTTCTCCAGTTCGATGCGTTCGCCTTGAAATGTAATGCAAATCTTACAAATTTTTTGTTCCCAATCCCAAACGTTATGGGATAAATTTTTCGCTTCGCCGGGATCCGTAATGCGGCATAATTGCCAGTTGAGCACACATAATGCCAAAATAATAACCATTAAAACCAAGGTATGTACCCATTTCATCGCATATTCCTCCGGATGTAGGCGACTAAATAGCCAAGCAATAAAACCAAAAATGGTATTAAAAGTAAAATAATTCCAATTTTGAATAATTCTGCCTGAGAAAGCGTGATTTTATAGTTTTCCGTTGGGCGTACTTTGACAGAATTTGACAAGGAATCCGTTCCCTCTAACAGCCATGTCACCACCGAATGGAATAAAATTTTGTTTCCTAAAACACAAAAACGATTGTTATTGATGAAATCCGCACTCCCTATAACGAGTAATTTCCCTTGCATTCCAGCAGTTTTTTCATCGATCATATGCTCCGACAAAACGGCTACGGATACGGGACCAGCTAAATCCTCTGAAGGATTATATTGAGGTTTGCGCTGCAAATAATCGAGTTTCGCAAACGTTTTTTCTCCAGAAGATAATAACGATATCGCCTTGTACTGCCTCACGGGAGCACCGATGTCGAGACGGACCGGCTGACATAATCCAAATAGCGCCACCAATTGCATGGTAATCATGGGCTGTGTGATTGGATGTTCCGCAAAATTATCGATCATATTGTCCCCAGAAATGCCCAAATGGTCGTCATTACTAATAATCAGCATGTCGTCGGCTAAAATCCCCCAGTCGAAAAATAAATCCTCCAAGCCACATACCCTCGGCGGCGAGAGTAAAATCAAAACGCGCCCATCCCTATTCAAAAAATTCCGCAAAACTTGGATTTCTTTTTCTGCAAAATTCGTTTGCGCACCGGCAATAATGAGTAAGCGTACACTGCCGTCGTCAATTTTTTCTGTCAATTTCACTTTTTCGACTCGGTAACCATTTTGGCGAAGCAATTCTTTGACACTAGAACTGCCGTAAAGGGGATGTACGCTGTCGATATCCATTTCGCCATGGCCCGTAGAAAACAGTACTTTTTTCGTTTCACGATTGGAAAGTTTCAGAATTTCATCGGAAATAATTTGTTCCCCTCTAAATCCCGAAACGATGCCATCCTTAAATTCATAGAGTTCAAAGGCGGGAATAATGCGAAAATGCTCCCGGCTTGAAATTACGATACTGTTGCTCGTAACGGCTCCAAAGCGCAGAGACAACTCTTCGGCCATGCGTTGCTGCTGCACCGTGTCGATGAATTTTACTCTAATCCGTTTGGAGGCTGCATGTCTATATTCCTTCAACAAATTGCGCAAATCATTCACAAAAAAAGGAATGGCGTCATCCTGTGACCGGCCATAAAAAAGATAAATTTCAACGGGATCTTCCAAAATATTGAGCACGTTGAGAGAAAATTCTTCGAGTGCAAAATTGCGTTTCTTCTGCCAATCAAAGCGGATAAAGTGGTGAACGGAAAATATATTGATCGCTGCAACAACGAGTAAAATGACGACTATACCCAGTATTTTATTCAACAATTTTATTTTTCGCGCCCATCTAAAATCTTCGCTAAAAGGCATGGCCAAAGAACTTAGATAGATTCTAAAATTTTTGAAGATTTATTTTATTCGAACGCCACCACGCCCCGAATCGGGATGGAGAAATTCTCCATTGGCTAACTCAATGACTAAAAACTCTCCCCGATCAAAAAAGATCTGAATCGGCACCTTATAGGTAATGACCTGTTCGCCACCTTTCTGTACCGTTCCTGAAAATAACTTCGCCTTATCCTCTTCGGAACGTACCATTACTTTGACATCTCCACTCGCCCGTATGATAATCTTCTTTTCAACAAATTCGGCAATATTTTCCAATTCCGCAATCTTTTTCGATGGCTGATGGGGATGGGAAATAATACCAACAATCAGGTACAATAACAACGCAACCAGTAAAATAGCTCCCCCTACAATACCTACCGTTTTCATGACCATCGCCTTATTTTTGATAAGGGATTCGGATTCCTCCCGGGAATCACCGACTTTGTCTACGTCATCCGAAAAAGAAGTTTTCAACGGATCAAAATTTACTTCCTGCGTTTTTTTAGCAACCTGGGATACCATTTCCCGGCGTTTTCGGGAAGATTCTAGGGTTTCAAAAGGTTTAACGGGACATTTCGCCATCATCTCATCCCGATCTAATCCCAAAAAATCGGCATAGGACTTATAAAACCCACGTCGATAAATGTCAGGCAAATTGAAATCAAATTCTTCATTTTCAATCGCTTCCAAATACTCCGCTTTAATGTGTATCGCTTCCGCTATTTCCTCCACTGAAAGCCCTTTCCTCTGACGGACCTCGGCAAATAAACTCCCCAGATTCTCGCTCATACGCTATATACTACTTCCACCTCTATAATATTACCCATACAACCCATTATTGTAAATATGCAATCTTATTTTTAAACATAAATCGTAGCAATAAATAAAGAGAGAAAATGAGGCCACAACCTGCCATTATAATTTTAGTCATTTCGCTTTTTTGCTCATTTAAGAAATTATTTGACAAACGCGTAAATAGCGCCAAGGCTTGGTGGCATAGGGTGGGAGCAAGTGACGTATTTAGATTCCGAACATCCATTTTCTAAAATTTTTTAGAAGCTTGTCAATGGTTTATTTTGCTTAGGGATGAAGTTCGCCCCCAACTGCTCCCCTATTTATTTTTTCGCCCTTTTTAATGGAGGAATAGCGTCTACTAGGGATTGCGTGTAACCATTACTGAATCCCCAACAGAGCCTTTCTGGAGGTCCAACCTCTAAAATTCGCCCCTGACGCATCACGGCGATATCGTGGCATAAATAGGCAACAACGGCAATATTATGTGAAACAAACAACATCGTAAGATTTTTTGTCCGGTTAAGTTTCTGGAGAAGTAACAGAATTTGCTTTTGTGTATACAAATCGCAGGCACTTACAATTTCGTCGCAAATCAATATTTTTGGATTTACGGCCAAAGCGCGTGCAATGGAAATGCGTTGCCGCTGTCCCCCGCTCAACTGCGAAGGCAAACGCTCAATTAAAGTATGATCTAATTCAACTGATTTCAATAATTCTAGAATGCGCATCGCTCTTTCTTGGGAACTCAAATCTGGAAAATGAACTTTCAACGGTTCTGCTAAAATTTTTTCGACCGTCATCTTGGGGTTAAATATGTCACAAAAATCCTGAGGAATCATCTGTATCTTTTTGCGATAGGGAAAAAATTCTTTGCTCGAAAGCTTTGTAACGTCAATTTCTTCAATAAAAATACGACCTTCTTGAATGGGAATAAACTTGCAAAGTGCCTTGAGAAGGGAAGATTTCCCACTACCGCTTTGGCCAATAATTCCCATAATTTTTCCCCGTTCCAGTGTCATCGAAACCTTATCAACCGCCCGTACGGCATCACCTCTTCCCCACGAAAAAAGACGTCTATTTTTATAATCGACTACCAAAGATTCAAATCTTAACGCACTCGCTTCATTCATATTAATATTTTTATGAATTATTTACAATAAATCAGCCCTGGGATTCGTTTCCGAAAGACAAAACTCATTCATACCAAAAACTTATAAAGGTCAAGTCTGTGAGAAATACAACTTGACCTTTGGGATTTAGTCTGCAGTTTTTAACGAAAATATGACAGCTGAACATATCGATATCGATCATATTGCGATGTTATGCCGAATTGCCCTTTCCGATGAAGAGCGTAGAACGCTTCCCGGTCCAATCGACACCATGCTTGCCTACGTGCAACAATTGAAGACGGTGAATATCCAAGGTGTGGAACCGACTCTCCATGCATTGGAATGGAATAATGCTTTGCGTGCGGATAACCCGGGGGAAAATTTTTCCGCCGAAATGGCATTAATGAATGCTCCAGAACAGAAAAATAACCAAATTGTAGTCCCCCGAATCGTGGAATAATATGGAAGAGCTTTTTTTTAAATCGGCAGAAGATTTATCGAAAATGTTAACGCAAAAATCGATATCTTCCGTTGAATTGACCCAAATTTTTCTCCAACGTACCAAAACGGTGGAACCAAAAATTCAAGCGTTTCTATCGCTCGACGAAGAAAAATCGCTTAGGCAAGCTAAAGCTTCGGACGAACGCCGTTCCAAAGGCCAGGTACTCGGTCCCATTGACGGCATTCCCGTAGGTATAAAGGATGTTATTGCAGAAAAAGGTCAGCCTTTGACCTGTGCCAGTAAAATTTTGGAGCATTACATCAGTCCCTACGATGCAATGGTCATGGAACATTTACATCGAGCGGGAGCAATTCCCATGGGGCGGTTGAATCTAGATGAATTCGCTATGGGATCTTCCACAGAAAACTCAGCCTATCAAAAAACACATAATCCTTGGAATCTGGAATATGTTCCCGGAGGAAGTAGTGGAGGCAGCGCGGCTGCAGTTTGTGCCGGTGAGGTTCCCCTGGCTTTAGGTTCCGATACGGGGGGTTCCATACGTCAACCGGCGGCCTGTTGTGGCATCGCCGGCCTAAAACCAACCTACGGTCTTGTTAGCCGCTATGGGCTATCGGCATTGGCAAGCTCATTGGATCAGATCGGTCCATTTGCGCGCAATATAACCGATTTGGGATTATTGCTCCAAGTTATTGCCGGATACGACAACCGCGATTCAACGAGCTGTAATGCGAAAATTCCAGATTACGGCCAACTCCTGAAACAGCAGCAATCCTATCGCATCGGCATTCCAAAAGAATATTTTTCGGAAGGTATCGATGGGGAAGTCCACCAAGCTATCGAAAATGCCATCTCGTTTTACCGAAAAAACGGTCACTCCATCATCGATATTTCCCTTCCCCACACACCCTATGCAATCCCAGTATACTATATAATTATGACGGCGGAAGCCTCTTCTAATCTGGCGCGCTTCGACGGTATTCGCTATTCTCACCGCAGCTCAGCGGCGACTAATGCAACGGATATTTATTCCAAATCGCGGGCAGAAGGCTTTGGTTCGGAAGTTAAACGACGTATCATTTTAGGGACCTATGTGCTGAGCAGCGATCACCTCGACGCTTATTACGTCCGCGCTCAAAAAGTGCGAACACGAATCTGCGAAGATTTCGCCAAAGCATTCGAGACCGTAGACGTTATTTTATCCCCCACATCCCCAACAACGGCATTCAAATTGGGCGAAAAAATAAACGATCCATTGCAAATGTATTTGAGCGATATTTGTACCGTATCCATCAATTTAGCGGGATTACCTGCCCTATCCATTCCCTGTGGATTTTCTAAAGCAGGCCTGCCCATTGGACTCCAGTTTATCGGTAAGGCATTTCATGAGGCCGAATTACTGTCCATTGCTTACCAATTCGAAAAAGTATACGATTTTGCCAAGTGTTTTCCTGTGATCTAAGGATACACCTTAGGTAGCTACTCATGGGGCTCTGCCCCATACCCAGCAAGGAGTCATGGACTCCTTGACCTCTTCTTACGGCCTAGCCAGGAGAATTCTTCGCCTGGCTAGGCCGCAGCTGTTCGGGCCATTCCGGCCTGAGCCCTGGGCGTTGCCCGGGGCTCAGGCCGGAAATCCCAGGTCCAGGGGATGGATCCCCTGGCGGGAATCCAGAGGGGCGGAACCCTCTGGGCAGACATCCCCTGGCGGGATTCTAAGGGCGAACAGTCCGTAGGAGAAATTTTTAAGAACTACATTGAGCGTTGACGGACACATTCGTAAAGGACGACAGCAGTTGCAATGGAGACGTTGAGAGAATCCGATTTACCTATTTGGGGGATGCGAATGGTATGGTTTTGTTGAAACCAAAAATCGGAAACACCTTTGTCTTCCGATCCGACGAGAATGGCGGCACCTTTTTTGAAATCTTTTTCAAAATATAGTTTTTCTGCTTGGGGTGAGGTAACATAAATTGACAACTGGTATTGTTGTGTAAAATTTAAAAATTCTTCCGTTGTAGCGTCGTAAATGTCAGCGAAGAAAACGGTACCCTGAGAGTTGCGAATGGCATTGGGATTAAAAATTTCCGTGGAATGGTTAAGGACGATAACGCCGTTGGCACCTGCTGATTCTGCTGTTCGAACGATTGCGCCAAAATTACTTGGCTTTTCGACATTTTCTGTGGCAATAAAAAGCCCATTTTCGGGAGGAACGCATTCATTCAGTGATACGCTACGGGAGCGAGCGAGAGCAATTAGTCCATCGCCATTTTCTCGAAGTGAAATTTTTTGATAAACCTCTGGAGTAACCTGTGTAAGTGGAATTTGATCGTCTATGAGCGTTTGGATGAAGGAAGGAAACGTTTTGTGATTCGTAAAGTATTCCTCACAAAACAGTAATTCTGTGATAAATTGGCGCGAATGAGCGCGGGAAATTTCTCGAAAGCCTTCGACGAGAAAGATTCCAAGTCTTTTTCGACTAGCCGATTTTTTAAGTTTATCAATAAACTTTATTTTCTCATTATGCCTACTGCTAATTTTTTCAAACACGAATTATTTCTATTAAAACTATGCAATAAGTCGCAATGATTTTTCGTGGAAAAATGACTATTTTGATATTTAAAATTTTTGATTATAAAATTTCACACTTGCACATTAGAATTTTTTTAGTAAAAAAAGAATCGTTGATGGAATGGGGGGAAGCAATTGAATTTTTAGTGCGGTATTTTCGCGTGGAAGATCACAATGTAGAAGATTCCGTTTGCGAAATTATCATTGACGAGCATTTGGAGCTAAAAATCGCTTATTTAGACGGGCGATTTCTTGTTTTTTGGGGTTATTTTGCAGGGGAAATTACGGAAAATGATTTACCAAAACTAAAAAATATTTTGCAATGGAATTTTGCACGAATTATGGATACCGATGACATACTTTCCATTGAAAGTGAAAGTAATCGGCTTTGCTTATTTCGCAAACGGTCCTTAGCGGAACTCTTTACCGACAACCTATTTGGAGAGATGGAATCGTTTGTTGCGAATTTGGCATTTTGGGCAGACGCTTTTAATTACGTTCGAGAAGTACCTCGGGGATCAAATTTGACAATTTTTGGAGTATAGGTGATGAGGGGTTTTTTTTATACAGTTTTGGGGATATCGACGTTTTCGTTATTCTATGCAGCCCTGGATAACAATTCAAAGGGAGCAAATACCGTTACCGTGAAAAATCAAAAAGTGACAAGTCAAAAAGTGGCTACATCCACAGTATCGAAAAAAACGGGTAAAAAAACGGGTAATGTGAACTCATCTGCGGGTGTCCATTCTCAGGTTCTAGCGGGGATTTCTAAAAATAATAAAAATATTATTACTATTGATGGCTCTAAATCATCTAGGAAAAAAACAAATCTACCGAAGAATACACAGTCACCTCCTGTTGCCAATGCCAAACCATCACCATCGTCCGCTACGACCATACCGCTTGCCACCGTAGCAGCGTCCGGTGCTACATCAGTGTCCGTCGCCAGTGTACCGACGACGACCAACACTATCGCATCGGCACCCGTTGCGACTACACCACCAGTACCCGTTATGGCTACATCAGTGCCTGTTGCCAATGTGTCAACACCTGTTACGGGCGTACCGTCATCCGATGCCAGCGCATCGGTACCCGCCGAACAACCATCTATCACCGCTCGTCGGCCCCCTCCACTGCATGCGACGGAACCGACTTTACCGGATAATTCTTTGGAAAACGAACATCATAATGGATCATCGGAATGGACGGTTATCGGCGATTCGAAGACTCCTCTAATTGATCGCAGTTCCATAGAAATGGTTAATTCAATGGTCTTTACGAAAGGCGATCCTGTAGATCACCTTCCCTTGAAAACATCGGGCTATTACCACTTCGCCAAAGACCAAGATTTGAAAGAATTGATTCGCAACTTTTTCTCCATGCAATCGATGGACGTTATTGTAAGTGATAACATCGGTGATATGGTTAATGGAAAATTTAGTGATGTTACGCCCCGTCAATTTTGGAAGGATATTGTCAATGCCTATGGATTGGTGTGGTTTTTCGACGGTAGTATGATGTATGCCTATAAGAGTAATGAAGTGACATCAACGGTTTATCAGATGAGTCGCGACGAAATGCGAACACTTGTAAAAGTAATTACACAATTGGGATGGTTGAGTTCCAATGTGACGTTTAGACCACTGGAGACAGCGGGTATTTTGGTGGTCAGCGGACCGCCAAAATTGATGTCCCTCCTCCAGGAATTGTCGAAAAAAGTAGTCGTCGAACGCGTAAGCAACGTGTATGATATTCGCTCTTTCCCGCTGAAACATGCTTGGTCCTTTGATATGTCCGTAAATTACCGCGGCGGTAACATGACAATTCCCGGCGTTGCAACAATGTTACAACAAATCGTCAGTGCGTTACCGGTTCCCGTCGGTGATAGCAATATCGGCGTTACCATTAATAATTCGAAATCGAACGAAGCGACGGAGACAAGGGCCATTCCGGGAACGGTATACCACACCAATGAATCGAAAAAAAATAACAGTGACCCCAAAGAAGATAGCAAAAATAATCATAAAAATGATGAAAAAAATCCGCTTAATTTGAGTGAAATTTTTGTTACTCACGATGCGCGTCTAAATGCGGTTATCGTGAAAGCCAAACATCAGGATATGGCCTTTATTGAAAATATTATTCAACAACTCGATGTGCCTAGGGATGCAATTAAAATTGATGTCGCTGTGGTAGATATTACCAAAGGAGGGGCCATGAAGATAGGATCTAAATTCGCGGTCCAAAGACGCAATACTGGCGCAGCAGCGGGCGGCGCAGCGGCCGGTAATACGGATCGCATTGCTTTCGACTTCCTTGAAAAAGCAAGCGCGAGTATAACCATGAATTTTGATAAACTTTTCAGAAATTATTCGTTGTCAGAAACGTTGAATATTTTGGAAGATGTGGGCAATGCACAAACTTTAACGCGGTCTTCTGTGATTACACTCGATAATATTGGTGCCGTCATTGACCGTTCCAGTACCGTTTATACCCCCGTCGCAGGCGCTAAAGCAGGAGGACTTTACGATGTAACTGTTTCGACAAAATTAGTCGTCGTTCCCCATATTATCCCTGGAGAATTTGACTGCAATGGCTCGCCAAAAATTAAGTTGCTAATCGAGGTAACTGATGGTTCCTTCGATAAAGATGCCCGTATCAATGCCAATAGCCCGGCAACGGCAACAAATTCGGTCAATACGGAAGCATCGCTTTTCGCAGGCCAAAGTTTATTTATCGGGGGGTATTTTCACGAAAATCATAGTGTGGCTTCCGCAGGCGTTCCATTCCTAAAAGATATCCCACTGCTTGGTTACTTATTTAAAGTAAATAACCGCGATGATAGCGTGGCGGAACGCATCTATATCATTACCCCTTCAATTATCGATATGAATGAACCCAAAAGAACGCAGCTAAACCGTTTCTTTACGGATAGTCAACTCTCTGGAGAACCAACATTAAAACCAGATGAATTTATTTTAACACATGATTATGAACGGCCTTCCTTCGATAATGCAACATTTGATCCCAAAGCGAAACAGCTCACTTGGAACAAACTCTTTAAAAGCAGCGAAGAAGATAGAAACAGAGAAGATAAGAATGTCCTCGAAGTTAAAAAGTCGGTGCAACGTAGAAGCAGAATGAAGACCTCCCAACGTCGCTAAACGTCGATAAAATAGATTCCGGGCTATTCGCCCTCTGGTAAGCTAGAGCAATTTCCGAATCCAGAGCAGGGGCATGAATAGGAGAAAACAGAAAGGAATTAATAAGGCATATAACCAATGAATGACATTGCCCATACCCAAAGTATAAAAAATATAATAAAGTATGCCATAAAGTGATAGTATGATGCCCAAACGGACCACGCCATGCCAGTGATTTTTTCCAAATGTTGAAAAAAGTATCGGTAGAACAATCCAACAACTGAAAAAACAAAAAGTAGAACTCAGAATCAGATCCCAAAAACGGATTTTATAGCTTTTATTTTCGCCTATTTCCTGTATTTCGATTGCTTCCCGAAGTTGGGGAAGCGAAAGACTTTTGATGGGAGATTGGAGAAGTAGCATCGATTTGGGCGAATCATTGAGCTCGGAAAATATGCGTTGTTTAAAGACGTGCATTTTTTTAGCAATTTGCTTTTTTGGATGAAATAAAATTTCGTGTCCTCGATTCAATGTCCAGGTATGGATTTCTTTGTCAAAATACCCTGTTTGAGCCGCAATTCTTCGACATTCTCTTCCTTCTAAATCGTATTCATGGACGGCAATTTCGAAGGCACGATCCTCTATCTTATCGTAGCGGTTAATGTACCACAGGCGATTTTGAGTATTCAAGGTTAAATGTTTTACAAAGAAGGCATCGCTATTGGCATTACTTTTTTCGAGATTTTCTAGATAATGGATTGAATATTCATGGGCTTTGGAAATCCAATAAAAATTGCCCCACAATAAAATTGCCGATCCGATAAATCCAAGGAACCATAGCATGCGCGTCATTTTAAAAAAACTTATTCCAGATGAGAAGAGTGCAATAATTTCATTGTTGCGTTGCATTGCGATGATGAGAAAAATCAATGCCATTGTAAATACAAGGGGCAATATCAACGGTAAATAAATTACGCCCTGAATCTTATAATGGCTAAATATATCTCCAAGCGATACATGATATCTCAGAAATTTTTCTAAATAGGCATAGGTATCGACACAAAATAAAAATGCGTTTAAGATAATAAAAAATAGGGCAAATTTTTTCGTAAATTCCGTAAAAATATATCGATCAAGACACTTCATTCTTATAGTATTCCCAACTCCATTTTCCCTTCTTCGCTGATCATATTTCGATTCCATGGCGGATCCCAAATCAAATTGACCACAATTTCGCGGTCCGGATAGATCGATGTAAGTGTCCGTTTTATAGACTCGATTAAAAAATTACCCATAGGACAACTCGGTGAAGTCAAGGTCATCGCTACTACAATATCTCCATCGGAATTTTCTTCAATGGCGTAAATTAAACCCAGATCGACCACGTTAATATGCACATCCGGATCTTCAATCGTCCTCAGCTGTTGAAATAGGAATTCGCCGTCAATCATAGAAATGATATAATTTCAGAATGATGTATGGGATAATCTTTGCGTTGAACGACGTTGCGTAGAATAATATTTTCTTGACCGTTGGTGTAATATGCAATCCAATGCGCTTTAATGGCCTGTTTAAATTGCTTATCAGGGGAAAGCCCATCTTTTAAAACGTAATTTACGGAAAATCCCCGTTCCCTTAGATCATAGGCATCGCGCATTGCAAAAGCCTCAGTTGTGGAGTCAAATATAATAAATAGATCTGCAATTGGATCAAATGTCGGTATTAAATGTCGCTCCACTAGTACATTTCCCAAGGTGACGTCGCCAATCGCAAGCCCAACGGCCACCGTTCTGGGATAGCCGAATTTCTCAATCAAATCGTCATATCGTCCGCCACCGGCAAGGGCACGCGATTTCCCAGAACGTTCAAAAATCTCGAAAACAAAACCTGTGTAGTAAGCCAGACCACGGACAATACCAAAGTCGAGTGTCACAAAATGCGTCAAACCGAAATATTTTAAACGCGCTAGTAATAATCGCAACTGATCCAAACGCAAAGCCACCTCATTGTCTAAATTTTTAAATATTATTTGTGAAAAATTTTCCAAATCATCCACAGTACGGATAGCCTGGAAGATTGCGATATCCTCCAAAAGTCGAGCGCCTTCCAAATTTAAAGCGTCTAATCTTTCTACACTTTCTCCAAAGGATTCGCGCTCCATCTTATCGACAATCGACAATACATCGGCCATTAAATTTTCCGGTACAGCAAGTTCCCGCAATAAAAGAGTCCAAAGACTGCGGTCACTCAAACGAATGTGAAAATCATCCGCGGTAAGACCCAATGAACGCAAAATTGCAACCGCTAGGGCAATGATCTCCGCATCGGCATGAATGTTTTTTTCGTCGAAAATATCCGCATTAAGCTGGTAAAAAGAACGCAACCGTCCCTTCTGCGGACGCTCATAACGGAAATTTTCTTCGATGGAAAACCACTTCAACGGTCGCTTTAATGTATGAATTTTGGAACCAATCATACGCGCCACGGCTGGCGTCATCTCCGGACGAAGTGCTACCGCACGCCCTCCGCGATCCACAAAATTGAAGAGTTGTGCCGCAATTTCTTCTCCAGATTTTTCCGTGAAAAGTTCCAACGGTTCGAGGATCGGCGAATCATACTCGGTAAAACAAAAATTTTGGCAAACTTGACGCATTTTTTCGAAAATAAAATTTCTTTCAAAACAATTTTCCGGATAAAATTCGCGAAAACCAGGTAAAATTCCAATAGGCATGTGACGATGCTAACAAAATTGGTATACCGTAAAGCATTATTTTAATGATGGTCTGGGAAAGGAAGAATCCTTCTCCATTCGTCCTCAGCCATGAGATTCCTGCCCAAGGGCTTCTCGCCCTTGGATCCCCGCCAGAGGATCCATCCCCTGGACCTGGGGTTCTGGCCTTGTCCTTGGGTAACGCCCGGGGACAAGGCCAGAACATGGTCCGGAGGCCCCGCCTGTGGCAAAGCCTCGGCCAAGAAAAATAAAAGTTCTTACCTCTGCGGCCCAGTCAGGCGAATTCTTCACCTGACTTTGAAGTTGACAGTAATCATGAAACTTTTAGGAAGTTAAACTCTTTTTTTGTGAAAAGGGAACACTTCTTAAGGTATATTTTTTGTTTTATTTTCGTTATGTTAATGGCATTTGTAGGGGCTTATCGCTATCCTTACTATCAACAAAATATCACATTGGGGACTACGGCGCCCAATTGGGATCATTGGTTTGGCACGGATCGATTGGGTAGGGACTTGTTTTCCCGCGTCATTTATGCCTGTTACATTTCGCTATCGATTGGCCTTTTGACGACATTATTGACAGTCAGCTTTGGGGTTATTTACGGGATGACTGCAGGATATTATGGAGGTAAGATTGATTCAATACTGATGCGCATGGTAGATATTTTATATCCCATTCCTTTGACACTCATCGTTATTTTACTCATGATGGTTTTTGGGAAACATGTTTGTGTCTTATTTTTTGCGATCAGCATCGTGGAATGGATGACAACGGCACGGATTATCCGTGCGGAGGTATTAAAGATAAAAGAGAGCGGCTATATTCAAGTAGCGAGAGGATTAGGGGAAGAGGAAGCAAAGATTATGTGGAAGCACGTATTACCTAATATTATGGGAATAATTACTGTTTGTTTTATCATCACATTACCGGGGGTAATTGCATTGGAATCATTTTTGAGTTTTTTGGGAATTGGCATACAGCCGCCGAAGAGTTCGTTAGGGATTTTAATTGCGGAGGGTGCGAATTTTATGACAACCTCGCCTTGGCAGGTCATTTTTCCTTCGGGAGTATTTATTTTAATTATGCTGGCACTGACGATCTACGGCGATCGGCTGAGAAAGTGATGGGTAGGGAAGATTTTCAAATTAAAAATTCAAAAATTTGAAATTCAAAGGTCATTTCGGAGAACTGGATCGAATCAGAAAATGTCCGATAAAGGAGGATCTTTAGCATATTACTGCTAAAATTCATTGAGAAGGAAGTTGACAGACAGATTTGGCCGATTAGCGTGCTAGGACGGGTTGGGGTTGGTAGCTCAACGGTAGAGCAGTGGCCTTTTAAGCCATTGGTTCTGGGTTCGAATCCCAGTCGACCCACCATTGCCGACTTAGCTCAGCTGGTAGAGCACCCGCCTTGTAAGCGGACGGTCGTCAGTTCAAGTCTGACAGTCGGCTCCGTTATTTTACAGTGAATTTGGATTTTTTTAGATGAAAATTGTCCACGAGATTGGGAATTTTGCAATTTTTTAGGAAATATAAATTCCGATAAATTTTGCCGGGGTAGCTCAGCTGGTAGAGCAACGCATTCGTAATGCGTGGGTCGTGAGTTCGAATCTCATCCCCGGCTCCAGATAACGTCAATTATCGCCAAGACCCACCTCTAGGAATCATATAAATGTCGCCACCCTCGTCTATCTTTACGTGATAGGCTATATCCGTACAGGACATTACAAAACATCCAGGTATCCGTTTGGTACTCCCAAACCCTTTTACGCAATTTTGAATACCAGGTGACTCGGTGTGGGTATCTCCTATTATTATCGAACAACGCCATTGCATCAAACATAAACGATCGTTCTGGAATATTGCTTTCACCACTTCGAGGATCACTTGAAGTAATGGAAATCGTTCTTAGGCGATTTAATTCTCCTCGCCAGCGGTAGGAGTTTTCACTCATACTGCTGTGATGGGGACAGATGAGTATATCTATACCTCTTAATTTGTTCTTTTGATCATTCGTCCGCAATGGCGATAATTTACTTGTTTTGATGTTTCATTGTTGCTTCCAATTTTGTTTTAGTACAAAAAAAAGTTTGGAAGCGGTCCGTTTCCAATGGTTATGCCCGATTCGCAATCTTCCGTGAACTCCGAATCTATCCCGAAAAATACTTGTTTTTTTATAAAAATACTTAAAGGTTCAGCCGGAAGGTGAAATAAATAGATGAACAACTACTCAGAAATAATCCATGACCTTGTGATGGCCATCAATCGTACCATTTGGGGGCTCCCTCTGATTACGGCTCTTCTCGGCATCAGTATCTATTTTTCCTTTAAATTGAAATTTTTACAAATTTCCCGCTTGAAATTGGCTATAAAATATGTCATTGATGGCAAAAAATACCAGGATGGCAAAGGCGATATTTCTAATTTTGCTTCCTTTTGTGCGGCCCTATCGGCAACGCTGGGAACGGGAAATATCGTCGGTGTCGCGTTGGCCGTCACAACGGGAGGACCGGGAGCCATATTTTGGATGTGGATAGCCGCTTTCTTCGGAATGGCTGCGAAATACGCCGAAGGCTTGCTGGCGATCAAGTACCGCCAAATGGGTAGCGATGGCAAAATCGCCGGTGGCCCCATGTACTACATCGAAATGGGATTGGGAAACAAATGGCTGGCTAAATTATTTGCATTCTTCGGAATGGGTACGGCCCTCATCGGCATTGGTACGTGGACACAAAGTAATTCCATAGCCGCCGCTGCCGCCAATTCCCTAGGCATTCCCCTAGTTTTAACGGCCATACTTTTGGGGATCATTGTTGCCGTGGTTACCATTGGCGGCATACAGCGGATCGCCTACGTTTCGGAAAAAATAGTCCCATTCATGAGTATTTTTTATATCGGCGCAGCCATCGTTTTACTCATCATGAAAGCAAATTTAATCCCCCACGCGATCTATCTCATCGTACGCGGAGCATTTTCTCCGGAAGCTATTCTCGGTGGCAGCATGGGCATCACATTTATGACGACGATGAAATTGGGAATAAGCCGCGGCATATTTTCCCATGAATCGGGCTTGGGTAGCGCTGCCATCGCTGCCGCAGCGGCCAAAACCGATTCCCCCGTAAAACAGGGATTAGTTTCCATGATAGGGGCATTTTTTTCCATTATCGTTTGTACGATGACTGCCCTTGTGCTCATCATTACATCGAAAGAAACCGCTATTTTTACACCCCAATATACCATCGATGGGGCGCTTATTACTTCCCATGCCTTCGGATTGGGACTGAAAAATGCCACATTGGGAAAGTATGTCGTCGATTTGGGTATCCTATTTTTTGCCTTTACTACAATTATCGGATGGAATTATTATGGCGAAAAGTGTGTCCAGTATCTTTGGGGAACGGGAGCAATTGCCGCATACAAAATTCTGTTTCTTTTTTTTGTCATTATCGGTCCATTTTTTAAAATTGATATCATATTTACCATAGCGGATATTGCAACGGGATTAATGGCCATTGCCAATCTTACCGGATTGATCGGCTTGAGGAAAGTAATTGTGGAAGAAACGGCGTTATTTTTCAATGGAAAACAAGGCGAATAAGCAGTTTAGTTGGCCATTTTATCAATTTTTTTAATTACGTCAAAATTTTTACTACTTTTACATAATTTCCGCTACCGAAAAGCTATATTTATGGTATTTTCCTAAAGATTTCCTTTAACGCTGGTTTTTCATTTTTAGAGAATTACGTATTTTAGCGGCCATATTCAAAACAACTGACAAAGTCCTATCATAAAAATTAGAAAGCAATTCTCGTACGTTTCTATCATACAAAACTTTGAGTACTATTGCGCAAAAACCCCTCAAATCTCTAACTTTGCCTGCTGATATTAGAGATGGGGACTCTCCTGGATATAATCACATAATAAGAAATCCAGCTCCAACCATTTATCGTCTCCTACGTTGAATGCATCGAATACAGGTTTCGTTAGAATTCCTGTTAGACCTTCCGTAAATTTTTCAATAGGCGAATCAGGATTCAACTTTGCTTTAAGGCAATCTTTTATAAAATTATTTATGTTGTATGCAACTATAAATTCTAAGCATTTCCAGATGTTTGAATTCCTATTTTCCAGCGCTTCCAAAAATTCGTCGCACACTTTATTATCCGGAACCAATTCCAATAATTTAGAACAGACCGCACTCTTCACCATCGGAATAACCGCATATTCCATAAAAGATTTTGCTTTATTGGCCAATATAAATTCCGATAAATTTTGCCGGGGTAGCTCAGCTGGTAGAGCAACGCATTCGTAATGCGTGGGTCGTGAGTTCGAATCTCATCCCCGGCTCCGAATGAAAAAAATTAAATATTTATCATTCCGAGTAGTAAGATACCTCAACACCCACTGTTGAATTTGTCGTAACAATTGGGATACTCAATTTACTATTCTATGGCTTAAAAGCCATGGATTGAAATATTATGCCTTTTCTCTAAATGGTCTAATGAATGTTTATTTCATAAGCTAACCCATGCGTGGAAGACTATGATACAAGTAATTGCTTTCGATAAATTATGAATGACATGTAAATACAGCAAAAATAGTTTTACACGATAAGACTCCAATATTGCGGGGAAGATTTTATATATCTTGGGTATTGACATGACTTATGAATTTAAAAAGACGAAGATATAATGAAAAGTTTTTATCATAAATTATAGAATCGATCATATTTTTAAATTTTAAATTATGGGTTTTTTTGTAGAATTTTTCCCAAAAGCAATGTCGACACAAAAACAGGAAACTGGGAGTGAGGGAGAAAAATTGGCGGTAAATTTTTTAAAGAAAAAGAAAAAATATAAAATTCTTGAGAAAAATTGGCACCATAAAAATGGCGAAATCGATGTCATCGCTCAGGATGGTGAGGTTACCGTGTTCGTTGAGGTACGCACGCGACAAAAAGACGCTCTCGTTTCCGGTTATTTTTCGGTTACAAAGAAGAAAAAAAATGCCCTCAAACCTGTTCTACAAGCATATATTAGTCAGAATTATTTGCAATATTTTCGTTTTGACATCATCGAAATCGCCTATGATGAAAAAAATTTTGAAATTTTTCACTATGAGAATATCCCGTTTTTTTGATTTCTATAATATAATAAAATGCATTTACAGCCATAACTTTTATCCTATTCCAAAAAAGGTGATGCGTCTCGTAGATGTATTGATCAAAGCTTTGGAAGAGTTCCAAAATCAGGGCCAAATGACCATTCCCATTGGTGTGGAAAATTTCGCGTTCCTAGAAAAAGGTCCGATTATATGCGAAAAAATTGCCATTAAAAGGAATACGTCTCTCACTATTCTTGATCCGGTACCTAATGTCTTAGGCAAAGAAAATGGTAAAATGGAAAATTTGGAACAATTCTCTATTTCAAAAAAAGTTTTTGCCAGTAAACGGGAACATTGGGAAGATTTACGCGAACGTGTCTTAGGTAATGAGGATTTAAAAAAGCATGTTCGACCGGGAAAAAATTTAGTTTTTGGCGTAGGCAATCTGGAAGCGGAAATTTTCTTTTGCGGTGAGGCTCCCGGTGCCGATGAGGAAATCCAAGGTATTCCCTTCGTCGGCCGGGCAGGACAGCTGCTGACAAAAATTATCGGAGCGATGGGCCTTTCACGGGAAACGGTTTACATCGGCAATATTATGAACTGGCGTCCAGAAATGAATGGCGAAACGGGCAATCGTCCACCGACCCAGGAAGAAATGCAATTTTGCCTACCCTATTTAATGGAACAAGTCGAAATCGTTCGGCCAAAAGTTATTGTAGCGCTGGGAGCAACGGCTGTTAGCGGCTTATTAGGCTACGATAAAACCCGAAAAATGTCAACGGTACGTGGCCAATGGCACAAATTTTGTGGCATTCCGCTAATGATTACGTTTCACCCCTCCTATCTTCTGCGTAACAGTACAAATGCGATGAAGCGAGTGGTTTGGGAAGATATGCTAAAGGTAATGGAGCGGATTGGTTTACCAATTACTGAAAAACAAAGACAGTATTTTTTAGAAAAGTAGGCACTATTCATTCGTTGCCAACGTTACCAGGGAAATAAATTTACTTTTCTTCAAGTTCACTAAAAACTTGATTTACTTTTAAAATCCACTAATAATACCTCCGTTTGCTCCAAAATGATTTTAGAATGGATTAAAACGATCGTCATACTGCCACTCAATGTTTTGCTAACAATTCCTGCACTTGTCCTCTATTTCGTAGATTATTCCTGGAACCCTAATCATTTTTTCTTGACACTTTTAGGTTTTTTCCTCCTTCTGGTAGGACTGATGTTGGCAGCTTGGACCATGTGGCTTTTTGCCCATCGGGGTAAAGGTACGGCTGCTCCTTGGAATCCTCCTAAAAAATTAGTCGTTGAAGGTCCCTATGCCTATGTCCGAAATCCAATGATTACAAGTGTGTTTATAATGCAAATTGCAGAAGCCTTACTTCTCAATTCGTGGCTTATCTTTGGCTTATTTGGGCTGTTCTTATTGGGTAATATGCTCTATTTTCTTCTATTTGAAGAAAAGAGCCTGGAAAAACGTTTCGGAAACGATTACTATACTTACAAACGTAACGTCCCACGTTGGATCCCGCGCCTTACTCCTTGGAAAATTCCTTAAGGACTACGTATCCTTAGAATCCCCGCCAAGGGATCCATCCCCTGGACCTGGATTTTCGGCCTGAGCCCCGCAAACGCCCAGGGCTCAGGCCGAAAAAGGATCTGAGGCCCACTAGGACAACTTTTTGGCCGAGGCGATACGCGATGAGCCTCGGCCAAGGAAAATAAAAGATAAAAAAGTTTACCCCTGCGGCCCAGCCTGGCGAAAACTTCGCCGGGCTGGGCCGCAAAAGGAGGTCAAGGAGTCTACGACTCCTTGCGGGAGTCCAGAGGGCGGAGCCCTTTGGCAATCTTAAATGGATGGAACTTTCTGAATAAATACGGTAGTTTTCCCCCAGAAAAATTCGGCATCAAATTTTGAAATAATGGGGAAATATTTATCTAAAACGGCCTGATTTTCACTCGTAGAAATGATTTCATTGAGGGAATAGCTAACCGTAATCACGATTGTTCCGGGTTGTGTTTTACCGAGATTAAGAATTAATGCCTCGATCTGTGCATTCGTCAATTTAGTTCCATAACAATAGATGATCGTTGCTGGATTGAGATCAGTCGAGAGAAAATCGTTCCGAATGAAATTAATCTTTCCTTCTAAAAAACTATCTTTTTCGACAAGTTGATTAGAAAAATCAACAAAATCAGGAATTTGTTCAATACCGACGATGCGACATTTCGTAAAATAGGCAAGCCAAAACGCGCAGCGTCCCGTTCCGCAGCCGAGTTCGAAAATGCAATCCTGTTCCGTAGTATGGATTTGTTTGGCTATTTTTTCGATAGTTAACAGGGGCGTTTCGCCGTACTGATACACATCGGGTTCTACTTTAAGTTGCAAATAACGTTTACTAATTGTGAATGGAGAATTCAGCCAATATTCACCCCTGATGGCGAGGTCTATCCGTGCAAAATTGCGGTTTCTGACATAAAATTTAAAAATAACACCGCAGTAATCGATGCAGCGAAAGAGCCGAGCTCTTAACAATACACGAAAAAACGAGAAGCTTTCAGCTAGCTTCAAACGTAACTGTTTCCAGACCTTCCTAAGTCTAGGATCTTCCACAAAAATGTACCACTTTTTTAAAACACCCATCCTTAATTAAATTTCGAATTTCCCTTGCTAGACGCACCATGAATACCACGTTATGGATCGTTAAGAGTTGCCCGCTGAGCATTTCATGCGCCTTAAAGAGATAATGAATATAGGCGCGAGAAAAATTTTGGCAACAATAACATGAACAATTTTGATCAATAGGTTCCGAATCATCTGCAAAACGCGCATTTTTAAGATTAAAAAACTCTTTCCCATTGTTTTTTTCTGGATAAACCAGAGCGCCGCCGTGCCGCGCTAACCGTGTTGGATGGACGCAATCAAAAGTATCAACTCCATTCGCAATGCCATTCCAAATGTCAAAAATTCCACCAATCCCCAGTAAATGGGTAGGCCGGTCTTCACGAATATGCTGGCAAGTCACGGCAACAATATCGTGCATTTGTGTCCTATTTCCGCCCAAACTCCCCCCTATAGCTTGCCCGAAAAAATCCTGTTCAGCGACAAAATTTCCGCTACGTTTGCGCAAATCCTCATAAATCCCACCTTGAACAATGCCATAAAGTGCCTGGCGGTGATCATTGTTTTGGACAAATTGGTTAAAGCTGCGCAGTGCCCAACGATGGCTACGTTCCATGGAACATTCTGTATATTGTTTGGAACTATGAAATGGCGTACACTCATCCAAGACAAGGATGAGATCTGCACCTAATTTTTGTTGAGCTTCAATGGATTTTTCCGGAATTAAATCGTATATGCGGCCATCGACATAGGAGCGAAAACGAGCTCCCATTTCGTCGATATTGAGCAATGTTTTGGGGATAATACAATTGCGTTTGCCCTTAATCTCGTTGGTTATGCCACCGTGGCCGAGGCTAAAAATTTGAAATCCACCGGAATCGGTCAGCATTGGGCGATTCCAATGTAGCATTTTATGAAGTCCACCGAGTGTGGCGATGCGATTGGGACCGGGTTGTAGGAGGAGGTGATAGGTATTGGATAAAATGATTTCTGCACCGGCCTCTTCCATTTGCTGCATCGTAACCGATTTCATCGCCCCCTTTGTCGCACAGAATACAAAGGCTGGTGTTTCTAAAACGCCATGGGGTGTCGTCAATAGGCCACAACGCGCCTTCGTTAATCCATCGCGATGGGTAATCTCAAATTTAAAATGGGGATATAACACAGACCTACCGTAATAAAATAAATAGCTGATTTAGATAAAGATTAATCGAATGCGCGATCTATTTTTATGACTTGGGACGAAAATTCATCAAAAATATATTAAAAAAATATCAAACTTCGAGGGGAGTATTTGAAAAGGTAAATAAAGTCTATTATCTTTCGATTGCGTTCATTTGCAAAAGGCAAAACAAAAAATCTATTTAAATTTATCAACCAAGTAATCAGCACAACTATCGAGCGATTCCAAATGGTGATAGTCCGCCTCTGGAATATCGATGGAATACTGTTTGCGCAGTTCCATGACAATATCTAAAAAATCCATGGAATCCAAATCCAACTGTTCGCGCAAGGGAACGCCAGCCTGCAAATTACTGATATCCTCGTCAGGGGCAATTTCAGCGATAATTTCACGTACGAGTTCTCGAACTTCTTCCTTTGTCTTGGCCATGGCTACAAATTAACTGATTGGGTTTCTTTGAAAAGTTTCTATTGTGTCAAGATATATGTTGGCTTTTTTAAAAACTCTCTTTATAACAGGTCCATGAAATTTTTGTATGCTCATTGGCGCGTCGACTATATTGATGCACCAAAAGATCCGAAAAGCTATAACCCTTTTTTAGAGATTTTAAATAATCCGGATGAAAAAAAGTCGCTTCTACTTTTTAGAACGCCATTGAGTTTTGTCATTTTGAACAAATATCCTTACAATGCAGGACACCTACTTGCTTTGCCATGCCGCGAAATTCAAGGGCTACATCAATTAACGGCCGAAGAACATACGGATTTTTTTCAGACGGTTGTGCGTGCCGAACGTATTTTGAAAGAGGCTTTAAATCCGGACGGCATTAACATTGGAATTAACCTTGGCGCTGCAGCCGGTGCCGGTATTCCCCGACATTTACATTGTCATTTAGTGCCCCGTTGGACCGGCGATACAAATTTTATGCCCATTATCGCGGATACCAAAACACTGCCGGTAGCGCTGGAACACCTCTGGGAAAATTTAAGAAAATTTATCTAATTTTTTGTGATCATGAAAAGAAAATATTTAATTGTTGGGAATTGGAAAATGAATAAGACGCCATCACAATCGGTAGATTGGGTAAAAAGAATCATAGATCTGAAGGCTAAACAGGATATTTCACCGAATGTTGCCATTGCAATCTGTCCGCCTTTTACTAGTTTGGATCGCTGTGCAACAACGTTAAAAGGTACGGATATTGCAATTGGTGCCCAGAATCTATACTTTGAGAATGAAGGCGCATTTACGGGAGAAGTTTCGGCATCGATGCTCAAGGACTTAGGTTTAAGCTATGTGATCATCGGTCACAGCGAACGACGGACGATTTTTCACGAAACCGATGAGCAGATTCATCAAAAGGTTAGGGCAGCACAGGCCCTTCAACTGACGCCGATTTTATGTGTAGGAGAAACCCTTAACGAACGCGAATCCGATCAAACATTGGTGACCATTGAAAAACAAATTTCGCGCGCATTGAATAGTATCGTGGACAGCAATTTGGTGATTGCCTATGAACCTATTTGGGCAATTGGAACGGGCAAAACGGCTACTCCAGAAATGGCACAAGAAATCCATCAATTTATCCGTAAGCTATTACAAAAACAATTTAATGAGAAAGGACAGGAAGTGCATATTTTGTACGGCGGTTCTATGAAGCCGGATAACGCAGCGGATCTTTTCAGTCAACCCGATATTAACGGTGGCCTCATCGGTGGCGCCTCCTTGGTCGCAGAAAGTTTTATGGATATTATCGCCACCACTGGAATTCCACTCATTTAAGATTGCCCCATGGGGTTCCTGCCCCATGCCCCGCAAGGAGACTTGCCCAAAGGGCTCCACCCTCTGGACTCCCGCAAGGAACATGGTTCCTTGACCTTTTCGTAAGGTCAAAAGTTTTATTTTTTGGGATTTTTCCTTACGGCCCAGCCCGGCGCTTTGCGCCGGGCTAGTTTAAACTTTTATCTTCCTTGGCCGAGGCTATGCGCATCGCGCGCATCGCCTCGGCCAAAAAGTTGTCCTAGTGGGCTTCACAGATTCTTCCGGCCAGAGCCCCCGGCGTTGCGCGGGGCTCTGGCCGGAAAATCCAGGTCCAGGAGATGGATTCTCTGGCGAGGATTATAAAGGCGAGGAGCCTTTATTTTGCAGCTCGTTAAGAATTTATAATTCGTGATAGGAAATATGTCGGAAAGGAGAACATATTTTTTCTTCGTAGTCATCAAGCAAGGTGGGTAAATCGCCTTCAAAGTGAGGAACGCCGGGATGGCACATGAGTTCGATGATTAGATCGGTATCGATTTTTTGGAAAGAAAGGAAGTCTAATCCGTCGCCGAGGCAGGCGAAGTGATCAGGAGAACGTAGACCCAGCATTTTTGTTTGAATAACGCGATGAGGCATTCCGCGAAGTTGGCGAATAATACGCCTTAAAAAATGGCCGTTTCGTGAGTACTCATGGCATCCGAATTTAGAGCGAATTTTTTTGATATTAAATTTTTTGCAAATAAATTTCAAAATGGGATACATCCACAGGCGTGTGTGGACATGTTGATGGGAATCGATATGGCTAACTGGAATTCCAAAATCGCAGATTTTAGCAATTTGGGCGGCCCATTCCCGTTGAATGGCGCCGATTAATTTCGGCGTCGGGACAATTAATTTTCGGTAGCGAAAGGCACCCTGTGAATCAAGCATGTCGGATTGCCAAAAGGCAATATCGAAAATAAGTGGAAAAAATTGTGAAATGTTGAGGTGTACACCGAAGGAATACTGGGGAAAATTCTTCGCTCGCGCTATCGCATCCATAAGAAATGGACCATTTGCCATGAGTGTGCTGCTCGAAATTTTATGTAACGCCATCAATCTAAAAACCGCATCATTACACATTTGAAAACCACCGAGATCATCCGCATTGATGATAATTTTTAGCATATATATCCCTTCCAGGTGAGTTTGAAAATACGTGTAAAACGGTAAAAATTCTGCTTTATATGGCGTACTTCCCAAAGAACACGTGCCCAATAAAGGAAAAAACGTATGCCGAAAAAAGGTTTAGGCTGTGAAAATATCCAACTCATATAAACGTTAAAACATGGCATTTGCAGTACTTTTTTTGAAAATTTTTTCTGAAATAAAGCGCAAAACTTCTGCCAATAAATTTCTCGATTTCTATTTTCTTCCAATTTCCAAATAAAATTGGAGTAACGCAGCAATCGACGTAGCGAAAAATAGTAAATAAACTTCATATCTTCCTCGGCCTTTGAAAAGTTTTTTAACTCATTCAGTTGATCGACCAGGTACAGCATTTCTGAAATTCTTTGCTGTAACGACAGCGATTCACATTTTGTGGAAGTAAATTTTTTACAATAGTCCCGCATCAAATTTTCCGGTGCATGACGATAACAATAGCCACGGTACCGAATCTCCATGCACCTCGTCGCAACAAGCATCGCTCGATGAATAAATAGAATATCTTCACCCATATGTAAGTGTTCGTCAAAGGCAATCAACCCAACTGTAGAACGGCGAAAAAGCCGACAGATAAAATGCTGAACATTGAGGGTGCGCAGCGGAATATTTTCAATTTTTTTATTCAAATAAAAAGGATGAATGGGTTTCAGCTGCTCTACTGTACAAAAATCGTTGGTATTGGCCACAACAATATCCAAAGAGAATTGCTCGGCAATTGTAATTAAAGTTTCAAAGTATAATACATCTACACTATCGTCTGCATCAATAAATGCAATATATTTTCCCTGTGCCATGCGTAAGCCGGTGTTACGCGCGGCGGCAACACCTCGATTTTTGTGAAAATGAATCAATTTGATTCGCCGATCTCTAAGTGCATATCCTCGCAATACATCCATGGGATTATCCGGCGATGCGTCATCGATTAAAATTAATTCAAAATCACTTAAAGTTTGTGCAAGAATGCTTTCAATGCATTCCTGCAAAAATTGAGGCGGTTTACAGTAGATAGGAACGATCACCGACAATAGCATAATAAAAGTGAACGCACAGATAAAAAATAGTCAAAACTTTATTCGTAGTCGATTAGCAAATCCGAATCTTAAGGGCTCCTCACCTTTAAAATCCCCGCCAGGGAATTCATCCCCTAGCGGGGATTTTTTAATTGATTTAATTCTGTGGGTTACATAGCTTGAAATGTGATCACAAGTTGTCACTTTTTGGGAAGCAGTAGTCAGGGGAATTGTTTATTAGTAAAATCGACGACGGGAAATTTTTTGATCGATGTCGGTTTGACGGGGCGGCAAATTGAGATGCGCCTACCGACATTCGGAATTACGATCCAAGATATTGGAGCAATTTTTATAACACATGAACATTTGGATCATTCCCAGGGCTTTCGTGGATTGGCTAAACATGTACATTTTCAATGTTTTGCAAACCGGGCGACGGCAGTGGCAATCGATAGTAAATTCGGAAAATCATTTTCTTGGAATTACTTTGTAACCGGTGAAACTATTCACTATCAAGGCTTTAAGATTGAGACTTTTCCGATTCCTCACGATGCGATCGAACCCGTAGGTTACATCTTTCGTAGTCGCGACGGCGGAAAAAGTCTATGTTGGATGACGGATCTCGGCTATGTTCCTCAAAATATTCGCGAGCGTGTAAAAAAGTCAGACATCCTTATTTTAGAAGCCAATTACGATAATATTATGTTGGAAAATGATGAAAAGCGTCCGCCAGCAATTAAAAATCGGATCCGCGGTCGCTATGGTCATTTATCGAATGAATCGGCGTTCGATCTAGTCGTAAATGCGGCGGATGCGGAATGGCAGAAAATTTTTTTAGCGCATTTGAGTCGCGATTGCAATGATTCGCGACTTTTAGAAACGCTTTTCGGCGAAAATATACTGCAAAGATTTGATATTACCGTAGTCAACCCCAACGATGCGGCCGGTATTAGCTACTCCTGTATTTGAAACGTATTTTGCCGGGATCACCTTTGGAGACTTTTATCTCTAAGGGCTCTCCGCTCTTAGAATCCTCGCCAGGGGATCCATCCCTGGACTGAGGAATTTTATAGAAAAATAATTTGAAAAACCCTATTGACGTCCAGGGTAAGCAAAGACATAATTTAAGCGTGATAGAAATTGAAAAAAGGCGAGTTGCATTGGTGACGGGAGCGGGGCGTGGTTTGGGCGCAGCGATTGCAAAAGAATTAGCGCAAAGGACAATTCATGTAGTTTGTGTCAGCCGTTCGCAGAATTGCGAGAAAATTTCAAAGGAGATTACTATGACAGGTGGTACAGCAGAAGCGATAATGGTAGATGTATCCGATGGAAAAACTGTTGAATTGGCATGTGAGAAGCTTTTAGAAAGACATGGTACGATTGATATTCTGGTCAATAATGCCGGCATTGCGCGCGATGCTTTATTGATACGGATGGACGAAGGCGATTGGGATGACGTGATCCGGACGAATTTGAGCAGTTGCTTTTATTGGACGAAGCATTTACTCCGCGGGATGGTACAGAATCGTTGGGGGCGGATAGTGAATATTTCTTCCGTTGTTGGAAAGATAGGGAATTTTGGTCAGGCAAATTATGCGGCGGCTAAAGCAGGAATGGTCGGGTTTACAAAATCGGTTGCCAAGGAAGTGGCTTCACGGGGAATATGTGTCAATGTGGTTGCTCCGGGCTTTATCGAAAGCGATATGACAGCTGGGCTACCTGAAAAGGTTATGGAAGAAATCAAGAAAAATGTTCCAATGAAACGTATGGGAATTCCGGATGACGTTGCCCATGCAGTGAGTTTCCTATGTTCAGAGGAAGCTCGGTACATAACGGGAACCGTTCTAACAGTTGACGGTGGGATGACGATGTAAGTTGCTCTATGGAACTACTGAAATGCAGTATTTGTGGAAAGCCAGCAGCTGTTCATATCGAACAGGTTGTGAAGGGAATAAAGCAGTCAATTGGTCTATGCGAAGCTTGTGCGCGCGGTTACGGGGTTTTAGTCAGTAAAATGGTACCCCTTACGGTAGCCCAAAATATTGGTACTGCACTTTTTGGTGATCTCAGTTTATCGATTGCTGCTCAGGGTAGTTGCAAACATTGCGGTTACACAATGGAATTTTTCAAAAAAACAGGATGCCTGGGTTGTTTCCAGTGCTATGAACATTTAAGTAGACAGCTTTTACATTTGATTGAAAATATGCAAAAAGGTTTACATCATATAGGAAAGCGACCTAAAGGCTTTACTATTCATGGGGATAAAAATTTAACAAAGGAATCGCTTGAAGAACAATTATGGCAGGCGATTAAAGCGGAACATTTTGAAGAAGCTGCAAAAATTAGGGACCAACTTCGTTTACTGCAAAATGGGAATGATTAAAGCACTTCTTTTGGAATATAGCAAGCGTTTTGAGGAACGCAGTCAAGCCATTGTATTGAGTTCCCGTGTACGTTTGGCGCGCAATTTTACCCAATTTAAATTTCCCGCCCATGCCGGAGATAGGGAGCGCGTCGAGATTCTCGATTTTGCAAAACGTTACATCGAAAAATTAAAAGATTTTAAAATTTTTATCGATTTATCGGTATTGACGCAACCTGAACAATTGGCACTTCAGGAACGTCGCGTAATCAGTAAGGAACTACTTGAAAGAAAGTCGGGAACGGGCGTTATTTGCAGCGATCGATCCTCAGCGTCAATCATGGTTAATGAGGAGGATCACCTTAGAATTCAGGTCATCAATAATGGGTTACAGTTGCGCGATTCCTGGAAAAAGATTAATGATATTGACGATGTGATTGACGATGGTCACTATGCTTTTTCACCCACTATGGGGTATTTAACGACGTGCCCGAGTAATCTTGGAACGGGAATGCGAGCTTCTGTAATGCTTCATCTTCCCGGACTCAGTATGGCGGAACAGGTTCGGCATCTCGTCGAGGCAGTTCAACAGATTGGGATTGTGGTCCGCGGTATGCATGGAGAAGGGACTAAAGCGTTAGGACATATCTACCAAATTTCGAATCAGCAGACGTTAGGGATCAGCGAAGTAGATGAAATTCAACGTTTGGAACATATCATTCGAACGATTATAGATCAGGAAATAGCTGCTCGAGAAGGACTTCTAAAATACAATCATGCGCAATTTTTAGATAAAATTGGACGGATTTACGGTATACTGCGTTCCTGCTATACCTTGACGAGTGAGGAAGCATTCGAAATGTTGGCATGGATGCGCCTGGCAACCGATTGCGGCTTCATAGACGAAAAAAATCGTGCAGGAATTGATCGCTATATGGTAGAATCACAGCCGGGTAATCTCGTCGTTTTGTACGATAAGGACTTATCCACCGAAGAAAGAGACTGTCTTCGGGCAGAAAATATGCGCATATTTTTCAGAAAAATTCAAGACTTTCAATTTGACACTTAAAGACTCCTTGACCTCGTTTTGCGGCCTCTAACCAGGCGAATGATTCTCGCCGGGCTGGGGTAAAATGACAGACATTTGGATCCTTCCGGCCTGAGCCCCGGACAATGTCCGCTGGGCTCAGGCCGGAAATCCAAGTCCAGGGGATGGATCTCCTGGCGGGGATTTAGGGGCGCGCGTCCTTAGGCAAATGTGGTCAATGACGCTCAATAGATAGAGTGCCGCGGTTTCAGCGCGGAGGATATGTTTTCCTAAATAAATAAAATGAAAATTATTTTGAATGAAATATTGATATTCCTGTTCGGAAAAGTCACCTTCTGGCCCTATCAAAATGGCAACGGGATTATTTTTAACTTCCGATTGGTAGTGAAAGATATTTTTTGCATCTTTTCGAAGTGCGGCGACAAACGTCGGCACGGAGAATTGAAAATCTTTCAATTTTCGAGGTATTTCGATGGTAGGAAGGTACGGATTGCCTGATTGCTTACAGGCTTCTCGAGCGATACGGTGCCAATGCATTTGTTTTTCGGAGACATTTTGAATTTTGACCTCCGAATTTTGAGTATATAAAGGAATAATGCCTGCGACACCGATTGCCGTTGCTTCGCGAATGAGAAAGTCCATAGCTTTATTTTTCAAAAGAGCGGAGCATAGCGTAATTTTACTACTTTCTGCAAAATGAACACTATCAATTATAACTTCTTGGGTTGTGCCATTAAGGATATGACCTTCGGCGTAGTACCCATATCCATTGAGGACGATAATTTTTTCATCTTTTCTTGCACGCAAGACGTGGAACAAATGATGTGCTTCCTCCCGATCCAAATGGATGACGGATCCCGTTTTTGGGATTCCTGGATGAAAAACTCTTAACACAAAATTAATCTAAAATATACTTCACATTTTTGCAATCAATCCAACCATTTGGGCCGTTTTTCAGGTTGACGTGCAAAAAATTTTCATGTTTTGACGCTATCGTTAGTGGAGTTCCCGAAGGGAGATTTTTGAGAACTTCCGATTGCGATGTGGGTGAAATATGAAGTGGGGCTTCTTCATGGATTATGGTACCTTTCTGAAAAATATGGCTAGATGCATATAAAAGACTTCCGCATCCCAAGCAGCCCGCGAAACAGAGATAAAACGCACGCCTAGACGTTACTTTCTTCATCCGTCGACGGATCCACAGGAGAACTATTAGCCAAAAGAAAAAGCATACCAATAGGGTCAAAATATTTATTACAAAGGATGTTTGGTAAAAAGGAATAAATTTTTTTTGTTCTCGGGTTAGGGGAAGGGCCTGGAGCGCATGCCAGATCTTTTTATCATAGGGCTTGATCTGTTTTGCCTTTTCGAAGGCAATCCAGGCATTGCTCACATCGTTATTTTTTTGATAGGCGCACCCCAAATTAAAATACCGAGCAAAGGAATGTATCGGTTCCGCTTCCAATAATGAGATGGCCTTTCCGTAGTCCTGGTTGCCATAGGCTTCATTGGCATCATAGAAAGGACGATGGTCTTGGGCATTGACTAGTAACGTATGGAAAAACAAAAGAAAATATAGGTATAAACTTTTCATGATCTCGAAATAATTTTTGAGTTAGGGTTGTTTAAGGAACATCAGTAATTTTTCCAATTGTTGATCGATGTGTTTTTTATTGACCTGGGACTGGCCAAAAGCAATGGCATCTGCCTCATTTAAAAAGGATTCAAACCATTTCAAATGCTTAACGCCCATTTTCTGTAGCTGTTTAATTTGTTCCGATCGCTGTTCAGTGACGATGGAATAGGTGGCCAATTTTTGGCGAATAAATTGTGTAGCTAGGCTATAAAATATGCTCACATCCGTTCCCCTAGCGGCTTGTATGAGAGATTTTTCTATTTTTTTTATGTTCCATTTCGGCGTTTTTTCTTTTATGCGTGGTTTCCAAGTTCCTATTCCAAACAGTAGGGCAACTACCGCCAAGCATCCTTGAAGGATCCAAAACCAAGATTGGAAATAAATCGGCATCAACGTCCCATGGTGAAATGTATCCTCAGAGAGGATATGGAATGGGGAAATTTTCGGTTTATTTTTGTCATTGGTTTTATTTTCGGTTTCGGCATAATTGGGGAACGCTTCCGCGGAGCGGGATACGAGGACAATTTTTTTAGCATTATCGATACTTGCAGTCTCAAAGCACTCCGTTTGAGGATTGAAATAGGTAAATGCGATATCGGGAATGGCAATTTCTCCCGTTTTTTGGGGCACAATGACGTATTCTATTGTTTTTGTATCCTGGGCGACAGATGTAATCCTAGGCGAGAAAACTTTCCATCGTTCATCGCTCGCAATTTCTGGAGGTTGCAGGCGAGAAAAATTACCTTCTCCGACGATATCCATGGATAGCGTAATCGGTTCGCCGATCAATGTGCGATCCGATGATAGGCGGAGATTTTTGAGTGCAAATTGTCCAATACCGCCGCAAAAATTTACCGGTGCTTCGGGCAGTGATTGAACTTCAAGGGCAACGGGTTGGGAAATCACGTGAACCAATTCTTCCTCTGCCAATGAGAAAAATCCTACCGTATGGATGAACTGAATCGGGCAGAATGCCTCAAATGTAACCTGGTGATTTCCACTTTTCAGCGGGGTAATAAAAGTGTTCCAGGAATAAGTTTCATAATCCCCATTCAACTGTACCTTTGGCTGCTTCGAGAGGGGAGACAGGAGAAAGGTATCGTTTAAAATCTTGGGGTTGATGGCCCCCAATAATTGTACTTCGTTGAGACGCACGGTAATCGTAACGGGAATATTTTGGCCGACGTAAGCTTGATCGCTATCAATGGCAGCATCAATGGTAACTCCCTGTTTTCGTTGGTGAACGACTGCATTCGAATCATTTAAAATTTTTACCTTAGCTGGCATAACGGGATAACGTTCCCCATTGATTTCGATATCATACTTCGGCATTTCAATGGTACCCGTTTGTTCGGGAATATAGGAAAAGATAAACGATACTTTTTGTGTACTAATACCATTAATCATAGTCGATGATTGATAGATACTCTCGCCGCGCTTGCGTAGACCCGGAACGGAAGGAGGAGAAAAACCTCGGGGAAAGCCGTTGGTAATATCAATGATATAGCGTATTTCTTTATAGAGACTAGCTTCTACCGGCTCAAATCGCGCATTAATGCTAATGCTAGGGGATTGAGCATCTAGAGTTAAAATTTGCAAAAACGCTATCAATACTGTAAAAAATTGCACTCTCATTTTACCAAAATTTTTCAGGATTGCGGTTTCTAATGTTACCATAAGTCTTTTCTAAAAGCAATTTTTTTTCTTCATTTTCTAAAGCATCAAGTATTTGGAGGGCATCACTGGTGGACATTTTTTGATCTTGCGATATATCTGGGGCCGTACTTTGCCGGTATTCGCTATTTTTAGGTTTGTTGCGATTATCGGGAAGCCGTTGATTTGGGGATTGCTTTTTAGATTTTCTTTGATCATCTGAATTTTGCTGCCCGTTGGGGTCCTTTTGCCGATCCGAGTTTTGTCGATCGTCTGGATTTTGCTGTTGATTGGAGTGCTGCCGATTATCTTCATTTCTTTGATCGTCGGAATTTTGTTGTCCGTTGGAGTCCTGTTGATCCGAGTTTTGTCGATCGTCTGGGTTTTGCTGTTGATCGGAGTGCTGCCGATTATCCTCATTTCTTTGATCGTCGGAATTTTGTTGCCCATTGGAGTCCTTCTGCTGATCTGAGTTTTGTCGATCGTCGGAATTTTGCTGTCGATTGTTTGGCTCATTGGATTGTTGCTGATTTTTAGACCTTTGCTGTTCCTCTAGTTTTCTAATCGCCTCTTCGACATATTTTGTATTTTTCTTAGCTTCCTCAAATTGTCCATCTAGATCTACGGTCGATTGAAAATGGCGCAAACTTTCCTTCCATTTTTCCAATGTTTTTTGAGGCTCAGGTGAGCCCTGTCCCTGTTCAAAGAGTGTATTTCCTAAATTATAAAATGCTTTTTTCTGTAGCGCTATGGGTGCATCGGATGCCGATTTCTTGAGGTAATCGATTGCCTCTTCGTATTGTTTTAGGGCGAGACAAGTCGTTCCTTTATTGTAAAGCAGCTCCCGATCTTCCGGTTTTTTTTTCAATTGTTGATTATAAAATTCCAATGCCTTTTCAAATTCCTTATTTTTGTAGTAGATTTCCCCTTGGCTTTCCTTCGCAGAGAGGCTATTCAATGCGAATAGGAAAACTAAAAGGAATGACGAAAGTTTGTAATAAATGGAAACGGAATACTGTTCCGGTCTTTTATAATTGCCCATAAGCATTTCAAGCAGCAGCAGCAGAAATCCTAAAAACAAAAATAATTGGTAACGTTCCTGGTAAACTTTTTCGGTATATTTATTGGCGGTTTCTCTTATGAATGGAAAGCGAGTGAGTATATCTTTTTGTAAATGTGATAGGGCTGCAGGGGATAGGTGATAATATTGGCCATCGGTCATTTCAGCAACTTCTTGCAACGTCTTTTCATCGAGGGAAGTTTTAACCACCTGTCCATTTCGGTCACATAGCGGACTTATTTTTCCCGTTGTAGGATCCGCGATGAGAATCGTAGTGCCTTCCGTCGAACCGATGCCGATTGTATAAATACAAATATTTTGTTTCTTTGCCTGTCTAGCTCCTTCGATAGCGCTATCGGCCAGTTCTTCACCATCGGAAAAGAGAAAAAGTAATTTTTGATTTTGCGTTTGGTCATAGACCTTTTCGGCTAATTCAATTGCCGCATTAATGGCCGTACCCGGTAATGGGATTGTATCCGTATCAATGGCATTTAAGCTTTGAACAAAGGCATTGTGATCAAGGGTAAGGGGACATTGTAAAAATGAATTCCCAGCAAATGCGATGAGACCGACGCGATGTCCGCTAAAAGATTTGAGAAGATCTAAAATGGTCAGTTTTGTCCGTTCCAAGCGATTGGGCTTAATATCTTCTGCCAGCATACTCTTGGAAACATCTACCGCAATCAGTAGGTCGACGCCTTTCACGTAGCGTTCCTCTTGTCTATGGCCCCATTTAGGTGCGGCTAAGGCGAATCCAATGAATGCAATGGCGCCGAGGAAAAGCAAATTTTTTAAGTTTTGTCTCCCCGTACTGTAGTTCGAAAGCAATAGGGGGGAGAGGCGTTGGGCAACCATTTGTTTGAGGTGCCGCGATCGACGTCTTTGTCCCCATACGACCATAGATAATCCCAAGGTGACCCATAGGGGCAATAGAAACAAAAATAGTGTATTTCCAAATTTCATGGTATTTTCTGGAATTTTGAATGGCGTAAAAAACACTCCAAGAGGAGGAGGAGCAATGCACATCCGATAAACCCAATAAAAAGGTCTTTTACGGTGGCAAACTGTTTAAATTTTACATCAGTTTTTTCCAACCGATCGATTGTTGTATAGATATCGCTCAGTTGTTTTTTATTTTCTGCGCGGAAAAATTGTCCCTCCGTTTTTTGGGCAATGGTTTCGAGTAGGGTTTCATCGAGATCGGCTTGTCCTTGAATGACTATGGGCCGACCGAACGGATCTATCATAACATTACCCTTTTCGTCAGGGTAGGCAAAAGGGATGATCCCTTTTTTACCGATCCCGACGGTGTAAATTTTAATATTTAGGGCCGCTGCCATTTCTGTAGCCATGAGGGGAGCGATATTTCCTGCCGTATTACTGCCGTCTGTCAGTAGGACGATAAGTTTCGTCTTAGATTCTGAATTTTTGAGGCGATTGGCGCACATGGCAAGGGCATTTCCGATTGCCGTCCCATCTTCGACCAATCCGACATGTAAGCATTTCAAATTGTCTTCCAACCAATTGTGATTCATTGTAACGGGGCTGACGAGATAAGCATCCCTCGCAAAGGCACACATGCCGATGCGATCATTGGGGCGATTTTGAATAAATTCATTGGTTACCTGTTTAGCAATATCCAACCGCGTCGTTATTTTGCGTTCATCCCGCTCTTGAAAGTCAAGCCCCATCATTGAAGATGAAATGTCCACCGCAAGCATAATATCGATGCCGCTCGAACGAGATTCCGTAAAACGGTGGATAATTTGGGGGCGAGCTAGGGCAAAAATCAATGCGGTGAGCGCTAAGAAACGCAGAACATTTAAAATATGTTGTGCTTTCGAACGGTGGAACTCCATTGCTTTTTTTAAAGTTTCGATATGGGGAAAGAAAAGTGTAGCCTGTTTTTTGTAATGCTTACAAATATAGGCAACGACGGGCAAAAGAAGGAATAGCCATAAAAACTCTTTACTGTGAAACTCAAAGGCGTCGATCATTTTTGAATAGGTTTAGTTACGGTTTTAGTCGAATGGCGAATGCGCTTTACTTCGCGGACGAAACGGCAGGTTTTGAGGAACAAGTCCCTATGGAAATCGTTCTGAAATTTTATGCCCGCAAATTTAGCTTGATCGGAATAGATTAAAATATCTGTCAAATCGCTTGCAATTTCCCAGGAAAAATTAGATGAATTCTGAACAATTTTTAAAAATTCTTCCGTTGTTCGACAGGTTATGGGTAATTGATACTCCTGTTGTATATAGGATTTTAAAGCAAAACAAAGCGCAGAACAAAATTCCTTCGTATCTTTTGTGTCGACGTGCAATTTGGCTTGGTGTAGATCCCGGAGAAATTGCTGAAATGGAGAAAGGGACTTAGCAGAAAGAAGGGAACGCCGATGCCGGAAAAATAAACCCAAAAGTAAAACTAAAAGACCAATAACAAATAGCCAAAACGATGTTATCCTCCAATAATTCCCAATTTCGACAGGGGCAAGAGGCGGTAATAAAACCGGCGGAATCGCATCGTCGGGCGAAATAGATAAAGCATCAGGTACGGACATTTCAGCTGCTTGGACAGTAAGCAGTAAAAAAATTCGAAAAACAATAATGACAAATCCCTTATTCATCAAAATATCGGAATCGATTATTCCTATGAAACGTATCTTTTCAAGAAAAAATATGATCCTACTTTTTCGTTAGGTCTTTCTTGAATTTTCATAAAAATGTCTATGAATTGCAAGCAATATGCCGGTATTGAATGACCATTTAATCGAAGAAATTAGGGAAAAAATTGCAACAATCGGAACATTTCCCGCGCTGGAAGAGTTAAAGGCGACCTATCTCGGTCCCCATGGTATCCTGCGCGATATGATGAAACAAATGAAAGATCTCGTCCCGGAAGAACGGGCAGAATTGGGGAAAAAAGTCAACTACCTCAAAAATGAAATCGAAACTTTATTGGTGGAAAAGTTGGAAGAACTTGAAGCGCAGGCACTCCGACAAAAAATGGGCGATCCCATCGATATTTCATTGGATACGCGGAAATATTTTTCGGGAAATCTTCATCCTCTGACAAAAACACGCCAACGGGTGGAAGAAATTTTCAATGGACTAGGATTTTGTACCGTCGATGGCCCAGAAATTGAAACCGAATGGTACTGCTTTGACGCTTTAAATACACCGCTAAGTCACCCAGCCCGGGATGTGATGGATACCTTTTTTATGCCCCAGGATATTCGCGTGGCAACAACCTCAAAATACGGCACGGAACGCTACCTCCTCCGTTCCCATACCTCAACCGTCCAAATTCGAACCATGCTCAAAGAACGGCCACCTATTCGGATTATCTCTCCAGGACGGACGTTTCGTCGCGATACAACTGATGCTACCCATAGCGCTAATTTTCACCAATTCGAAGCCCTCTACGTCGATGAAAATGTAACCGTTAGTGATCTGAAAGCAACCCTCGATTACTTTTTGAAAGCCCTGTTCGGGCCGAAAACGGAGACGCGCTTGCGCCCAAGTTTTTTCCCTTTTACAGAACCTAGCTTCGAAGTCGATTTCCGCTCGACAGGCCTTGGCAAATTGAGCAGCCAATGGATAGAAATTCTAGGTTGTGGCATGGTCGATCCCAATGTGCTGGAAGCGGTTGAGATCGATCCTAATCGCCATAGCGGTTTTGCCGCCGGTTTAGGCCTAGAACGTTTGACCATGCTACTCTATGGAATCGATGACGTGCGCCTGTTTTATCAAAATGATCTGCGCTTCTTAGAACAATTTGCCTAAGGGCTGCTCACTCTTGGATCCCAGCCAGGAGATCCATCTTCTGGACCTGAGATTCGGGGACTACCCTCACACGATGCGAAGCGCGCCGGGCTTGGGTTTAATCTTAACGGCCAAACTATGCGAAATTTTCGCATAGTTTGGCCGTTAAAAGAGGTCAAGGAGTCTGCGACTCCTTGCGGGAGTCCAGAGGGCGGAGCCCTCTGGGTAACCTCCTTGTGGGGTATGGGGCTGAGCCTCATGATTTTTTAAAATTGTTTTCAAATACTATGGCAGACATTGAAACCGTCCCAATTTAAAAAATTAGAATCAACAAAACTGCCAGTGTGGCTATTGGGTATGGCATCACAAATTTTGGATACTTTAGTTTGGTCGGAATATTTTATAAATTTATTAGCAGTATTCGTATACCACTCAACGGATCCGTCGTAGTAGGCGACAAGGCCACCCTTCGTTCCAAAAACACCGCCATTGACATTGGAAGAAGATTCCATCCAAGAGCCATTGGATTTAAGCCCGCGGCTATAGGCGGCGGGGTATTTTCCTTTGAGCAGTGTTTTGTAATCAAAGTTAGGGCACTGTACGATGCCACAAACAACGCTTAATGGAAAAACTCCTCCTTTAAAATTGGTGTGAGTTTTTTCAGTAGACCGGTTATAAATTTCGGAAGGGAAGGTCTTGGAGCTATCCTTTTTATAGGCTTTGACCTTATGATCAAAATCCCAAGCCCAGACGGAAACGTCTTCAATGTAGCCGTATTTGGCCAGTACGGCGGCAAAGTTATTGGCATTATAGGTATTATTGCCGGAAATATTCTCTACATCTGAAAAAGTAATGGCGCGGCCGAAATCGGTAATAAACTGAACATGGGCAAGGGCAATGGTTCGCAAATGATTGGCTGCTTTTACCCGGTGGATACGATCCATAACGGCTTGAGCGGCAGGATAAGTAAGGGCTATCAAAATCGTCAGAATCGCAATTACCGCCATTAATTCAACCAGTGTAAAACTTTTTCGTTCTCTAAAACTTTCCATGGAGAAATTATAACTAATAAAATAAAAATATCCATTTAATCATTGTGTTTTGGAATGTTAATTGTGTACGCTGCCGTGACTGCCATTGCCCTCCCAACTTAGAAAACAGGAATCGGTATGACTTCCATTGGAGGCATTATGAAAATGGGGAAGTGTCGCACATATTACCGATGCTTTAGTTGTCGTTCCGTATTGCTTAAAAATATCTTTTATGTCTTTGTACCATTCCACATGGCCATCAAAAAATGCAATTAACCCACCTTTATTTCCCCAAATGCCTCCCGAATTTCCCGATTTTTTTCGCCATATTCCATCCTCTCCAAGTCCTCGGCTGATGGCCGCAGGAAATTTAGGACTCAACAATTGGGCGTAGTCAAAATCAGGGGATTGAACGACGCAGCATAGCACACTGAGTGGGAAATTGCCGCCACTTTGTTTCCCGGCAAATTCAGGGGCAATGCGATCGTTGGAAGCATTATACATTTTAGTTGGTAAAGTATTGCTTTGCTTATATTGCTTTACCAAATAATCGAAATCCCAGGCCCATACGGAAACATCTTTAACGTAGCCGTATTTCGCTAGAACCGCTGCAAATAAGTTGACGTCGCAGATCGTGGGAGCGCTACCCTTCATTATACAAACATCTTTATATTGAATGGCTCGACCAAAATCATTGATGAAATTCGCGTGCGCTAGGGCAATGGTCCGTAAATTCCTCGCCGCTTTTGCCCGCTGCGACCGCTCGATAATCATGTCTATCCCTGGATATATTATCCCTAAAAGTATCGCCATAATTCCTATGATTACCGTCAGCTCCAGGAGCGAAAAACTTGTCCTACTTCCCAATCGTTCCACGGCAATTGATTATGAAAAATATATATAAACTTGCAATTGAAATCTTTCTACCTTGGAAGAAGATAGTTTTGGCCGAGGCGATGCTCATCGCCTCGGCCAAAGAAAAATAAGAAATAAAAAGTTTACCCCGCTCGGCGCTTCGCGCCGGGCGGGGTTTTACCCTTGCGGTCCAGTCAGGCGAAGGAGACCAGAGGGCGGAGAAGCCCTCTGGCAGTTGCCTATTCATTTTGATTGGCAATAATGCCACAAATTCCGTTCGCTAATTCATCGGCCCCCAGTTCGAAGCCCTCTCCAAAAATACGACCAAGCACACCGCCTAACATGTGGCATATGCCTCGGGTAAGGTTTTTCTTGTCCTCTTTGCTGAGCTTTTTACACCAGCTGCAACAGCCCGTAGCCATTTCGGCAACAATGTCCCGCAAAATCTCAAACATAGCCTGTTTCAACGCAGGAACGATTTGCCCAAGGACATGATCGACATAATTTTCCAGCTGCGCTATTAACTCATCGGGAATATTGTGCATGATAAAGAATTGGAGAATCATAAGAATTTCATCCATAATATTGCGTTTTACCCGGTTAATAATGCCATCTCGTCCCATAACGGCATCGGTGGCATAGCCGTAAATGGCAACGGATTCACGTGGAGGACGCTGGTCACGGGTAACATATTGAAACGTATCGGGCTCAATTAACGAAAACGTAAAGTACTCTTCCAGAGAACATTCGCTTATGCTTCCATTTCTAATTATCTGCCTGAATCCCGTTACCGTTAGGTCGACAAAGGCCGGTAAAGCATCGAAAAAATACTTTTGGACCAAAATGGGTATTATCCGTGCTAACCCCCTTTCCTGTTGCATAATGGGTAGCAAATCCGAACTATCCAATTGACTTAGAGTACCGGTTATCGTAGGCCTGCGACTAAAAGATCCCGTCTCAGGATGTTGATGTAAAATCATTGTTGACGTCCGTAACTTTCCATGACCTTGATCCGAAGATTGGCTAATGCGTACGATTCCCCGGTAGGGAGCCGGATACTTTGCTTCGCACCCGCTAAAATCAAACGTTTCCAAGCCCACCGGAACTTCTTCACAGGGACCCAATCCATTCCAATCACTAGCACGAGCGTCACTATAGAAAAATACGTTTCCTCCCAGTGCCGCCACCAATAGACGAATTTTAATGTTTGTTTTCATAGCAAACATTAATATACAAATATTTTTTAATTTTTAAACAAAATTTTACATATGAAGCATCTATTAAGTTATTTTCCTTTTTTTATTTATATTTTTTCAAAAAAGAGAATAAATATTGACATATTCAATCTAATGTATTCGCAAAGACTTTTTTTATAATCCCTATTGCTTCGGTAATTATTGGGGTACCTGGAACATTTTAACACTCCTTTTCAACATCGGATAATATTATAATTTTCATAAATTAATAATCAATATTTTTTATATTTTTTAAATTTAAATTTGTGATTGCGAAAAATATTGTCATTTTTTAGTATGTAGCGCGTCGCAAATGGATTTCTTTCAGTCATTTTATTCCGGTCTAGAATCCTTAAATTTTAAAGCTATTTTCTGGGTCATTGTATTCTTTGGGGGATCAATTTTCGTTCACGAACTGGGACATTTCCTAGCTGCAAAGCGAAGAAAATTATTTGTACCGCGCTTTTCCATTGGATTTGGACCACGAATTTTTTCTAAAACAATCGGCAAAACGGAATTTTGTCTTTCACTTTTGCCCTTGGGGGGCTACGTCGCACTTCCCCAGCTGATGGAAGCGAAGAGTCTCGAGGGAAAATATAAGATTCCCGAAACAGCTAAACCCGTTTCCAGTATGGATAAAATAATTGTCTCGGCAATGGGAGCAATTTTCAACATTATTTTTGCCCTTATTCTGGCTACTATTCTCTGGAAAATGGGCATTCGCCAGGCCCAAAGTACAACCAATAATATCGTGGGTTACGTTCACTCAGAAATCAAACTTCCCAATGGAATAACAGTTCCCGGTCCTGCAAAGGTAGCGGGCATTGAAATTGGCGACGAAATTATAGCCATCGATGGCCGTAAAACCTGTAATTTTGAAGATATTATTCACGGAATTGCCCTAGGAACAAACCGCGATCAACAAGGTCCCCTATCGGCCATTAGAATCGTACGCAAAGGAAAATTAAAAGAACTGACGCTCCATCCCGTACTCGTCGAACAAAACGTGCGCTCTAAGGAATCCATTCGCATCATCGGTATCGAAACTTTTCAAGAATTGGTCATTTCAAAGATTTACGAAAATTCTCCCGCAGAACAGGCCGGGTTACAAGTCGGCGATAAATTATGTTCCGTCAACGGCGTTCCCCTCCTTTCCTCTTCCCAGCTCAACGATATGTTAAAAGATTCGCCAAATATTCGATTGACGGTTGAACGTTTCGGAAAACAAATTAACGCTGCCCTAAAACCTCTATCCCTTCCCCTCACTCGTCCTTACATAGAATTGACAACAACGGACGGTGTTTGGGAATTTTTTCCCTCCTTCGATGGAAGGGATTCCATAAAAGATCCTTGCAAAGATATCTGTGAGTTGCAGCTATTATCGCTGTCCCAGGAATTTCAGAAAAAATATCCGGAGTTACATGCTGCAAGTAAAGTGACATCGATTCATGGACAGGCGATTTCCAATTTTTCCGATGCCCTATTTATTTGTCAAAACACGATCGAAAGGCCGATTGAATTTACCATCGATAATATGGACCTTCACCTCATTATCAAAAAAGTAAAATTTGTTTCTCCGGAAAATTATCACAGATTCGGCGTCGAATTGCGGGGAACCCAGGTACTGTGCCATAAAAATCCATTGGAACAAATTATAGAAAGCGCACACCTCACTTTTTTGACCTTGGGTAGCCTAATCTCGCCATCCTCCGACGTTCATTTAAAAAATCTCATGGGGCCACCTGGAATTATAAAAACTTTAAATACGTTTGCGACCTACGATTTTCGCTTACTCCTTTGGTTCGTCATCGTCCTGAACGTCAATCTTGCGATTTGTAATTTACTTCCACTTCCCATTCTCGATGGAGGGATTATTGCCCTGGTTCTGTTGGAATTACTCCTGCGCAAAAAAATTGCCATTCGGATGGTAGCCGGCATCCAATTCATTTTTATGTTCCTATTGCTCGGCCTTGCGATTTATATCAGTTTTTTCGACATCAATCGCATTTGGGGTGAAAAAATTGTGGAAGAAAAACAGCGAAGGCTGCAGCGTCTAATTATAAATGAACAATTACTTTGGAATGGGTTGAAGTTCGAGTAAATTTCTATTCATTTTCCATCCGAACTAAAACGCCCCGCTCCCATGAAAAGAAAGGAAAACAGTAACACGGATAACGAGGCGCTTAACAGAAATTCCGCGTCAAAGAAATTTTTTGAAAAAAACCAAGTCGCTAGAAGTTTGAGAAAAAAAACCAATAGGAGTAAGGCGCAGTTGGTACGAAAAAAAAATCCAATGAGAAAACACATTCCCGACAGAATTAAAGTGACCGCGGAAAAAACTCCCCATGCGCCCGGCCAAAATGTAATGCCAATGACACTAAAAATATTTCCCAGCGCTTGCAACGATGGCATGCCACTCGAAAAATGACGGATACCCAGTGCAATGAAAAATAACCCCACAGCCAATCGAATAAATAGCTTTCCGAAATTTTCTTTATCCCAAAAACTTTCGACACCCTTCATGGTCAATGCCTTTACATCAAAAAAAAGCTTTTCGGCAATACAAATTTTTCGATTCCTTTGTTTTCTCTTTGAATTCCAAGGGTATTTGAAAAAATTTCCCCCGGAATTAGAAGGGATCGGGAGTTTAGCGGTTAAATGCGGTCCCCACCCTTTTAATCATCCCACTTACTCTGACTTGAATTTTAATAGTTGTCAAGTGTTTTTAATGGAAAAGTTTCAACATCGACGGAATATTGGAATAATGGGGAGAGAATCTTTATTGGCGGCAATTATTTTTTACTGGTCGTTTGCCCATGCGCTTTAATTTGAAAGTTATACCCAATGCTTCCCGTTCTGAATTAATCACCGAAGAAAATGGCGATTTAAAAGTCAAAGTACAGACGCCACCCGAAGATGGTAGAGCCAATAAAGCCGTAATTCAGCTACTTGCTAAGCATTTTAAGGTTTCGAAAAATCGCATCAAAATCATTGTCGGCGAAAGGTCTCGTCAAAAAATTATTGAAGTATTTGATTTGCCAAATGAAAATACCTTGAACAAATAGAACCATGCGAATTCAGAAATTTTTGTCCCAATGTGGCTATTGTGCGCGGCGAAAGGCGGAGGCGCTCGTCACAGAATTTCGCGTCACCGTCAACGGCCAACCGGCGACAATCGGCCAAATTATTGACGAAACAAGGGATATCGTCAGGGTCGACCAGATACACATCCGCAGCGCTCCTCCAAAAACCATCGTTCTCATGCTCAATAAACCCCGCGGTATTGAATGCACTGCACCAAGTAAATATAATGCCGGACAAACGGTTTTCGATTTTATTCCCCGTCCCTTTGCCCGTGAACGGTTTCTCTACTGTGGCCGCCTCGACAAGGAAAGTCAAGGCATGCTCATTCTTACCAATGACGGCGATTTTGCTAACCGACTTACCCATCCCAGTTCCAATATTATAAAAATTTATTCCGTAATACTTGCAAAACCGGTTACCTCGGACCAGATTGCAAAAATGTTACGGGGTTTCGAAGATGAAGGGGAACTTTTGAGAGCAGAAAAAATTTTGGAATGTCCCCAAAGCAATGGCCATCAGGTCCTCGAAATTCACCTGAAGCAAGGCCGGAAACGCGAAATTCGCCGCATGATTGAAAAATGCAACAGCCACGTGCATCGCCTAAAACGTATCCAGATCGGCCAATTAAAATTGAAAAGTCTCAGCGTCGGCGATGTCAAATTACTTACCCAGGGAGATATCGATAAACTTTTTGGGTAGCCCATTGTTTCTTAGATTGGGGATTTGCAGAATGAATTAGGAAAAATTGCTTGACAAATTAAGGAATGGGATCAATGCTGGATGGTAGAGGGTGGGAACAAACGGCGCGTTTAAGATTGAAGCATTTCACTCTATAAAATTTCAGAAATTTGTCAATATTTTTACTTACAAGTTCTGGACCTAGAGGCTAAAGCGCTGAATCACTTCATCCCCAAATCGATCATAGGCCTTAGCGCCGCTACTCATTTTGTCGTAGTCAAAAATGGACTGACCAAAGCTTGGCGCCTCACTCAGGCGAATGGAACGTGGAATTACCGTTTCAAAGGCTAGTTGCGGAAAATGTTTTTTTACGTCATCGGCAATTTGGTGCGATAAATTGGTACGAATATCGAACATTGTCATCAAAATTCCTCCCACTTCCAGGGAAGGATTGATGCCGCGGGTACGCAAATCTTCCACGACGTTTAAAATTTGGCTAAGGCCTTCGAGCGCTAGGTATTCGCATTGGAGTGTCACGATGAGCTTATCCGCGCAGGCCAAACTATTCATTGAAATCAATCCCAATGCCGGTGGGCAATCTAGGATAATGGCACGGAAGCGATCGGAGCTTTTTATGGGTGAAAGGCACTGGCGCAGGCGCATCAGATAGTCTCCCTTTTGGCTCAATTCAACTTCAATGGCCGCCAAATCGACTTCTGCGGGAATAATGGAGAGATTTTTTTGCACTGTTTCTTTAACGCGATCGATCGCATTTGCCTCGCCGTGGAGCACATCGTATAAGCTGCCGCCGCTTTCTTTTTCCAATCCAAGTCCGCTCGTCGTATTCCCTTGGGGATCGAGGTCGATCAAAAGCGTTGTGATTCCCTTACGGGCGAGCGAAGCCGATAAATTGATGGCCGTCGTCGTCTTACCGACTCCTCCCTTTTGATTCGCGATCGAAAAAATAGTTGCCGTCATCGTTCCTCTATGTTAAATTATCCGCGCAATTCAAACGCAGAATTTTGTCGAATTTGTGCGATTAATTGTCCAAAAACTTGATCGATTTCCCGATCCGATGGTGTTTTTTGATCATTCCTAAAGCACAAACTCAAGCCCAAACTTTTTTTATTTTTCGGTAAATTTACGCCCCGGTAAATGTCAAAAATAGTAATTTCAACGCCCGAAAAAATACCCTTCGAAATTTCTTCCACCATTATTTTGATTCCGTCGACGATTTCCTGGGCTGGCCGGTCATTGTCAACGATGAGCGAAATATCCCGCTTTGCCGTTGGAAAATGGCTGAAAGATTTATATTTTTTATTTTTGTTTTTTCGCTCAAACGGGGGAATTTTTATCAATATTTCCCCGGCAATCAGTGGCATTTTAAATGCTTTTACCCGTTCACTTTCTAAAAATCCGACGCATGCCTCCATGGATTTTGTTTCCAGATCACCTATTTGGGCGGAATATTTTTCTTCGAACGGGGATTTTTTACAGTTCACCATCGGTTCAAAGGGCTCGTCGCCGGCCATAGTCCAAATTTGACGCATTAGATTTTTAGCGTCGAAAAATGTGGGTTCTTGAAAACGATTCCAGTGCGTATCCCGGGATTCCGTGGGTATTAGAAATGCGAGGGCGATGAATTCTTCGAAGGATTCATCCAATTTTCTGACGACATGGCCGAACTCAAAAAACCTTCCATGGCGGCTATCGTTTTGCAAATTGTATCGAAAATTTTCGATCAATCCGGGAATTAGCGATGTTCGCAGGTGTGTTTGGTCGTCGAGCAGGGGATTGGCTACCGCCAGCGCTCCAGCCGATTCGCGACACAGCGAGTAATTGTAGCACTCACTGAAGCCGTTATCCACTAAAAATTGTACCATTGAATTTCGTTTTTTTACGCTTGCAAGCGATTCCTGATCCGTTACTCGTGCGGTAATTGGAGTTTCGGGAATTTTATGGACGCCGCATATGCGCAAACATTCTTCGACGAGATCGATGGGCCGCGTTACTTCCCAGCGGTAGGATGGCGATTCGACAATCCACATTCTAGGATTGCTGCGGTTGACGGTGTATTGTAGGCGCGTCAATAGGTCCGCGATGTCATCGTCATCGATCGAAAAGCCTAAAACTTTTCGAACAAAATTGGGATCCAATTCAATTTTTTGGGCTAAAGATGGTGGCTGTTTCGGTATTTTTTTGATCGGCGCTGCCAATTCTGCTCCGCAAAGATCGATGAGCATTTGAGCGGCAATTTTTCCGAAATTTTCCGTTTGGGCCACATCGACGTGGCGTGCGTAGCGATGGGCACTGTCCGTGGCAATGGCCAACTTTTTTGCAGTTTTACGCACACTATCGGCAGTAAAACAGGCACTTTCCAATACGATTTCTACCGTTGTTTCCGTAATTTTTGTCGACTCTCCACCGATTACTCCCCCAATCGCTAGGGGACCATTTTCATCGCAAATTAATAGCATTTCTTCATCGACTTCGTGCGCCTTACCATCGAGTGTGGCGATTTTTTCACCCCGCCTAGCTCCACGAACAATGATTGTTTTTCCGATTTTTGCGCGATCGAAGGCGTGGAGCGGTTGCCCATAGGCCAACATCACCCAATTTGTAATGTCCACAACATTGTTCACCACGGCAATGCCAACCGCCTCCAAATCACGGCGAATCCAATCTACGCTCTCTCCAATTTTTACGTTTTTTAGAACGATCGCCGAATAGAATTCACAATTTTGGGATTCAACGCGGATCGCTAAATCATCGCCTAAATTATTTTTTGGAAAATTTTCTTCGATTGGCGGTACGGCAATGGGCCGCAATGGCAAATTATACCAGGCTGCGAGCTCACGGGCAACACCGTAGTGACTGAGTGCATCGCCGCGATTGGCCGTCAACTCCAGTTCAAAAATAACATCGCTATCCTTGAAAATATCGTGAATTTTCGTACCCAACGGCCATTCTTTTTCCAGAATAAGTAAGCCCGCTTGATCATTTCCTAGGCCCAATTCGCGGCTGCTACACATCATTCCTTCCGATTCTACTCCGCGAAGTTTTGATTTTTTTATTTTTACGGCGCCGGGCAGTAGGGCTCCCGGTAGGGCCACCGGAACGTAATCGTTTTGTTTGAAATTTTTGGCACCGCAGACAATTTGCCGAATGCTTCCATCGCCGACATCAACCTGGCAAACATTGAGATAATCCGAATCGGGATGTTTTTTAAAGTCAAGTATTTTCCCCACAACGACCCAATCATTCTCCGCAAATTCTTTGCGGGTAACCGATTCTACTTCAAATCCAACTTTTACAAATGTTTCTCCAATACCCTCGGGCACATCCCGTAAATCGACAAATCGTCTTAGCCAACTTAAACTTACTTTCATCGCTAGAAGGCAATTTCAGCAAAAATTTCCTTAAAGCAAAACAATTTTTCTAACAATTGTATCTTTTCGCTTCACTAGACCCAGACTTTCCCGATGAATTGAATAAAATATCGAAAAGGCTCTAAAAGTTTTAAAAGTAAACGCCTTATTTGTCAAGTTTTTCCCTAATTCATCGAAAACACCCCCGCCTGATATGCGTTGCGAAATTTTAAAAAATGATTTTTCTTAAATCTGTCGAAAATATTTGGCAAACTATCCCGAATGGGCAAAGTCTTCGAATCCAGGACCATCCGTTGTAAATTCACCTTCAAAAAATCCATGCAACTGACGAATACGCGTGGGATGCCGCATTTTCCGCAATGCTTTGGCTTCGATTTGGCGAATTCGCTCCCGCGTTACTTGAAACATCTGCCCCACTTCTTCCAGCGTCCGACTGTAACCGTCCTTTAAACCAAAACGTAGCATCAAAACCTCTTTCTCCCGAGCACTTAAACTGACCAAAACATCATCGATTTTCTCGCGCAGTAAACTGTATGCCGTCAAGTCGTAGGGATTATCGGCCGATTTATCCTCAATAAAATCGCCAAATGTCGAATCCTCATTATCGCCCACTGGACTCTGTAAGGAAATCGGCTGCTGAGCCATTTTCATAATGGCCTTCACTCGATCCAATGGCAGATCCATTTCCTTCGAAACCTCCTCCGCAGTTGCTTCGTGCCCGAGTTCCTGCTGCAACTGCCGCTGAATCTGCATCACGCGATTCAAAACCTCAATCATGTGAACTGGTATGCGAATTGTCCGCGCCTGATCCGCTATGGACCGCGTAATTGCCTGGCGAATCCACCAGGTTGCATAGGTCGAAAATTTGTAGCCACGTCGATGCTCGAACTTCTCCACCGCCTTCATCAATCCCATATTGCCCTCCTGTATGAGATCCAAAAAGGTTAGGCCGCGATTAGTATATTTTTTGGCGATACTGATCACAAGGCGTAAATTAGCCTCCACCATTTCCTGCTTTGCCTTATGCGCCTCTTTCATGTGCTCGCGAAAATTTTTCACAATTTCGAGGAGCCGCTCCGGATCAACGTTGTATTTTTCCTCTAACTTCACGAGCGCCCGACGAATGCGCTCCAACTGATCGTTTGCGTCAATTTTTTTGCGTTCCGCAACCGTCTTTACCCTCGCAATCTCATGTAATAGCTGCTCAATTTGTTTCAAATCGGGACGCAAGCGCAGCAAAAAATCTTCAAAAATTTTCATTTTAAAGCAAAAACGCTTCATCACAGTCTTGAGCTGCGATTGGAATTGATGCAAACGAATGGACGCCCTCTTGAGTTCCTTTTCATCGGTTGTCTTCTGCAAATAATCCCAAATTTCATGGATTTTTTCCAATAATAACTTGCTCTCCTGAATTGAACTTTCTAGAATGCGGTAGTATACTTCGCGGCTTTCGATCTTCTTATCCAACACAATGCGGTCAAAACGTTCTTCGCGGTTCAGTAAGCGTTCCGCAAGCTCGATTTGAAAAGGTGCCGTCAAATGAATTGAAAACAACTCATCCTGTGCCTGTAATTCCGCCTTCTCGATGCGTTTGGAAATGGTAATCTCCTCATCCCGTGTCAGTAGCGGAACTTGCCCCATCTGCCGCAGATACATGCGGACCGGATCCTCACCTACGTTTTCCGAAGGATTATCCGCCGCAGCCGCAGCTAGGGCCCGCCGCTTTTCGACTTCAGATTCCTCACTGTCGACAATCTCAATTTCAAGATTATCGAGAATATTCATAATATTCTCAATATCCTCGGGATTTTCGATACCCTCAGAAAGGTGTGTACTAATATCCTGTAAAGTCAGGTAACCCTTCCCGCGCGCAAAACGAATGAGTTCCCTCATTCGCTCATTAACATTATTGCCGGAACTCTTCAAAGTTTTTTTATTTTCCATATATCTAATAACTCATACTATACCTCTATCCGAGGACAAACCGCTAGGAGATGACGTAAACGCGTCCGTTCATCCTGAAGATTTTGAAAAAAATTCACATCGTCAAGTGAATTTTCATCTTTCGCAAATTTTCTTCGCATCAACTCCTTTTGATTAATTTCCACCAACTGATCCTTCGCAAAAGCGGTACAAATCGATCGCAAACACGCATTGGCCATCTCAATAGGATCTTCTACTTCACCGTCAAGGGCTAAAATCGAAAAAAATTCATTTAATTCTTCTGGAATAAATGCCACGCTATCGCTCCGTGGCCCTTCCCACATATGTTTTCGAACCTCACCTAAAACTTTTAGCAATAAACGGCCATGTTTATTGTCTCGAATCCAGCAATCATCGATGGTTTCTGCAATTTTTAATCCCAATGGTTGGCAGCGGAGTATCAGCGATAGGAGATCATATTCCGCCGTTCGCAACTTTTCCGTTTTTGAGGAAAACTTTTCATTCCCATTTTGGACCTTTAATGACGACGACGCAAATTTTATATCGCCGCAAAAATTGTGAAAATCCTTGAGAATCGCACGGCGATCGAGATGGAGATGGTCCGTCAGCTCATCCAAATAAATCCTGCGCGTCACCTCCGAATCACAGCCATGAATCATTTCGTAGATTTTTTTTAAAAAAGCTTCCTTTTCGATGGCCGTTGCTTCCATTCCCCTGGATAGCAGGGTACGCAATAAAAAGGGGATCATCGACTCCTTTTTCAATTGCTCAAAACCTTTTTTCCCCTCCCGTAGGAGTAGGGAATCGGGATCGTCCGTTTCATCCAGGGTCGCAATTTGACATTCCATACTCGTTTTAAAGGCGAGTTCCACGGCGCGTTGAGCACATTTTTGACCGGCCCCATCGCCATCCATGAGGCATAGGACTTTCGGCACATAACGCCGCAATAAATTCATTTGTATCTCCGTAATCCCCGTCCCCTGAGGTGCTACCGCCTCATCCAATCCATTTTCCCAGCAACGGAATACGTCTAATGGCCCTTCCACGAGGATAAAATGATTGGAAACAAATTTTCGCGCATGATTTAATCCGAATAATACGCTGCCCTTGTGAAAGAGGGGCGTTTCAGGGGAATTGATATATTTGGCAAGGTTGCCTTCCCCTTCAATAGTGCGCCCGGAAAAGGCAATAATCCGATCCTGCACATCATAAATCGGAATCATGAGGCGTCCGGTAAAGCGCAACTGAGCCCGTTGGGGATCACATTCAGTTCCTCGCAATAATCCGCACCGCTGCAGCGCCTCCGGGGTGTATTTTTTTCGTCGGAATAATGCGAGTAATCCCTGATCAAAATTCGGAGCCCAACCGATGCCATAGCGTTGGGCCGTATCCAATGAAAAGTGGCGAGTTTTGGTCCAATAGCGTTGAATTGCCGCATCTTCTTGAAATTTTTTCTGAAAATACGCTGCCGCATCCTCGTGGATTGCGAATAATTCATTTTTGGAATAATTTTTAGGCGATGGATCGCGCTCATAGTCGACCGCGATGCCATAGCGTTTAGCGAGCCATTCGACAGCCTCGAGAAACGAAAAATTTTCCTTGATTTCCAGAAAACGAAAGACATCTCCAGCGTAACCAGTACTAAAACATTTGAAAAATTTTTTCTCGGGATGGACGAAAAAAGATGGCGTTTTTTCAACCGTAAAGGGACTCAATCCCTTCCAACTCGCTCCGGAACGCTTGAGCTGTACATATCCCGAAACGATGTCGTACAAATCGGCAACTGCCTTAATGTGTTCGATGCACTCCCGTTTAATCAGCATTTGCTTTTCCATGAAAAAACTTTTGATTAAAATTCAAGTCCTTCATTGCAAAAGAATTTTATTCCCTCACGAACCTTTCCCAATCGCTCCAATTTACAGCCGTCTAGGCAATCCAAAGCAATCAAAAAGCAATCAAAAAAATAAATTTCAGAAAAAACTTGATATTTTTATTTTTTTTTTGCAGAATAAAAGAATCCTTGAGTAGATAAATATGTATAATCGTTCACCAGCAGTTACGTTCAAGCGGCAATCGCTTGAGAAATGGATGGATATTTTTGCAACCAATGATTGGCAAAAATCTTTTTCTCGCAGCGACATTCGAGAAGGTATAGACTTTTTGGATAAGCATACGATCAAGGAAATCGAGATACGTCCCGATGATGTGATCGTACGCTATCTCGGCAATAATAAGTCGCAATTTTTCGCCGTAGTAGACCTGGAAGAAGGACAGTTATCGGCGCGCTCTTCGCTCCTCGATAACAGTAAACCGGCCGTGGCCGCGCTCCTTGCCGTCGACGAAGTAATCCTCGATAAACAGGATGCCTTATTTGCACCGGAAACCGATCAGGATAATGTTGCGGATAAAGTTATAAGTGATAGCAGCGATGGAGAAAGTGTCCAAGCGCCAAAATCCCTGCGCCTATCGTTTTACATGTCCGGACAAAACCTGTGTTTCAAAGCCTACTGGACAGCCAGTGGTAAACTGGTTTTCCCGGATAATTTATCCCGCTGCAGCGGTGTCATTTCCGAACGGGATCGCAGTGCCGTTGTCAAACTGATCCATTTGACGCGTAAGGCCGGGTTCCTTCTTTTTAAGAAAAGCAAAGAATACCGCATTGCCAATGTCTCCATGGCCATCGATTTTTGTCGCTCCACGCTTTCCCGTTGGAGCGAAAATTTTATCATCCAAATGGATGATAATGTGCAAAAATTACGCCAGGGAACGAAGGAAGTTCACGCAACATTTACGGTCCGAGAACGGGAACATCGGGACCAGGTAATTGATTGCTCGCTCAAGCTTTCCAACCAGGAATTTTCCGCATCCCAGAACGTCGCTAAAAAACTTTTACGCAGCGATGGCAGTCCGATGTTCATCGATGGATTGGGTGCCGTCCGAATGTCGAATCGGGAAATTGCCAGTGCCCGCGCTCAGCAATCGGCTTTGAATAAATTTAACGGCGAAATCCCTCGCTATATGATGTATTCCATTTTTAGTCAGACGGATATTCCCTACGAAAATAGCCCTCAAATTGTCGAATGGAAACAATCCTTTTGGGCTCCACCTAAAAAATCTTTTATACTTCCCAAAATTTTGCGCTCCTACCAACGGGAAGGTGTCCTGTGGATTAACCACATTTTACAGCATGGCTTCCACGGACTCATCGCCGACGATATGGGCCTTGGAAAGACGCTACAGGTGCTGACGTTTATTTCTAAAATGAGTGCCGAACAACAAACGATTGTCTTTTGTCCGGCGAGCGTGGTTTACGTTTGGAAGAGCGAAGCGGAAAAATTTTTTCCCAAATTAAATGTTCAAATTTTCTCAGCCAATGCGGATCTTGACGATCCCCATACCCACGTTTGGGTAGTGAGCTACACCCAAATGCGGCGCCATAAAACAGCCATTACAAAGAAAAATTTTCAACTTGCGGTTCTCGATGAGGCACAATTTATAAAAAATCCAACGACGAAGGTTTTTCATGCATGTACGGCAATTCGTTCCCAATGGCGATTAGCACTCAGTGGCACGCCAATTGAAAATAATCTGATGGATTTATGGAGTATTTTCCGCTTTCTGATGCCAGGCTTATTGGGCGAAAGAAACCAATTCATCGACATGTGTAAAACGGAGGACATCGTCGAAAAGATCAAAAAACAAATTGCACCATTCATGCTGCGCCGTACGAAGGAAACCGTGGCGCGTGAATTGCCACAAAAAATGGAAATTAATGTTCCCTGCGAAATGACTCAATTACAGCAGACGCTCTATAAAAATTTCATCGATATTACCCTTAAGCGCTATGGTGACGAACGTCATCAATTTGACCTAAAAAATCACCGTTTTGGCATTCTATCAGCTCTAACACGTCTACGCCAAGTCGCATGTGACCCTGGCATTATTCCCTCCGTTAATGCGACCATTGAAGATAGTGGCAAACTCATGCTACTCCGCAACATGTTGTGCCGTGAGTTTTCTGGAGCTCAGAAAAAAATCGTCATTTTCAGTCAATTTGTTACGCTGCTCCAGCGCGTAAAACGGGTAATTATAGACAATTTTCCCACCGTTGATTGCTTTGAAATTATTGGTGCAACAAAAAATCGCAATGTGGTGGTAGATGAGTTTCAAAATATTGCCAATCACGCCGTTATGCTAGTTTCCCTTAAAGCGGGAGGAACTGGTATTACTTTGACTGCAGCCGAATTAGTATTTTTAATGGATCCTTGGTGGAATCCGGCAACGGAAAGACAGGCCATAGACCGCGTGCATCGCATCGGCCAAGAAAAAAATGTAACCGTTTACCGCTTCATTACCCAAAATTCAATAGAATCCGGCATTCAACGTTTACAGGAAAGAAAAAGTTCCCTATTCAGTGATGTTATTGATTCCATACAGTCACCCAAACGCAACACAGAATTTTTTCTCGAACACATACAAGAGCTCCTTCAACCCGAAGAAGTCTAAGACTTATTTCGCCGAACGAATTTTTGAGTAGAGCCTATGCACGTTCGCTTTCCTTCATAAAAACGATGAAACGGACCATATGGGTCCGCTCCACGAATTACATCTATGTTAATCAGCAATAGGATTCACTGCAGTAAAATTCCTGGCAGTTTCCCAAGCTTTTTTCCAAGCCCTTCCGCCGAGACTCTTGACACCTTCCCAAGCTCTTCCACCGAGATCTCTAGCACTTTCCGAAGCCCTTCCGCCGAAATCCTTGGCACTTGCTGCTGCTATGCCAACGCTCCATTTCACAACTTTGAATGCCTTTGCTTTCCAATCGTATATCATACAAGCATCTGGGATAACCTTGAAAAGGAGAACTATTTTGTTGTAAATTGCATGGGGAAGTTTTACTTCATATGCGCGTTCACATTCTGATCCCATTGTGCCATTTATAAGCGGCATCAATTTTCCCGTATTCCAGTTAAAAGCAACCAAAACCGCATTCCATTTATCATCCTTCAAAATCATTAGGCATTGCGATTTGCTTGTACTAAATTTTTTGTCCAAATCAGATTTTCTTTTTACGATGCGTTTATAAAACTTTTCATTCACATCGGCTCCATAGAATTTCGTTTGCTGTTGCATTTCGTCCCTATCTGCAAGGTGTGCTAGCAGTTGGCTGGGAAGGACATGGCAATAATCATCTTCAATTAAATCTTCAATTAAATCTTTATTAAACTTTTTAAATTCTGTTTTATCTTTTAAAGGTAAAAAACATGGATTTCCTTCACTGTCGACCCATACAACAGCGTGCGCTTTTTCATCTGTAAATATGTGAACTTCTCCTGCAGCCAAAGCATCTTCCAAATACCTTTCCCTTTGAGGCAAATTATTTCCTGCTTCCAAAATGCGTTTAAGAAGCTTTCCATACACATCGCATCCATAAAATGCCATTTGCTCTCTCGCTTGGACACGACTGAAAATCAATGAGAACCCTATGCCTCCAAGGATCATGCAACAATCATCTTTAATTGAATTTGCATCAAACTCTTGAATAAACTTTTCCTTATCTTTTAAAGGTAAAAAACATAGCTTGTTTTCATCATTGAGCAACACAAAAATTTGCGTTTTTCCATCCATAAATATTTGAACTTTTCCTGCTTTCAAAGCATCTTCCAAATACTCTTCCTTACTAGTCAATGCAGTATCTTCCGTTTCTTCGTCTGTAGACATCGAAATTTTCTCCGTTGACGAATCACCTACAAGCTGTTCATTATCCGGACTAGGATTAGCTTCGATATGGGGCCTATTCCGGAACCAACTCCAGGGCCACCCCAACGCCATTTGTCCCACGAAAGAAGCACCCAAAGTACCCGCAATCATTGCCGATACTATTTTTATTCTATTACTGTTTTTCATACGCTTATTTTAATTAAACTACAGTTTGATAAATTATTGATTATTTTTACGATGTAAAGTATTTTTTAAGAAAATAATTATTTTTTATTATATTTTTTAGTTTATTGATCCATACACAAACCCCAAAGGGGGTACTATTATAATTAATTAAAAAAATAACTTGTCTAATAATGAAGTACTGTATACTAAAGAAACGTATTTGACTCTTAACGTTTAATTAATGAGTTAATGTAACATTCAATAACTAGAGGTAAGTTATGGCTGATATAAATCAAGGAAATGGTCAAGAGTTTGGAAAATTGCGACGCATCTTTTTCCCACTCTATGTGTACGAACTCAAAAAAGCAATCCCCATGGGATTTATGTTCTTTTGTATTCTTTTTAACTACACCTGTTTGAGGAACATTAAAGATTCGCTTATCGTTACGGGCCCAGGATCCGATGCGGAGGTTATCCCGTTTCTGAAAGGGTACTGTGTTGCGCCGGCGGCAATTATCTTCATGCTCCTCTATGCCAAGGCGAGTAATATTTTCACCAATGAACATCTATTCTATGTGACATTGACGCCGTTTATTCTCTTCTTCGGCTGCTTTGCATTTTTTATCTATCCCCATCTGGACTTATTGCATTTCTCTCCCCAAACCATAGCCAATTGGCGAGAAGCCGCTCCGGGTTTCCTCCATTGGCCCATTGCCATCGTTGGAAATTGGTCCTATTCCCTTTTTTATATTTTGGCAGAAATCTGGGGATCGGCGCTGCTATCGCTGTCCTTTTGGCAATTTGCTAACCAAATCACAAAAACTTCCGAAGCTAAGCGAATGTATGCGTTCTTTGCACTCATGGCCCAAATATCCGTTCTATTGGAGGGTAAAGTCGGCGAATGGTGTTCCGATATTCGTACGAAAGTTCCCGCCGGCGTCGACGCCTGGGAAATTTCCCTGAAATATATGATGGGGATCGTCGTTGTCCTAGGACTCATTGCCATGGGCATTTACCGCTGGATTTATCGATATGTGCTCACCGATAAGCGCTTCTACGACAAGCCGGAACTTCCCGGCAATACGGGAAAGGGTAAGAAAAAAATGCCTCTCCTACAAAGTTTTAAAGTCATTTTCACGTCCCCCTACCTGGGTCTCATCGTGGCGCTGGTCGTATGCTATGGTATCAGTGTCAATCTAGTGGAAGGCCTTTGGAAAAAGCAATTGGGAATGCAGTATTCCGATCCCAATGCCTACAATACGTTCATGAATCAATTTACCTTCTACGGCGGCATCGCATCAATGGTCATGCTCATCATTGGCGGTAACATTCTTCGCAATTGCCGCTGGTTTACGGCAGCCCTTGCGACGCCACTCATGCTATTCCTACTGGGCTCTTCGTTTTTCATTTTTGTTCTATTCCGAGAGAATTTGGCCACACTGCTACAATCCTTCGCGACGACTCCCCTATTCTGCGCGGTCATATTCGGCGCGCTGGTAGTCGCCATTTCAAAGGCCGTCAAATATGCCCTATTCGATCTAACGAAGGAAATGGCTTACATTCCCCTCGACGAAGATATGAAAGTTAAGGGCAAGGCCGTTGTGGAAGTGGTCGGTGGACGTTTCGGCAAGGCCGGTGGAGCCTGGATTCAATCCCTACTCCTGCTCATTCCCGGAGCCAATTACTTCACGATTGCGCCCTACACATTTACCATCTTCATCGGCATTTGTGCCCTATGGATACTTTCCGTCAAAGCCCTGAGCCGTCGGGTGGAAGCCATCTCCGAAAAATCGGCAAAATAATTTCATTTTTATCTTTTCTTGGAAAAACTTCCCATTTCTGGGAAGTTTTTTTATTCCGCTTTTCCATGGCTTTTAGTTCAACGGCAAAGCTGCCTCAAGCCATGTTTTTCCATGGCATCGATCATTTGGAAGACATTACTTTTTCTTGCTATTAATTTTTGGAAATTTCAAATTTTTAAATATATTTGCCAATCCAACCAACGCATTGCGAAATCTGACCAACTCATCCATTTCTCCGCCATGCATCGCATTTCCATAAAAATCACCTAGCCTTAGACATCTTCCCCTATCGCCGAGTATTTTTATGCTCCAATTATTCTGAAAAATTTCAAAAATAAGCTTTACTTAGCCCATGTCTTCTTTACCCCTATTCTCTGTTACGTTGCCATATTATGGGAAATTTAAAGAAAAAACGTCGGTTAAAGATGAATAAGCATAAGCGCAGCAAGCGTTCAAAGGCCAATCGCCATAAAAAACGCCTCTGGGGTGCGTAGGGGTGTTTTGAAATTTTAATATTTATCCCCACAACCTGGACTAGATGATGGTTTTATCATTTCTATCTGCGCAGCTTTGTCTGGAGGATAATGTCGTTTATTTATAATGAGGGTTAGTATTACAGTTCCGGCACGATTACAATCTTCCCGCTTTCCCGGGAAGATTCTACAAAATTTAGGCGGAATTCCCCTTTTGCGCCGCGTACTAGAACGGATAACGAAACTTCAGCATGTGGATGAAATCGTCGCACTCGTCGACAACGAACACGTCCTACAACTCGTCTCCCAGTGGGGATTTCAGGGAATGCTCACCCCAAAGGATTGCACTTCCGGGACCGAACGGACGGCATCGGCAATCGATCGATTGCGGGGCGATTTTATAATCAATGTTCAAGGGGATGAACCTTTTATTGCGCTGGATCCATTGGAACAAATGATTGCCGCAGCCAAAAATCCTTCCCCGGACGTATGGACGGCAATCTACCCCATAGCATCAGCGGAAATGCTCTTCAATCCCCATCGCGTCAAAGTTGTTCTGGATTCCCATGGCCGCGCAATCTATTTTTCACGAAGTCCCATTCCATTTCTAAGGGATATTTCCGAACGGGAACAATGGCCCCTACGCCACCAATTTTGGGGTCACGTGGGTGTCTACGGCTACCACAGGAAAGTCCTAACGCAATACCCCACAAAAGGCATACTGGAACAGGCCGAACAACTCGAACAATTGCGCCTGCTCGAAAATGGAATTTCCATCCAATGCATCCGAACACGGGAACCTACCATCGGCATCGATACGGCGGAAGATTTAGCGGAAGCTGAAAAATTTTTGCAATCGCATCCCGAATTCTAAATCGATAATTTTAACCGACAAAGGAGAGATGGCAGAGTGGTTGATTGCACCGGTCTTGAAAACCGGCATACCAGCAATGGTATCGAGGGTTCGAACCCCTCTCTCTCCGCCACAAAAATAAAACATTTTCGCTGGTTTTACCCGCTCCAATGAAAACTTTAACGTGGACAAATGGGCAATATATTTTTCCCTGGCAATCGGATCTAAAAACACGGAGAGGTGGCAGAGCGGTTGATTGTACCTGACTCGAAATCAGGCGTACCGGCAACGGTACCGAGGGTTCAAATCCCTCCCTCTCCGCCAAAATTTACCATGGTGTTTTCTGTCCAAAGGGCTCCGCCATCAGGACTCCCGCAAGGAAGCTTGCCACGGGGCTCCGCACCGTGACCCCGCAAGGAGTCACGGACTCCTTGACCTCATTTTGAGGCCCAGCCGAAGCGAAATTTTCGCTCGGCTGGGCCTCAAAAGCAACAAAAATAAGCAACAAAAGTCACACCCGCCCGGCGCTTCGCGCCGTGCGGAGTAAACTTTTATTTTTCTTGGACTTCCCCGGCCGATCCGCTGACGATGCCCGTGGATTGGCCGGAGATATTTCCCTTGACTGAGATTTTCCATTTACCGAGCCGATGTGCGATGCATATCGACTCGGCTAAAAATAGTCCTAATCAAAGAAAGTCGCCCCCGCCCTTAGAAAAATAATCGCTCATTCTGCGAGGCCGAAATGGTGGGTTACGAGGAGTGAATTATCGGTTCCTCTAACATTATTTCTGACGTTATATCCACAGGTGATAAGTACATCTTTGGCAAGCGTTTCCCTGATATTATTGGTATATCCCGACCGGTCCCATTTGAGAAATTTCGCCGGTTTACTGCCGTCGAACCAGGTTGTGTGGCCATCGCAGAAGACCACATAGCCACCTTTTGAACCATAGAGGCCATATTTTTCGTCCCAGTAGCCATTTTCTTTTAGGCCGCGGGTAAAGCCTAGCGGTGTCGTATCGAGGGAAGCACTTGGATCGATACCCCAGGCCAAACAATAGCTAAAAATTTCAGATCCAGGTCCCAGTCCATTGGAAACTAATTTTAATGGATAGCTCCAATACCAGGCACCATCCTGCGTCAATCTCCCGATGGTTTCATTTTGTATTGGTGACGCATATTTATCGCCAGGAGAAACATAAACATAGGGATCATTCAAGATGCAGCCATCGACACGCCCCGCTTTCGCTCCCGTGTCAAAATTTTCACCACAACCAGACAAAAGCTGTATAAAATGTGTACCATATTTTTCTTCTGATATAGGCATTTTTCCGTAGCTACGATTGATGGAATACTCACGCCAGGCTTCGGCGATTTTTTTGAGATTGGAGACGTCTCTTACTTTCTGTGCGCTCAACTTTATGGCACTCATCGCCGGCAAAAGTATGGCCAGTAAAATGCCGATGATGGAAATGGTAAAGACAATTTCAACTAAAGTGAAAGATTTGATCTTACTTTTACTTTTTCCTGTATGCCTGTATGCCTGTATGCCATTTTCAGAATTTTAAGAATCTGTAATTTGTGTCAAGGAAAAACGCAGAAAATTTTTATTTTTCCGAAAAATTATTTCTCGGAAAACATTTCTAAAAAAATTTGACAACGATCCATTTCCTTTCAAAGCTAGAAGATAAAAAGTGGGAGAGCACGTCAAAATTTTTCAATTAATACCAACCATTACGGGGCTCTGTTTCATGACTTCGAAAAAGGGTTACCCAAAGGGTTCTGCCATTTGGACTCCCGCAAGGAGTCACGAACTCCTTGACCTCTTCTAACGGCCAAAGCATGCGAAATCTTTGCATGCTTTGGCCGCAGGGGTCAAAATTTATAATTTTCCTGCCCCGCCCGCGGCAAAGCCGCGGGCGGGGCCTTTAGGGCCCCTTCGGGCCTACCACCGGGCAACGCCCGGTGGTAGGCCCGTAAATCCAGGTCCAGGGGATGGATCCCCTGGCGGGGATCCAAGGGCGCGCAGCCCTTGGGAAATTTAAACAGTATAGTATTTATTTACGGCGATGTCGTCTAAAAATTGTCGATTATGGGCGATGACAATCATGGCGCCGGGATATTCTTTTAAAATTTGCGTTACATGTTCCCGCGTTTCCCGGTCGATGTTATTGGTTATTTCATCTAAAACTAGGAGTTTCGGCGTATGGAAGGCTATGAGGGCCAGTGAAAGTCTAGCCTTTTCGCCGCCGGACATATTTTGAACTTTATTATTCACTTCTTCATTTTTCCTGAAGAGAAAACGACTAAGCAATTTTCGATCAGGGATAATTTGGAGAGCTGTTTTTTGGGGATCAAGGGTACTGTAAAACTGATCCAGATAGCCAATTTGTTCCGGAGGAATGGCATCCCAATTGCCGGTTTTAATCAGGGAAGGATGATTTAAGATTGCTTTGATGAGGGTTGTTTTGCCGCTACCGTTGTTCCCTTCGATGGCAATTCTTTCCCCAGCCATTAGCGACAGATTAATATTTTTTAAAATCACCACATCGCCGTAGGCGACGCTTGCCTGTCGAATTGAAACGAGCATTTTACGGCCAATATCCTGGACAGAAATGGAAAATTTGGGAACGATTATTTCGGGTAGCTTTAAATTTTCCAGTTGTTCTACCAGTTCTTGTTTTTTTGCGTCAATGGATTTTAATTTGCTGCCCTGGGATTTTTCAGCTTTCATCGCCTTTAGGTCGCCAACGGATTTAGTCCACTTTCGGTTGGCTACTTTTTTCTTTCCACTCGCCTTACTTTTGGCGATGCGCTCTTGTTCTTTCATAAGGGCTTCGTGCATTGACTTTTTCTGAGTATTGAGCGTTTCCATTTCCTGGATAATGGATTCTCTTTGGATGCGTACTTTGGCCATATAATCGTCATATTTGCCGTAGAAAGTATGAATTTTTCCGCCCTCGATGTGCCAAATTTTATCCACAATTTTTCTTAGAATTTCTTCGTCGTGGGTGGCGATGATTAGCGTTCCGTCATAATCCTTTAGCATGCGCAGTAAACTTTTTCGATTGGCTGTATCGAGGTGATTGGTCGGCTCATCTAGGAGGAGAGTATTGGGATGCGTGTACAATACCCGAGATAGGGCTCGATTAAATCTTTCGCCACCGCTGAGCGTATTAAAATCTTCAATCATTTGGGGAACATAGCCGACATTGGCATTTGTTTCGGCGATCATTTTTAGAAATGTCGACTTTCCACTGCCATTTTTGCCGATAACAGTAATTCGTTCGCCGTCCTCGACCGTCGTAGAAAAATTTTCAAAGCAAATTTTGTGGGGAAAGGCTAGGGAGAAGGTTTCGATTGTGATCATGGTTTAATTGCGAAAAAATAATAATAAACCTATTCAAACTCGAAAAAGAAACATTTACACTATCCATGGCTGACAGTTCAATGATCAGGGAAAAGTAGTCAATGGTAAAATAAATTACTTATCGCCTTCAATTTTTCTTGTTCCCTCTAGATGTATCGCTATTTCCTAGGTCCATGCTGGGAAAAATTATATCCTTCGAGGGCATTGAAGGGACGGGAAAGTCAACGCAAATTCAATATTTACGGACATTTCTTTCATCAAAAGATATCGATTCCGTTACCTTTCGCGAACCAGGTAACACGTATATTGGCGAACAAATTCGCCATCTTTTGCAGCACGACCCGGATGCATGTAATATGTGTGCTGAGACGGAACTTTTACTATTTGAGGCAAGCCGAGCCCAACTTGTCCGCGAGCTTATTTTACCGACAATTTACAATAGTATCTGGGTAATTTGCGACCGTTTTTTCGATTCATCTACGGCTTACCAGGGTGCAGCGCGTAAACTTTTTGAAAAAATTGTTCACCAATTAAACCATTTTGCCATTGGTGAATGCGTTCCGGATCTAACTATTTTGCTTGATATTGACGTCGATCTTGCCCTCAAACGACTCCAGGGGCGAAAGGAACAAAAAGATCGCATCGAAAATGAACCGACTGAATTTTTTAGGCGTGTCCGCGAAAAATATTTGCAATTAGCGGCGGAAGAACCGGCGAGATTTTTTACAGTTGATGCAACCCTTCCAGTGGAAACGATTGCGGAAAAAATTTGCACCCATGTCCAAAAGCGCTTTGCTCTGTGAATGGCTATGGATCTCGCCTTCTACACCCAGCAAACGGCTCAAATGATTGCCGAAAACCGGTTACCCCATGCCGTTATTGTTGAAACGGAAAGTACGGCCGACGCTTTATTTTACGTAACGAGTTGTGCTCGGAACATTTTAAAAACAGACCATTTGGAAAATCATCCTGACTTTTTTACTCTTTCGCCCATTGGGAAGATAAATGTCATAAAAATTGATGCCATTCGAGAGCTCATCGACCGCGTCCAAAAAACACCAAACACGAGTAAACAAAAAGTTTTTGTAATTTTCGAAGCGCACCAACTTAACAAAAATGCGGCCAATGCCTTGCTCAAAACACTGGAAGAACCACCGGCCGACACAACCTTATTTTTAACGACCCATTCCAAAAATTTTCTTTTGCCGACGATTACCAGCCGCTGCACATTGCACCGTTTACCCGAAAATTTCGTCGTAGTTCTATCTACAGAACTCGCGAAATGGCTCGACCAGTTGGAAGTTTTTTTACAAAAAATATCCCCTAACTGCCCTCCTCTCCATGTGTTAGAAATTTTTTCCATACTCGAAGAACTGTCCCGAAATCTAGAAAAATTATCCTCCGACAACGATGAAATAAAAAATGCGTCCACGAAAGATATTCAACGCGTTCTTCTGAAAGCGATAACGGAAAAAATTTGGAATATTTTTTATGGAAAAATTTCAATCCATGTCGCAGAACGTATGATAAAGATCATTTCGAAGTCATCATCCCTGTTGACCGTCAATGGTAGTTTTTTACATGTTATCGAAAACATTCTTTTACAAATATATTTCACATGTTGCGATATTTCTAAGGGCTCCTCGCCCTTAGGATCCGATCCAGGGGATCCATCCCCTGGATCGGGATTTCTGGCCTGCTCCCTGGACAACGCCCAGGGAGCAGGCCAGAAGTGCCTTTTACCTCTGCGGCCCAGACAGGCGAAATTTTCGCCTGTCTGGGCCGCAAAATGAGGTCAAGGAATCCGTGACTCCTTGCGGGGTCATGGGGCAGCGCCCCATGGTAAGCTCTACTTAAGGGCTCCTCACCCTTAGGATCCCCGCCAGGGGATCCATCCCCTGGACCTGGATTACGGGACCTCCCACCGGATAATGCCCGGCGGGAGGTCCGCAGGGGGCCCAATGGCCCCGCCCGCGGCTTCGCCGCGGGCGGGCTGACTTTTTTGCCGAAGCGCTGCGCATCGCGCAGCGCTTCGGCAAAGATAAATTTTACCTCTGCGGCCCAGACAAGCGAAATTTTCGCCTGTCTGGGCCGCAAAATGAGGTCAAGAAGTCTGCGACTCCTTGCGGGAGTCCAGAGGGCGGAGCCCCATGATAAGCTCATAGGGCGGACCCTTCTGGCAGTTACCCTACAAGATTATATTATTTTTCGAATAAAGTTAGCAATTTTTGTCGATGCACCCTGATTTTTTTTAAACCAATTGCTAATATTTTTCGATAAAATTTGCCGAATTTTGATATTTTCTACCAATTCAGCGACGGTATTGATCACATCTTTTTCACTTTCTATCCTAACCGCTGCGTTTTCTTGTTCTAGCTGGGCACAAATATCGCAAAAATTCGTCATGCGATTGCCGTAAATTACAGGAACACCTGCCATCGCCGCATCCAACGGACTTTGACCGCCAACATTCGGTGCCAAACTTTTTCCGATATAGGCTAAATCAGCGACTTGAACTAAGTATGCTAATTCTCCCGTTGTATCTGCCAAGCAAACGTCAAATTTACCTTCCGCAATGCCTTTTGAACGCTGCCAGAACGAAACATTTTCGCTTTGTAACCAGTGAACCAATTCTTTACGGCGTTCGGCGTGACGCGGTACGATTAAAAGATTATAATCTTTGGACATATGCTCACTTTTTCTTGCTTTTATTTTACGAAAAGCTTTCAATAGTATGGCTTCTTCGCCGGGCCAAGTCGAACATCCTAGTAACACAAATGAATCTTCAGAAAATCCAAGTTCTTTTTTGAGATTTTTTCGCGTTTCCTGCGATAACGATCGTATTGGAATATCGAATTTTATATTTCCAAAATATTTAATAACTTTATCACGAAACGCGGCGATTCTTTCGAGATTCTGCTCGGAAGAAGCGATAATGAAATCGATTTTTTCAAAAATCCAATGAGCTAATCGAGGAAACTTCTGGTAACGTCGAAATGAGCAATTCGATAAACGCGCATTGATCAAAAAAACGGGAATTTTACGTCGCTTCGCCTGCCAAATATGTTCTGGCCATAGCTCGCTTTCTACGAGAATAGCTGCATCGGGACAAATACGTCGCCACGCTATCCAACTGAATAACCAAAAATCCCATGGGAAATAACCATGGAATAGGACATTTTTCGTTAATTTTTCGATGATAATTTTTCGTGCCGTTGGTGTCGTTGAGGTAAGTACGATTTCGTAACGCTCACTTAATAATGCAATTAATTGGACAATTGCATTCACTTCTCCCATGCTTACCGCCTGAATCCATAGGCGTTTTTTTTCTATCTTCGGTAGCCGCGGAAAAAATCCAAACCGATGCCGTAAATCAATGCCGTAACCTCCTCGTTTGAATATTTTTGGTAAATTTTTCAACAAGAATATGATAAAAATCGGCAGAAATAGTAATCGATAGATCCAAATCATCTGCACAAAATCATGAATGCTATTTCCCAATAGCAATGCGAAATTTGCAAATCAGAGGGCTATGCCCTCTGGACTTCCGCAAGGAGTCGCAAACTCCTTGACCTTGTCTTGCGGCCCAGCCAGGCGAAACTTTCGCCTGGCTGGGCCGCAGCGCGGCATCAGCCCGCCCCGCGGCGAAGCCGCGGGGGGCCTCCGGGCCCCCCCTGCGGACCTCCCACCGGGCATTGTCCGGTGGAAGGTCCGTAATCCAGGTCCAGGGGATGGATCCCATGGCGGGGATTCTAAGGGCGAGAAGCCCTTAGGGGAGTCACAAACAACTTACTGACGAGAAGCGCGATAAAGAATCCAGCAATGACATCGCGCCAGTGGTGATACAATCCATAGATGCGGCTATAGGCAGTTGAGCCAGCGAGTATAAGCATTGGAGCTCCCCATTTCCAACCGTAGCGTCTGAGTAAAAAAAATGCACCTTGGAACGAGCAGGACGTATGTCCGGAAGGAAAAGATTTCGTTTCCCCGGATGGGCGAATACCGATACCCATATAATAGGTCATCCATTTTATGGCATAGGTTATTCCTACGGTTGCCGAAGCAGTACACAAAAATTGTTTAATTCCCACTTTATCTTTTTTGACCAAACTGATATAATAGCCCATGCATGGGATAATAATCTGCAAAAAGTTTCCGACGATTACAAATATTTTTTGTTCATACCAAACGTCACCAATAAATACGAAAAGAAGAACAAGACAAGATAATGGTACTAGCAACAACACTTTATAAGTGATGGCCTTCATATTGTACAAGGACATCGATAATAAAAAACACATCAAGCCAAAAATGGCGGGATGGACGGGACTCGAACCCGCGACCTCCTGCGTGACAGGCAGGCGCTCTAACCAATTGAGCTACCACCCCAGTTGAGCTAGCAATTTATGAGCCTAGATATTCGTGTCAAGCTTTGTTTTAAAAACCCTATAAAACATAGGGGTACTTGGATTTGAAAATTTTTTACGGCAGTTTTTTTGTAAAAATTTAAATAAAAACAAGCAGACCCATAAAAATTATTGCCTAATCAAAGGAACCTTGCTAATAGTTCATCCATGATAAATCATATCCATCCCCTATTTTTCCTGTCCTACGGTGCGATCATTTGTTTTTTACTACTATGGAACGTGAATCCCGTAATTACGCTTATCGTATCGATATTATTTTTATGGAAATTTTATTATTTTCATCGGAAATGTCTTGAGAAATTTGTATTACAATTGGATGCGCTTTATGAAACTGCCCAGGCGCGAGGGATTTTCACGAGTGTCGTTTCCCACGAATTACGAAACCCGATGGCAACTATTTATTCCTCTGTCGACCTCTTAGAAAATTATCCTCAAAATCTTGCCGATATAGAAAAGGCCCATCTTTTTGAAAACATTCGGAAAAATATCCACCGTATGACTAAGATGATGGATGACATTGTTACCATTGGCAGATTTCAACGTAAACAAATCTTTTGTCATCCTGAAGCGATCGATGTTCTATCGCTATGTACAACGATTTGTGAAACACTGGAACCGGGAAAACAACGCATTGAAGTAACCGTTAGCACGCAATTACCGGAAACGCTTAAAGTAGATCCGTCGCTTATCGATCTCATACTGAGCAATCTTTTGAGTAATGCGCTGAAGTATTCCGATCGGTCGATCAAACTTTGTATCAATTTTAGCAACAGCTTTTTAATTTTCGATGTCATCGACCAGGGTATTGGGATTCCCATGGATGAAATTAAAAAGTTATCCCAACTATTTGGCCGTTGTTCTAATACAGGGATGCGCAAAGGAATTGGTATTGGTATGTTTCTAGTGTCGCATTGTATAAAATTACATCACGGAAAACTACAGATACGTTCCCAAGAAAATCAAGGAACCCATTTCAAAATAACTCTACCCATATTCGATGCCCAAAATATTGTTTATTGAAGATGATCTTTCGTTCCAATTTGCGCTGAAAAAGTTACTGGAATGTTTTGGTTACACGCTAATTATCGCCGATAATGGCGATGATGGTTTTGCTCAATATCAAAAAAGTTTATCGATAGATATCATTATTTGCGACGTTGATATGCCTCTTCTCGATGGATTCCAGTTTTTACAACGTTTACAACGAATTCAGGAGAATCTTCCACCGTTTGTTTTTATTTCGGCCTACGTCGATGCAACCGTTATCCAAAAGATAGATACCCTAGGCGCCGATTGTATCATAAAAAAGCCGGTAGACCAGGAAGCTTTAAAAATAATCCTCCTTGCCATTCGCATGAAACATGCATTGAATCGGAGCATTTATTCTTTCTATCCCCTATCCCCAAATTAGTGGGGTCGAAATTCATTGCATTGGCGATTCCTCTTCTTAGATCGATTTTCCCTTAAATAAAAAGATTTTCTAACAAACTATTGGGGCGGTATATTTTCAGCTGCACACGCATACAAGCAATTGTGGAGCTGAAACAGATACATTGGGATCAAATGAATGGATACGTACCAATAATTTTATGAATTTTGGTACCAAGCTAGATCTAAGCCATATTGCCCACACACAAGAACAGGTCGCTTTTTCATCTTTCGTTGATCTCATAAAACTGGTATCTATAACATCCCGCCCAATTAACATCCATGGGCGGGAAGTTTTATCATATAAAAATCTTTTCGTGTATTCTTTTAGTCTTCCTTTTCGCGAATAAGCTCTATCATTCTTTTATCGTGGCCAGCCCGGGCGTAGTCAAGTGCTATTTTCCCTTCCGAGTCGCGTAGGTTAGTATTGACACCGCCTAAGGCAAGAATAGCTTGAACAATCGCCACATTTCCTGTACTAACGGCATACATTAATAGGGTACGATTTCCATTGCGGAAATCCAGCCAATTCACGTCTATATTCGAATTAGCTGCGATCCAATTTTGCACTTCGTCTTCATCGCCGCCCATAATTATATCGCGCAATTCCATTTCTGGGATAAGTTCCGGTATTTTTGCTTCCAATTCGCTAATTTTCTGAGTTAGTGTGTTGATATTTTCTTGTAATGGAGCATTATCTTTGGCATTGATTGCCAGTAATAGGTCTTTTACAGTTTTCCCTTCATCATTGGTGGCCTTGTGGTCCCACCGTTCATTTGCGAATATTTTTCCAACAGTTTCTTCCCATAGATCAAAATCGGGCAAATGGACCCATCTTTGTATGATGATGTGCATGATGGTTTGACCACCCTGCCCTCGTGCATTTAAGTCAAAATTGGGCAGATCTAACAAATCATTTAGCGTTCGTATATCCCCAGTCTTCACACACATATGGGCAGCCGTATCGCCGAAAGAATTATGTATATTGGGATCAAATCTTGCATCTGCCGCCAATGTTTGTACCAATCCGGGTATTCTAAGTCTTTCAAATATCGCGTACATCAACAAAGTCATACCTCTTGTAAAATTCACGATTAAATTGGGATCAATCCCTGCATCTAAATAGAAACGGACTGTCTCCAAATCCCCAACGGAAAGCGCATTAACCAATGCCATTTCATCTTCCGTCAAGGATGTATGTCCAATGGAAGAAGGAGACATATGTGCCAACCTAGGCAGGAAATGAAACGTAAGTGCGTTCATCAGTACCATTCCATTCTCTATCAAAAATGCAAATTCACGGGGAACTGCAGCATTCATTGTAACGCCTCCGCCTAAAAAAGCTGAAACGAATAGTATATTAATTTTTCCCATCATAATTCTTTTAAAATAATAAAAAATTTTCCTCTGTCAATTTTTTTATAAAAATTTTCAGGCTTTATTTTAGCTTACGTTTTCAGTAATCTGGTAAAATTGAAAATTTCGGTTTTCGAGGTTGAATAAATTTTGATAGAACTGCTAATGCGCACATAACGGCCCTACCAAAAATAATTTCCAGAATATTTTTTACTTATTATTATTATTATTATTCTGGGAGGAATAATCGCACAACAGGTCCTAAATCTTCCCTAACCGGTGCCATATGTACAGCCGTGTCACCAGCATTATTAGTAGTTGTCTTTGCCCACTCTAAAGCTCCATCTATCCCTAACTTCTCACCATTACTACCAGGAGTTTCCGCTACTCTGCTTAGAAATACCTTCGTAAAGAGTATCGCCAGCTTGCTATGAGCTGTCTGCATGGCCCACATTAAAATGGTATCACCCCCCTCATCCTGATATTTTACGTTAAAATCTTCTAAGGTCTTTACAATGGAACATGCTGTCCCTATTTCTCCATTCATAATTGCCGGTTTCAGCCGTTCTTCTACTTCCCTTTCTCTGATGGACTTATCATCAAAACCCTCTAATGCATGCTGCAGCTGTTCTTCTACTGCCATTTCTCTGATGGACTTTAAAGATAATGCACGAGCTCTACCATCATCATCAAAACCCTCTAACAGCTCGATGACATTAGCAAAAGCTTGAAGATAAGGAGGTAGCGCTGCTCGAACCGAATCAACCTCTAATGCTTGAAGACCAGCCTCTAATAATTCACGAATAATATCCAGGGCACACTTTCCGCCCCTATTGCGCATATCTGAATTGACTCCCCTGTCTAATAACAGGACTAATAAATCAGTATTTCCATCCACACATGCCATCATGGCAGCATACATGAACAAAGTCAAACCTCCGGCTATTCTTTCCCGGAGGCCACGAAACGCAGCAGGAAACTGCTCCGGTAACAACAAAATATCTAGGAAACAGTGAGTTTCTTCTGATGCCAAGCGACGTTCCAAAGCAAGCACATCGTGATCCCTTATTGCACGTAGCATTTCAAGAATTCCTTCCTTATCCATCCACTGTCTTTTACGCGCACTCTCGTCAAGCAACAGAATAACATCAGATAACCCTAAGTCCCGGGCAATAAGTATGGCGTTTTTCCCTTTGTCATTGCACTGATACGGATTGTAAGGAACTAACTCTAAATATTTCGCTAAAAACTTATCTTCCATGAGAGACGGCACCAAAGCTCCATTTCCCATTTCTAACATTTGCATTAGTATAGTATTTCCATTGGATAATCGCACTTTTGATGCTTCGCCAGGACGACCCAACATAAAATCTGCAACAATGGGGAATACTACACCAAAATCATTACTGGAAAATGCAGCTTCAACTTGCATCAAACCTTCACTTGCACACCCTTTGAAGTGTAAAGGTGCTGCAGCACTGCGAAAACTATTTAAAAGCACTTGAGCCACAACATGGTATCCTAATCTACGGGAAATTTGCACGCAGTTTTCACCATTCTCGTCAAGTACAAGTGGATTGTAAGGAACTATCCTTACAAGTCCCACAAAGTTGAGTAAAAGTTCCCCTTCATCCATCGGATAAAGTATCCTTAAAATGTCTATTAGGGCACCATTGGGGAATGGAATTTTTCCTAAATCGATAGGCAATCCCTCAATGATATGTTTTAACAAGAAACATATTTTATCCCTATCTTCCATTGAACATGCATTTAAAAGTCCCCTTTCATCTTCATTAAAATCTGACAGATCCCCATTCATCTCTAGTTCCAGCGCTGCTTCTCTTAGACTTTTCCTGCGATGGGAACGTTCGGCATTCCGAATAGCAAGGCTTCTCCTGGACAACGCGTCGCTACTTCCTGAAACTTCTTCATAAAATTGCACTCCAGAGAGTAGAAAAAGCGTAATTAATTCTATATTTTTCTTCATAAATATTTCTTTCTATTTTATAACTTTTGTTC
>JAITAG010000027.1 GCA_031284265.1 Puniceicoccales bacterium | reverse complement strand
CGTGGGCGTTCCGATTTGACTAATGCGATGTCAGTTATAGATTCACAGATCGCAAACGCCAAAAGGCAAGTGGAGTTGATAGTGAGACAGTTCGATAAATACGGATTTTCCGATGCAGGTGCGGAAGGAATTAAAAATTTTATCAGCAAAGGATTGATTCAGGTCGATCAGTCTTATGGGCGTTATGAGGACGCGATTCATCATTATGTAGATACGCCTCAGGGGAGTAGGAAAGTTTTGCATGAAGTTTGTTCGGGTAATCATACGCTATTGCATATGTCAGTGACTGGTAATCGACAGAGTATAATGCAGGCACTGATCGAAGCGAGAGCGAATTTAGATGTGCGAGATGACAGTGGGCGGACGGCACTCATGTTAGCTGCCAAAAAAGGAAATCTGGAAATGGTGAAGGCGCTGCTCGAAAATAGCGCAAATGCAAGTGTGGCAGACAAAGACGGCCGTACGGCACTCATGGAGGCTGTCAGCAGCGGAAATCTGGAAATGGTGAAGGCACTGATCCAAGCGAGAGCGAATTTAGATATGCAAGATGACAGTAGGCGGACGGCACTCATGGATGCTGCCAGAAGAGGAAATCCGGATATGGTGAATGCGCTAATCGAAAATGGAGCAAATGTAAATGCGATAGACAAGCACAAACGTACGGCACTCATGGAGGCTGTCAGCAGCGGAAATCTGGAAATGGTGAAGGCGCTGATCCAAGCGAGAGCGAATTTAGATATGCAAGATGGCAGTGGGCGGACGGCACTCATGGAGGCTGTCAGCAGCGGAAATCCGGATATGGTGAATGCACTGATCCAAGCGAGAGCGAATTTAGATATGCAAGATGGCAATGGGCGGACGGCACTCATGGATGCTGCCATAAGAGGAAATCCGGATATGGTGAATGCGCTAATCGAAAATGGAGCAAATGTACATGCGATAGACAAGCACGGACGTACGGCACTCATGGATGCTGCCAAATTGAGAAATCCGGGTATGGTGAATGCGCTAATCGAAAATGGAGCAAATGTAAATGCGATAGACAAGCACGGACGTACGGCACTCATGGAGGCTGCCAGAAGCGGAAATCCTGAAATGGTGAAGGCGCTGTTCGAAAAGGAAGTAAAGGTAAATGTGGCAAACAACGACGGCCGTACGGCACTCATGGAGGCTTTCCAATGGTGGAATCTGGAAATGGTGAAGGCACTAATCGAAGCGAAAGCAGATATAAATGTTAAATTTCCAAATAGTGATCCGTATCGCGGAATGTCAGCATTAGAAGTTGCCGAAGAAATTTTACAATCAGAGACAAGAACTAATAATCAACAAAAAATAGACAAATTGAAACAAATTATAGAACTACTCAAAGAAAAAAGAGCTCAATCAGCGGCTCAATCGCCAAATGTTTCGCAGTGATTTTACAATGCGGTGGTTTTGTAATAATTTCACAGCTATTCCGCTTCCCAACTGATGACGTCGATGGAGGTATCATTGTTGCCGACGGTGAAAATCGCAACCCTCTCTCGCAATCCCTCGGCTGGTACCTTTTCTTTAATCGTTGCGTAACTGCCAAAAGTAGATTGCGGAATCACCGCATCTTCGTCGGAATCCTTTTCAACTACGAGACAGATGGAGGTATTATTAAAGCGATCCGCTAATAGGGTACGATCGATGCTTCCATCGGTTTTTTTAAAGAAATCGTCGTCGGAAAATTCGACGAATTGCGTTCCGTTGGGATTGAGATAGTTATTGGTTGTGGAAAGTGCACTGACGCCGTTGGTTTCTTTTCCGGAAAGCGCGCGAATGAGATTGGAAGAGGACGCTGCGGTGACTGTAATGACCGTCTCCGAATCGAGATCGCTGCCCGTAATCTTCGGGAAATAACCGTACTCGCGGAAGTAGGCGTTGAGGCCGAAAACGTAGCGACTAAACTGTATTTTGGATTGATTGGCGTACATTGAACGCTTAACCTTGCCAAACGTTGGCAAAATAAGTGAAGCTAGAATCGCAATCGTTGCGATCACAACCACCAGCTCCAGCGTCGTAAAAGCGCGTTTGCTCTGATTATACTTCCGAAAAAGTCCTGGAAAAATTTTTATATGCATAGGCAATGTAGATATATTAAAAAAAGAAAATATGGACAACAAAAAATTATGGAAAGCCTCCATTGGTTAAAATAATATCCCCATTGGGATTGCCGTCGATCTTACCCGCAGCACTGACGGTTACACCCTTGGCAATCGAAAGGTTTCGCTGGGGATTTTGCTGACCTTTGGGACCCTTTGAAATCAAAATATAGGATGGATTTTGCCACGTACCATTGTCCGTGCGTAGCTTGTAATAGTAGATATAATCGCTGAGAAAGGGATCAATAAATTTATCGTTAATTTCTTTGAGCGATGTCGCCACGAGGTCGATTTTTTTATCCACAGAGGGCGTATTGCCATTCGGATCTTTACCATGGAGTGCGGAACAGAGAACCGTACCCTGATTGTCGTCATGGGCTACGATTCTCGGGTAGTCGCCATGGAGGTCATAATATTCTTCAAGCCAGCTCGCAATTTGTACCATTTCGGTTCGGGTACGGATCTGTTTCTCCCGCTCTTGGAAGGACTGTTGAATTTTTAAAATGCCGGCGATAATGAGGAGAAAAATCGAAATGGTACATATGATTTCAATGATTGTAAACCCCGCGCAATCGGATATTTTGGATTTTAAAGTTACTGCGGTGGGGAAATTTTTACACGATTTTTTATACGATGGCGCATGCATATTAAAAAATTTTATTAAAGGTAATGCCAAACGTCGAGCTTTTGTCATTTTTGCCGTAGCGACCGGCGTAGTGGAGGTTTATAAAGAAAGATTCCCCATGGCGAAAATGGATTCCAGCCGTCGCGAGGAACTGTGTTTTGTCGAGAGCGGAACGGGTAAAATCTTCCGCAATGCCGGTTATCGTTCCGCCGGACCAGCGCTTCCGTAAGTCGTGGCTAGCACCGAGGAATAAATGGGCATAAAATGATTCGCTATCCCTTTCCCATTTCATACCGGCAATACCATCAATCGATTTTAAACGCAGCGTATCTTGCGACCATTCCCTAGCTCCATTTTGCTTCAGGTTATCGATGCATAGCGCCACATTAGGTCCCAAGTCGTGCCATTTCAACGGGTAATAGACGTCAACTTGGCTATGGAGGATGCGATGGTGATGGGTGAAATGATTGAGGCCATGGAAGGGAGAACAATCGGTATGTGAAGTACCAAATCCCAGGATCGATGTCGTCGAAATGTCCAGCCCCCAAATGGGAATGTTGCAGTAATAACCGGCAAATCCCGTATTTAAATGGCCCTCTTTGATGTGCTCATAGCGATAGTCGATGCAATTCCTGCTGGCACCACACAAAAATCCCGTAACGCAATTCCGCTTGAGTATGAAATGGTTGTGGGAAAAATCAAGGCCCAGGAATGCGATACCGCCATCTGAATCGCAATATTTTCCATTACCATGGACGTAATCAAAGGTTTTATAGATTTGGAATCTATGGTCATTGAGGGATATTTTTTTAGTTTTTACCGAATGCTGCATAATGCCGCGATCGAGGATCCACACATTATTTCTTAGAAGCGAAGCGAGTTCCGCGTAGTGACTTTCGAACCCGCAGACCATACTCCCTGCAAATAAGCATCCACTCAATATGACCTTTTTACGCAACATCTTTCGAAAAGCTGTATTCAATATATAAAAATAATCAATGGTGAAAAATCTTTTTGTTGATTAATTATTTAAGATTATACGTTACAGTCTACAATTAATTTGTAGGGTATTTTTGTGAATGCGGCGTTAACAATTCATCACCTGTCCATGGCCTACGGCGATTATACGGTCATGCGCGACCTCAATTTTGAAATTCATGGTGGAGAAATTTTTCTCATCATTGGCGGGAGTGGTTGTGGAAAAAGTACACTTTTGAAACACCTCGTCGGAATTGTACCCGTCGCCGATGGCACGATTTTTTATGACGATACGGATGTCAATCGCATTTTGGAATCGGACGATATTGCGCGAAAATTTGGCATCCTCTACCAGAGCGGTGCGCTTTGGGGAAACCTAACCATTGCGGAAAATATCGCCTTACCATTGGAGTACCATACCGATCTATCCCAAAAGGAAATTGGCGATCTCATTGCGTTTAAGCTATCATTGGTGGGGCTAAGTGGCTGTGAAAATCGCTATCCCTTCGAACTTTCCGGTGGAATGAAGAAACGTGCCGGGTTAGCGCGGGCAATGGTTTTAGATCCGGAGTTTTTATTTTTCGATGAGCCTTCCGCGGGCTTAGATCCCCTGACGTCAAAGCGCCTCGATGATCTAATCTGTGAAATTCGCGACTGTTTTGGTACGACAATTGTGATTGTTACGCACGAATTATCGAGTATATTTGCAATTGGTGACCGCGCCATTTATCTCGATGCGGATGCGAAAACGGCATCGGATATGGGCGCGCCTGAGTGGTTATTACACCACGGTAATCGGCAAGTTCGCCAATTTTTATCGCGAGGAAAAAGTGATGAATAAGAAGGGAAGTCCATTTGTAGTCGGCGTGTTTGTGGTCAGCGCGTTAGCGTTGTTTGGAATCGCACTGGTCATTCTATTTCGTGGGAACTTTTTCCGCAATACGACTTCCGTTGTTTTCTATTTCAATAGTTCACTCAATGGCCTCGATATCGGTTCAGCGGTAAAATTTAAGGGCGTACGTATCGGCAATGTGAAAGCGATTGACATCGTTTACGATGCCGATGGCGGGGTTACGACGCCCGTCGTCGCGGAAATTGATAGTACCACTTTTTCTCCTTCGGTTCGATTACTACCCAAATCCGAACGTTACCAGTTCTATCAAACCCAGACTATGAATGGTCTTGCGGCGAAGTTGAGCATGGAAAGCTTTGTGACCGGAAAACTCTTCGTTGAGCTCGATTTCTATCGGCCGAGCAAATTGCGTTTTTATGGGAAAAATAAAGCAAATTTTCCCCAAATCCCTACGATTGCTTCGGAAATTGAGAAATTTATTTCCAGCGCAGACCATGTGTTGAAACAATTTGGCCAAATCGATTTTAAAAATATTTCGGCACGGCTGGTCTCAATTTTATCAAACCTTGACGACCAACTTCAAAATGCCTATCTCGGAGAGCTAATCCACAACATTTCCAATGCGGCTATGGGTGTTCAAAACTTTTTCCATTCGGATAGTACGCGGACATTGATGGAGCATCTTTCTGCAGCGATTTCCGATGTGCAACAATTTTTAAGAGATATATTGGTAGCCGTAGGGCGATTGGGAACAGATTTTAATGGGGTAGCCAGTGATGTGTGCCAAGCTACAGAAAAATTTAGGAATACGTGCGAACATCTTTCGGAACTCATCGAACCCCAATCGGATTTTCGTGAGAGTGCCAAAGATTTCTTATTACAGGCAACGAAAGCGGTGCAATCGCTGCGTTATTTTCTAGATTTATTGAATAAAACACCCAATGCATTGGTTGCGGGAATTGATTATGAGGACTAAGTTTTTTTTACGCTACGGTTTATCAATAATAATTTTGTTCTGTTCGGGCTGTACACTTTTCAAGACGACGCCCGATCGAACGCGCCTATTCGACATTGGATTTAAATGGAAACAATCGACAACGTCCTCAATCGATGGCGCGAAGATTCGCCTCGTTTTAAATGATTTTCCGGATTACCTCGATGGACCACAGATCGTTACAAAAATTGGAAAACATGAGTTAAAAAGTAATCCGCTCTACCGTTGGGCAACGCCTCTTTCGGAAACGATTCTTCACATTGTTCGGCGAAGTATTCAGCAAAGTTTTCCCAAGGTTCGCATCCATGAATTTCCGAAAGATGGCGCATGTAAAGTAGATTACACGTTACGGCTGGATATCGATGAACTAGAAATTTGTGAAACAACGCAACAAATTATCTTTGTGGGCACATGGACATTCTCAGATAGTAAGCAAGAATATGTCAATCGATTTGATTTTGAGTTTCACGAGTCATTTTCGGAGGGCTTTGATCGCTATGGAGAAATGGTGGCCAAGGTGGAGCAAGTGATCTTTAATCTGGGCGATGCGATTATCAAACAAATCAACCTCATTCTCCTTGAAAAAGAAACTAAAAAATAACCGGTACAGAGTATAACCGTTTATCCAATACATTGTCTCAAAATACGGATATCCTCCGTGTTAGTCGGCGAGAATTTCGTTTTCCTCAAGAAGTTTGACGAAATCCTCCAACTGCTTCCGCGTAATTTTCCCTTCATTTATATAATTACCTCCGACTTCTTCTACGAGATTCCTCGGGAGTAATTTTTCTGAATTTTTAATTTCTCGTGCCACACTCGGCGATATCATATTAAAATCAATAAATACGTTTATTAATCCTTCCAGTTTTCCTTCCAGTTTGCTTTTCAATGCGATGCGTTTGAGTTCGTCGTCATAGGTGTCTATCTCTTTCACTTCCGTGACGTACTCTTCCCGTTTCTTGGGATCTAGGCCGACGTATTCCAACTGGCGAAGGACCTGCTCCATTCGTTCCGGTAGGCCAAGTCCCTTGCAACGTTCGATTTCCTTCCCATCGAAGTGATCGGAATATTTTATGATATAGTACCACCATTCCAGCTCGGTCAATTTTTCCTGTACGGGGAATTTAATATCCCGGATGCCTTCTCCCTTTAGTTCCACCTGAATCAGATTGATGCCCTTGATCGTTTCGAAGGGGAGGAGTTGACCGTTCTCGCCAACTTTTAACGAGGATCTATTAATCACTTCGTAATACTTTATGGGATTACCGTCCT
>JAITAG010000056.1 GCA_031284265.1 Puniceicoccales bacterium | reverse complement strand
GCAAAACGCATTAAAGATACGGAAAAATTACTTCCGAGGAATCTCGTAGAAGAAGTCGGAGGTAATTATATAAATGAAGGGAAAATTACGCGGAAGCAGTTGGAGGATTTCGTCAAACTCCTCGAGGAAAACGAAATCCTTGCCGATGTGTAGGAAAGAGAAATCTCTACTTTTTTTTGATTGCTGTAGCGAGCCAAAATAGAGTTTTTCGTTCTATTTTTTCTTCAATTTAGCAAGTTTGTTTTTTCGTCTATTTTTTGTTCCACAAAGGCGGAAATAAGGTGAATATTATCCGCCAATGATCGACTGTGTGTCCAAATGTGGATAGCTCCTTCGGGCTCCGTAAGCGGAGCAAATGGGGAAGCTTTATCCAGCTCATCGCGTTTCAAAGGGTCATCTACCTCCTTTTCTTCACCTAAACGAAAGTCGATCTTCGCTTTGGCGCTCGCACTAAACCAAAATTTCAAATCCGCTTCCGGAAATGTCTTCGTTCCACAGGTCCGCCCCTCGGCAATTATCCCGTCAAACCCGTCCGTCCTGATGTAATCAAGCGCCTTTCGGGCAATTTTTAAACCAAAATCATGGACCGATTCAAATTGACTCGCGTAGAGGGCAACCGTAGCATTTAATGACTCTGAGCGCAGCTCTTTATCCGATAAAATTTCGTTGTCCACAATAAAACAAGCATAGCGATTTTTGATGACCACTTTCCACGGGACATTTTTAAGAAAATCTTCAATTTTTTGTTTATTTTCCGGTCGGGGTTCCAGGTTATGTTTGAGGAGTACGTGGGCAATGGTTCGGTAGATGGCACCCGATTCCACGTAAATGAGATTGAATTTTTCCGCTAAACTTTTCGCAATGGGTGATTTTTTTGTCGCGGAACCGCCATCGATGGTAATCAATATGGGTTCATTTTGTTTCAATTTTTTGCGGGATTGCTTACCTTTTCGCGTACTCGCAGGATTTTTTCCATTCGATAGCTTTTTCGCATTGTCCGTTGCCACTAAGGTTTGCGCCGTCTGGTCTGAAAGTTGTGTAGCCGTCGCCGCAACCGCGCCCATCTCCAGAACAAATCCGCCCATACAGAGGATTAATTGTAAATTCTTTGCATTCATTTCGGGTATAATTTAGTAATAAATTTTTATATGTCAATTTTTTACGTATAATTTTTTATACACAATGAATGGTTGTTCATTCGGTTTCCGATGAGCGACAAATAGCTTGCAATATTGAACCGATCGGTAATGGTAGGCGGTACCGTTTATGGACAAAAAGAGCCTTCTCCTGGGAATTATTTGCATCGGCATCGCCTTCGGATTGATGTTCAAGCAGAGTATGCAGTTGCGTGAAAGCATTGTGGGCGTACAAGGTGAAGCGGCGGTTAGTGGACCGAGTGAGCGAACGGAGTCCCTTTCGATTCCGGATATTGTGGATAATATCGGCGTCGAAGTCCGCGAAACACAGCGGGATCATGCGGAGGAGCACGTCTTCGATCACCAGCGGTGGATCACCGTGGAGAATGATGAAATTTGCGTACGTTTTAATAGTGTCGGTGCGGGCATTCAGGACATTGCGCTGAAGCAATATCCCGCGATCCGCGGGGAAGAAAAACCCTTTATTTTTAATGAAAATGCACGCCTACCCGCCCTGGTATTATCTTTTGGAGCCGCCGATAAACTTTTACTCACCGACTATGAGGTGGTTTCCCAGGAGGCGGATGGCGTAATCTTTCGCAAAACGATGAAAAATGGCATCGTCGTCGAACGGGAATACCGGTTGGCGCAGCATGAGATTCCCTATGTTTTGACGACGCAGCTGCGCTTCATTAACCCGACGGAAAAGATCTATGATTTGGAAGCGGTCTTCGTCGGACTGGGGAGTTTTCCCGCAACGCCAAGCGATGTGCTGGGCGACTACCTCAATTTTGGCTACTACGATGGGCGCAAAGCGCACTTTATTAAGGCCAACGATTTTCGCGCCAAGGGGGGATTTTTCGGCATCGGTAAAGAGTCCGCGAAAAATCAAATTGCCGGTGAGGATCGGATCGTTTGGGGATCGGTGAAAAATCAGTTTTTTACGGGTGTTTTTACGCCGAAGGTTCCCGGATGCGGCTTCGTCGCGATGCCCCACGGGATGACCGATGGCGTTTCTGGGAAAGTTAACGATAGCGTCGTCGGCAGCGTGAAATTAGCCGTTGGCCGCATCGATCCCGGCCAGGCCAAAACCATCGACGCCGATTTCTACGTCGGTCCCAAGGATTACGTATTCCTCGACCGTCTGGGCCAGGAACAGGACTTGGTCATGCAATTCGGCATTTTTGGATTTATTAGCAAGTTGCTGCTCCTGCTCATGAAGGGGATCTACGCCCTATTGGGCAATTGGGGCATGACGATTATTGTTTTGACCGTCATCGTCAAACTACTACTTTGGCCGCTGACGACGGCACAGGTCCGCTCGTCGCGTAAGATGTCGAAACTTCAGGAGCCACTCAAAAAAATTAGGGAGAAATACCGGGATAATCCGCAGAAACTGCAGGCCGAAATGCTAAAGTTATTCCGCGATAACCGCGTCAATCCGGCCGCCGGTTGTCTCCCTTTAATCATTCAAATTCCGATTTTTGTGGGCCTCTACTTCATGTTGCGGACGACGGCTGAAATGCGCTTTGCGCCCTTCCTATGGATTCCCGATCTATCCCTTCCGGATACCATCGCCCATTGGGGCAATTTCCCTTTGAACATACTGCCGCTTATTATGGGTATTTCTATGGTTTGGCAAATGAAAGTCATGCCCACGCCATCGGTGGACGGCGCACAGAAATGGGTACTCAAACTCATGCCCATTGTTTTTCTCATTTTCTGCTATAATTTTCCGGCGGCACTCGTTTTGTACTGGACCGTACAAAATTTGTTGACGATCGCCCAACAAATCATTCTTAATAGAAAAAACGATGATGCATTACTCATCGATGATCCGGATGGAAAAATCGGTGAGGTGAAAAAGAATTTAGGAGGAAGGCATGTCAGGTCATAGTAAGTGGGCGACAACAAAACGCCATAAAGCAGCCGTCGACGCAAAGCGGGGGAAAATATTTAGTATTCTCAGCAAGGAAATTACGATTGCCGTGCGCGATGGGGGAAAAGATCCGGAGTTTAATCCGCGTTTGCGAACGGTGATTCAAAAGGCAAAGGCGGCGAATATGCCGGCGGATAATGTTAAAAAGGCGATTCAAAAGGGAACGGGTGAGATTCCCGGGGTAATCATTGAGGAACTCATCTATGAGGGCTATGGTCCGGCGGGGATCGGTATGATCGTCGAGGTGACTACGGATAATAAAAATCGTACGGTTTCGGAGGTTCGCAGCACATTTGGTAAATGTGGTGGCAATTTGGCCGGAGCGGGAGCATTGGCCTTTAGCTTCCAGCGCAAGGGACAATTTATTATCGACCGCAAAAAAATCGCGGAAAACAAATTAATGGAAACCGTTCTAGAGGCGGGAGCTGAGGACGTCAAGGTGGACGAGGATTGCTACGAGGTTTTGACGGCCGTAGCAGATTACGACGTCGTGGCGCATGCATTGGAAAAGGCGGCAATTGAAGCGGATTCCTCGGAATTGGCCTACATCCCGAGCAATACCATTACCATCGATGACGAGGAGATGGCGAAAAAGGTACTGCGCATGGTGGAGCGGTTAGAAGATCTGGAAGACGTTAAAAACGTCTTCGCAAACTACGAAATTCCCGACGAGCTATTGGCAAAGATCGACCGGGAGTAATTTTTATGAGAAAATTAAAAAGTTGTCACCTCGACATACTTTCCTAATTAAGGTAAATTAAATTTATGATTCCAGGATATTTTTGGTTAGTACCCCTCGCAGCCGTGTTTGTACTCTACATGGCAGTGCAGTTTTTTGAAATGATGAAGCGTGAACCGGCGGGAACGGAACGCATGGTAGAAATTGCGACCTATGTGCGCAATGGAGCGCTGGCATATTTGAAGCAGCAGTATAGGGTAGTGGGGGTTGTGTTTGTAATCGTAGCGATTGCTCTAGCGGTATTGGCTCACAAGTTTCATCTTCAGAACGAATGGGTACCGTTTGCGTTTATAACTGCGGGAGTTTGTTCGGGTCTAGCGGGATTTATCGGGATGCAAACGGCAACCCAGGCGTCATCTCGAGCGGCCTTTGCCGCATCGCGGTCATTGGATCGCGGTCTGCGCGTCGCCTTCCGCAGCGGAGCGGTAATGGGACTCTCAGTGGTAGGTTTAGCGCTACTGGACTACTCATTTTGGTTCATCGTTTTAAACTGTTTTGAAAACACCTTACCTCAAAATGATCGGATGATTATCATTACGGAGACGATGTTGACCTTTGCCATGGGAGCGTCGCTGCAGGCGCTATTTGCCCGCGTTGGCGGTGGAATTTTCACGAAGGCGGCCGATGTGGGAGCCGATCTGGTGGGTAAAGTTGAAGAAGGCATACCGGAGGATGATCCGCGGAATCCGGCAACCATAGCGGATAACGTGGGCGATAACGTGGGCGATGTGGCCGGAATGGGAGCGGATCTCTACGAGTCCTACTACGGGGCGATTCTAGCGGCAGCGGCCCTGGGCGCTTCGGCATTTGCGACGAGTACTCCCGATTTACAAATGAAAGCCATTTTGGCACCCCTTTTAATCGGAGCGGCGGGAGCGGTACTTTCCGTTTTGGGCATCCTCTTCGTCAAAACGAAGGAAAACGCAAACAGTTTGGAATTGATCTGTGCCCTGGGATGGGGCATAAAATTGAGTGGTTTTTTCATCCTTTTGGCCTCCCTACTCATTTTCTATCTATTGGATATTCCGGACATGCTGTGGCAGCTATGGGGAGCCGTTGCGATTGGTTTAATTTCCGGTGAAATCATTGGAAAGTCGTCGGAATATTACACTTCCCAGGCGTACTCGTCGACCCGCCACGTCGCAGAACAGGCTAAAACGGGGCCTGCAACGGTCATTATCGGTGGCATAGGTGTGGGTATGCTTTCGACGGCGGTACCCGTGCTAGCGGTCGTCATGGGCACACTTCTAGCTTTTTTTCTGACGCAGGACTTCGGCGGCGGAAAGAATATTATCATGGGATTATACGGCGTTTCCATAGCGGCGGTTGGCATGCTCTCGACGCTAGGTATTACGATGGCAACGGACGCCTACGGTCCCATTGCGGACAATGCGGGGGGCAATGCGGAAATGAGCGGCCTTGGCGAAGAGGTGCGCAAGCGGACAGATGCCCTGGATGCGCTGGGCAATACGACGGCGGCGACGGGAAAAGGCTTTGCGATTGGCTCCGCAGCGCTGACGACGCTGGCCCTACTCGCCTCCTATATGAGTGCCATTAAGGGAAGCATGCTCAACGTGGGGTTGCGGTCTGTCATATTGGATGGCAATAATATTCTCGTCGAATCGCTGACGCTGGGCGATATTATCAATTATTTTCAAATTCATCTATTAAACCCAAAAGTTCTGATGGGATTATTTATAGGGGCGATGCTATCCTTTGTATTTTGTGGATTATCGATTAATGCGGTAGGTCGTGCGGCGGCAAGTATGGTGGAGGAGGTACGGCGACAGTTCCGTGAAATTGCGGGGATTATGGAAAATAAGGCCGTTCCGGATTACGCCCAATGCGTCAAAATCTCGACATCTTCGGCGCAGCGGGAGATGATAATTCCATCGCTGGTGGCGATTCTTTCGCCGATTTTAGTGGGCGCGATACTCGGAGTACCGGGAGCCGTTGGATTACTGTGCGGAGCGCTATCATCCGGTTTCGTTCTAGCGATTTTTATGGCGAATTCCGGTGGGGCGTGGGACAATGCGAAAAAGTACATCGAAGAGGGAGCGATGGGCGGTAAGGGATCGAACGCACACAAAGCGGCGGTAATCGGCGACACCGTTGGCGATCCATTTAAAGATACGGCGGGGCCGAGTCTAAATATTTTGATTAAGTTGATGGCAATGGTTTCGCTCGTCGTCGTCGGCATTACCGTTTCCTGCAGCTAACTAGTTTTTATTGCCTATGTCGAATATAGTGTTGACAATGTATTAAAATTTTCGAGGATAGATAGCAGAGTGTGGCTGTGGCCGTATGCTGGGTTCTTTGTCGATTGCCCATATTTGTAAAATACAAACGCTGTAAATAACCCAGCCACCTCTTCACTTGTCGTTATAGATTCACCTCTTTCTTTATTGATCATTCGTATTCGTAAGCGATTTAACAACGCCGTTTGGACGGCTATTTTTATGGAGGCAGCGAAGCCTTCCATTGCAAAGGAATAACTTAGGTATTTAAAGCGTCTATTTCCAACGGTTCCCTTTACAGGTCATATTTTCGTGATATAATTGTTTTTAGGGCTTTGCCCGAAAAAACAAAGCATTCTGGAGAGTATCGGACGGCAGGGAGTAACGATATGTTTCGCGCGCGCGCAGTTTTGCGAGCGAGAACAGGAGC
>JAITAG010000024.1 GCA_031284265.1 Puniceicoccales bacterium | reverse complement strand
ATCTCCGACGGATAGCCCCGCTACCGCTTCATCATTAACACCTACTTCCCCTGAAGTTTGCTGTTCCGCATTCCCCCCCCACTCGCATATAAATGCGACGGGATGGACAAGCCAAACGATAACATCAGGACGATTTTTTTATATTTACTTTTCCCATGACAAGATCTCTCCCTATGACTGTGCTAGTGGATAAAATATTTTTTCATAAAGTCAATTTTTTATTCTAAAATACCAACACAAAATTTTTCCACAGAACCCATCCCTTCCAACAGGAGAAACAAAGACAGATAAAATCTTTATTCCATCGACAAAATAATCCTTCCTGTAAAAGCGAACAGTCCACCTGACGCCGGCCTCCTCCCCTGAATATTCCCATTACAAATCATCTTTATTACCTAACACTAACATCCCACCTTTTCTAGAACTTCATAATCTCTTCCAGTGATAAATATAATCTTCAGTCCAGATGCCTAAAAACTACAAAGCCTCTTTCAATTTGGTCCCAGCCTTAAAGCGCACACTTTTCGAAGCGCCGATCTGAATCTTATCACCCGTTCGCGGATTAACGCCCACGCGCGGATCGCGTTCTGCTACGAAAAATGTACCAAATCCAACGATCTGTACCGTTCCGTCTCTTTTTACACCACGGGTAATGGCATCGAGGACGACATTAAGTACCTTCTCCGCAAAAACTTTTGTATACTTGTGCTCCGGAGAAGCATTATCCGCATGATCATTCAACAACCCATAAACCTCATTAACTAATTCTGACCTATTCATCATTTGAAATCACCTATAAAGTTTTGAAAACTCGTATTTAAAAAAAATCAATGTCAAGCCTTTAGAAACAATTTCTCCAAAAATTGCAATTATTTTATAATTATTCAAAATATTCTTGCCATTTAAAAATATCTCAGCAAATCGGTTGCAATAATTTTCATTGCCTTATTGTGAGATCTTACATTATGCGTCTCTATACTACGAAAGGCATTCAAGAAAAATGTAGGTTAGAGTATGTTTTACACATATCTATCGTATGAGTTTATATCAAATAAATAAAGTTATGTCAGAAAAAGAAATTAATCCGTTAAAGCGCGGCAGAATGCAAAGGCAAGTGCGCGAACAAAAGAAAAAATCTACCCCAGGAGAAATCTTCGATCCTCTTACGGTCCTCGATGACAGTATTGCTGCCCAGAATTACCGTCAAAGTAAAGTTCCCCATGAATACATTCCATCGAAAAGGATCGATAATGCCAAAACAACGATCGTCGATGCCGTCGATCTCCGGGATACCAACCTCCCATTGGGTGAGGAAACTATACGTCCTCCTCGCAACGGTAATCGCCCACAAAGTTTTCAAAATAATAGTCGACGCAACGAAAGCAATGTCGGTCATCGGCCTCCGGATAGTAAAACTCAGCGCACTGGTAATTGTAACGAAGCATCGGGAGAAAATTCCCATTGCGACGAAAAATCCGAATGTGGGATAAAATGTCTATGGGATAGGATTTTATCTTTCCTAGGGCTTGGATCGCGCCGCCATAAAAGTTGCAGTTGTCCCCAAAAAAATAATCGGGAAGATAAAGCAAAGAACTGTAGGACGAATAATAATCGTTGCTCCAATTCACGCTATAATGGAAATCGTTTTCGATCGTCACAAAACAAATTTAAGTAAAACTTTAGAGCAAAACCTTTAGCTTGCCGTTGTATGCAATATACTAAGATTGTTGGCGGGAATGGGTTAGAAGGGGAGGTACCCATCAGTGGTTCAAAGAATGCTTGTCTTCCCATTATTGCCGCAACGTTACTGACCCATGAAACGTGTATATTGCATAATGTTCCCGATTTGACGGATACGTCGCACATGTTAGAAATTATACGCTACCTTGGCTCCAAAGTACAGCGCTTGGAAAAAAATTCGTGGTCCATCACGGCACAGCAGGTGAATTACCAGGCCCCGCGGGAAAGTGCAGGACGCTTACGGGCCTCCGTTTGTCTCATGGGCGCACTTTTAGGACGTAAAAAACAAGCCATTGTTCCCATACCCGGTGGGTGTAATTTGGGGGCACGCCCCATCGATCTCCATCTACGCGCGTTTGAAACCATGGGAGTAACCATAAAAATGCAGGAGGAACAGGTTTATCTCTCCGCAAAAAATCTCCGAGGGACAACCCTATCGATGGAAGGACCGCGGGGATCAACGGTTACGGGAACCGCCAATCTTATTATGGCCGCCGTCCTCGCCGAAGGGATAACGACTATCCAACAGGCCTCCAAGGAACCGGAAATCGGTGATCTTTGCCATTTTCTCGTCCAAATGGGCACTAAAATTCATGGAATAGGCACCGAAACGCTCACCATTGAAGGCGTTGATACCCTATATGGTACGGAATTTACGATTCAGCCAGACCGTATGGAAGCGGGAACATTTATCATTCTCGGCTTACTCTGCGGCAATTCCATTGCCGTTACCGGTACGCAGCGGATATTTCTCCAATCCGCCCTCTGCGGTCTCTTCGACGCCATTCCGCACATGGGAGAATATTGCCATTGGGAAAATGATACGCTGCACGTATCCCATGCCGAAAAAATGCCACCGTTTTCCATTCAGACACGGCCCTACCCCGGATTTCCAACGGATTTACAACCCCAAATTACCGTTCTCGCATCCCAAATTGTGGGGACGAGTTACATTTGCGATACCATATTTCCGGAGCGATTTGCCCATGTCACCGAATTCAAAAAATTTGGCATGCATATTGAACAGCGAACGGGAGCCATTTATGTTCATGGTAGAACGAAACTTCAAGGAACTTCCGTACAAGCAATGGATCTACGCGCCGGAGGAGCACTCTATCTGGCCGGATTGACGGCTCACGGAGAAACAACCATAAGGGGAGTAGAATACGTCGATCGCGGCTACGAGCATTTTGAGACGAAGTTGCGAGCACTGGGTGCCACCATCGAGCGTATGGAGGCATAGCCCGGATTCTCATTAATGGGGATTAAAGATTATTTAATGCAAAAAACTTGCCTAATTTTTAATGACACCAAAGTGCTACCCATATGGTTATAGAAAAAAAGCTATTAGATCTCTTCCAAGAACAAATTCGAAATGAATTCGAATCGGCCTACAAATATCTCGGTATGGCGGCTTATTTTGAATCAACTCCCTACAAAGGATTTGCGAAATGGATGCGCAAGCAAGCTAGTGAAGAAATGGAACACGCGATGAAATTTTTCGATTACGTCAACGATCGCGGCAATCACGTTGAACTTTTTCCATTGATTTCCATGCCAACCCATTACACATCGCCATTGGAAGTCTTTCGAGAAACATTGGAACACGAGCAACAGGTAACGCATCTCATCCATGAAATGTACCGCGTCGCCCTTGAAATTCAAGATTTTGCAGCACAGGTTTTGTTACAATGGTACATTATCGAGCAAGTCGAAGAAGAAAAACAAGCGCAGGATATTTTGAGTCAAATCGAAACCACCGGCGATAGCATCGCCGCACTGATGAAAATCGACAGTAAGGTGGGCAAAAGAAAAGATTAAGCCCTCATCGCATAAACCGAGGCCATCGGTTTATTTTTATATGAAGAATTTAATGAGGTTACGGGAAAAGTGTTGGGAAATTCTTTCATTGGGCGATGATGGAAAACGCTCTGCTCCATTGAAAATGCGTTCCTCGATCACATGAAACTAACGTTATAGTAGCATCGTCCCACAAGGTATCCTTCCGCAGACAACACCATCGCAGCCGGTAAACACACCGTCGCCATCTCCACCGCACACAATTCCAACTCTAGGAACAATTATAGCGCCCCACTTCAATCGCTCCATCAAATATAGCAATGTTTGAACACCACATCTCAACTGACAATCGATAGCAAACCGTTCTAGCCGAGGATGTCAAATACCTGCCATTAAAGAATAATCTTTGAGCCTGTCCATAAAACTCTGGCCTTGGCAAATGATTACTTTGATTAGGATCACTAGATATAAATAAAAACCGTGCTTTTTCTGGAACATTTTCGAATATTGCACCTATCCATAAGAATTCTCCGTTTTCCGTACTACCATGATGGGAAGCTAGAAAAACATTCACGCCCACCAATTTTTCTGTAAATCCTCTGGTATAATAAGCGTGATAGCCAAACAATGAACCATTGGCATCACCGGGTAATTTCTGCGATTTCCCAGCGGAAATGATTTTTCAAGGAAATATTACGAAAAAAGTTTCCTTTTCGCCAGAAAGCTTTATCGTTAGGGTGATGGGGATATTGGGACGTACTTTTTTCGCCGTAGCACTAATTTTTTTTGCGGGGTGTCAGACTTCAAAGGATTTACCCAAATGCGATTTCCAATTTTTTATTGAACAAAAATCAAATGCGGACGATTTTCTCTGGTCCTCGACGGCTACCATGCCCATCAGCCATTTGACCATCAATATTTGTTCGCAGCCGATACTATTGGCCAATGATATGGAATCGGTCCGCATCGCCCAGTCCAATTTCGGCAAATTCCTCGTTTTTCAACTCACACAGCGAGCGGCTGTCGAATTTTATAAGCTATCCGTCGAAGGTTTAGGCCGAAAAATTGTCTTCGTTTTCAATGGGAAAGCCCTCGGCCTATCCATGCCCATCCGCAACGTAACCCTGGACGGTACCCTCGCGATCTTTCCCGAAATAGAAGACCATGAATTAGATCAATTAGTCAAAGATATCAATGATACGATTACTAAACTTAAAAAAATAAAGAAAAATTAAAAAATGTCCCTACTCCGCTCATTATTCCGTAAACACTCGAAACTCACCGAAGAAAAGGTACGGGAAACCTACGCCGAAAAAGATGACGAGGGTCATGCCATTGCCTCTGGTGCTCAGAAAAAAAATAGTTCCGCAGAGGAATTCCTCGATTTCTGGATCCAAAAAGCCGTCGAAATGGGAGCCTCCGACGTCCACTTTGAACGCTATCGAACCTACGTTAAGGTGCGTTACCGCATCGATGGTAAATTGCAAACCATAAAAAAATTGCCCGCCAATCTCCACGGCGGACTCGTCGCACGGGTAAAAATTCTATCCAAATTAAAAATCGATGAAAAACGTACTCCCCAGGATGGACGTTTTTCGTTGGTCAACGGCGATAAAAAATTCGACGTGCGCGTATCCATTTTGCCCGGATACCTCGGCGAGTGTATGGTTATGCGTTTGCTGCGCAGCGACGGCGAAAATTTCTCTCTCCAAAAACTCGGTGCCCGTGACAAAGATGTCGAAAAATTGAGCAACCTCGTTTCCATTCAAAACGGAATTATTGTGGTTGCCGGCCCAACCGGGTCCGGGAAATCAACCACGCTGTACTCCATTATTAAAAAAGTTTCCTCGCCGGAACGCAAGGTAATCACCGTGGAGGATCCCGTGGAATACCAACTTTCGGGAATCAATCAAGTTTCGGTCAACGAGACGATCGGCATGACCTTCGCAGCAGCACTGCGATCGATGCTGCGCCAGGCCCCCAATATCATCCTCGTCGGAGAAATCCGCGATAAGGAAACGGCGGAAATTGCCATTCGTGCGGCATTAACGGGCCACCTCGTTCTGAGTACGGTACACGCAAAGGATACCATCAATGCCATTACGCGGCTACTGGATCTGGGTTTGCCACCCTACCTCGTTGCGGCGACACTGCGGGGCGTTCTATCCCAGCGGCTGGTGCGAAAATTATGCCCCAAGTGCTCCAAGACGGGTGTATTGGATCCGAAATTTTTGAAAGAAATAGCGCCGGAGTTTCCCATAGCCGAAGGGGCTAAAGTGAGCGAACCGGTAGGCTGCGAACACTGTTTAAATACGGGCTACAAAGGCCGCCAAGCGGTGATGGAAATTCTACCGGTGAGCGAAGCGATCCAGAAGATGATCGATCGAAAAAGCGATGAAGACGAAATCCGTCAACAGGCGCGCCAGGAGGGAATGGAAACGCTGCGAGAGATTGCTTTGGAACACTACGTATGCGGAGAAATTGGCCAGGAAGCACTCCTCGCACTCCTCGCCGAAATGAATTAGATTTCACCGCGAAAAATCGCTAAAACCGCCGAAACCCAATGAAGAAAGATTTTCTAAAAAAAGTCTTGACACAGAGAAAAATCGAGGATAGAACACCTCTTACTATGTCGAATAAGAAAATGCTATGCGGCTACGGTGCATTGCTATGCATGGGTAGTCTATTGAATGCGACAGTACCTCTACCCGATTTCGATAAGTCCATCGTCCTCGATAGTTCCTACCCTGAACATCAAAAGCAGCATCGCCATCCGGAAAAATTAGGAAAAGTCATGGATCCGATACCTCTACTCGATTTCGATAAGTCCATCGTCCTCGATAGTTCCTACCCTAAACGCCGCAAACGGCATCGCCATCCGGAAAAATTAGAAAAAATCCACAAAATCCTAGTCATGGATCCGGTACCTGTACTCGACTTCAACGATCCGATACCTTTACCCGATTTTGGCGATCCCAATGATAGTGGCGACGATCTTTTTCGTTTCTATCTTCCGCTACCAGAATTATCAATAAGGCTTCCACAGGATAAACGTTCCAGCGAAGATAAAATAAATGAACAGCAAAGAGCGAAAGAACAATGGATAAGTTTCTTGCAAAAATTAGCCCCAATCGGAATATCATTGGAAGTCATCGATAGAAGATTTTCTTTTTTAGGATATTATTTGGCTTCCCTTTCCCAAATGGCGACCAATCAATTCGAACAAGATCTATTGGCTAATCGATTGAAAGAGCAACCGGTTGCCTATTGCAGCTGTACCTCTTTAAAAATTGGATCTTTTAAAGGGAAACCTTACATTTTGAAAGTAAAACCACAGGCAGCACATGGAATACAGAACCCATGGGACGAAACTTTAGCCGGAGAAAAAATACGGTTAGCCGTTTTGGAAGAAATTCAACAAATCCATGGCGATGACCCAACTCGAAGCTTAGATGATATTTTTCACGAACTGGAATATTTGGATCTCATTGTTGCCCCCGTTGACTGCGGCACGTACATTGCAAGCCGAGAAATCCCCCAATCCAAACCTCTAATCGATATTATATTATCTCGCAAACGGCAATTGCTAACAAACTTGCCATTTCCCTATGCGGCAATGAACTTTGCCGTGGATGCAACGATTAGAAGGGCACAAAATATCCGCCGCGCATTGAGTTTTTTACATAAAAATCACATTTACCACAATGACTTATGTCCCAGAAATCTCCTAATCAGCGGCGACGACTATTCTCAGGCATATCTCATCGACTTTGGCGCAGCAACCTTCGATTCCCGATTTCAAATCGATTCCACGCTGACGGGGTGGCTTCTTTTTCAATATTTACTCCGCACCCCACTAGCCAAAGAATGCCCAGTCCACGACGAATGTCACCAACTTCTCCTGGGGCAATTCGAAATGTTGATGCGAGAGCAAACGCGAGAGCAAATAATCCCGGAACAAATGGAACAAATGCAACCCCTAATTTTCGCCGACTTTTAAAATTCGTAGCGCAGGGCATTTGCCGGGTGAATCCGTGCCGCTTTTAGCCCCGGTAGGATCCCGGAAAAAATACATATTATAACTGAAAATAAACCAATAAAAATAAAATCGCCCACGGCATATTCCACCGGAAGATGCGTAAACTGCGACAAATAGTTCTGCGCATCATTGCCGGTGAGCACTCTGTCCACAATACTCATAATGCCATCGCGGAAGTATAATACGCCAACGCCACTTAAAATGCCTAAAAATGTTCCGCAAATCCCAACGAAAAATCCCTGTAAACAAAAACACCGGGCAATTCCCCGGCGATTACCGCCTATCGCAATGATTACACCAATCTCACGCGTCCTCCGTACCACATTCGTAATTAGCATGCTCGAAATCGAAAACGAGGCCACCAGAAGAATGAATAGTAAGACGAAAAGCATCATCGTCTTTTCCCAGCGCAGCGCAAATAGTAATTCACTGTTCCCATGAATCCAGTCCGTTACGCGATATTCGGAACCCAATTGTGCCTGCAGTTTTTCAGCAAATTTTTCGACGGAATACCCCGGCTTTACCCTAATGGTAAATCCATGGGCCCCTTCTCCCAGGGCATAGAGATCCTGCATCCGTTCCAGTGAACATAAAAATGCATTTTTATCGTAGCCATCGGCCTCAAAAAATCCCATCACTTCCACCTCCCGCGGAAAAATAATCTCTTCGTTTTGCAGCGATTCCAATGCCAGCGGCGAATATAATTCCACCCGGTCGCCCAGGCGAATTCCCAATTGCATCGCCAATTGTTCGCCCAAAATAATGCGATCCCTATCCAAATCTTCCAAGGAACAAAACTTCAGTAACTCACCGATCCCCGTCACCTTTGCCTCATCCTCCGTTATACCCTTGGCCAACGGAAACGCCGGTTGCCCATTGTGAATCAACATCACTATGCCGCAGCCGTAGGGCGCAACCGCTTCGATTTCACTAAAAGTTCGCATTTTTCTCTCAAATTCCGCCAAATCTTCCACAAGTCCCGGACACTCCACGCGGATTTCGCCCTGGATACGGATTAAATTACGCCGAATTTCCGCCTGAAAACCATTCATCACACTCAGCACAACCACTAAAACCGCTACGCCTAACGCAACGCCAACGATGGACATCGCGGTGAAAAATGTAAATTTTCGACCGCTCGGGAATAAATGCTTCAAAGCTAAATAGATAGACCAATGCATTAGTAACCAAAAATTTTAATACCTAATTTTTCTGCACATTGCAAGACTAGGTTTTGATTTAAAATAATCGTCCGCTCCGCCTCAAGTGCCGCGAAGTGGATGCCGGACTCTTTCATTGGTTCCAAGGTCTGGATACCAAAAACCGGAACGTCAAAGCGAAAATCATGGTGCGGTTTGGAAGTTTTTACAAAAAGCATTTCGTCGAGGCCTAGGGTCTGCGCATGGCGAATCATCGCATCCGTTCCGTCAAATCCCTCGACGCATAAAACCGTTCCATTCTTTACAATCACGCTCTGCCCAATGTTTAGGCGGGCAATTTCCGATGCAATGTAAATTCCATGCTCCACGACGTGCCGCTTCAATGGAAATTTTTCCGAGCGCACGACCATATCCGCATCCATAAAACTCCGCGCATCTAAAACGCGTATGCCCACTTTCTCAATCTGTTCGCAAACGGTTGAAAAAATCGTATCCGCATTGCGCTCCCTGATTTTTCTCAGCAGACAAAGCGCCCGCAGGTCAAGGCGTAAGTCGCGAAAAAGCCGAAGCGGTTTAATCTGCCCCGCGAGAATAACATCTGTCGTTCCAAAATTTTTAAGGATCTGTAGCACCTTTCCCAATTGCCCCACGTGAACCTTGGCTCGATTTTTTTCAGCAAATCGTTCGAATAATTCCGGAACCGTTTCCCCTTCCAGGGCTATCAAATGGCAGCGAATCCCCTCCGCCATTATCCGCTCCGATAGGAGTACGGGATACTCCCCTCTCCCGGCAATGATCGTTACAATGGCACACTCTTTTTTAAAATCTCTCGGTAAAAATGATTCCATGCTCTCCCTATTCACACTCCCCTTAAAATAAAGCGAAAACGTCTAAGAATCCCCCCTTCAGATCCTCGTCTCATCATAATTAATCCGTGAATGGAGCATGTTGAGCAACGTAACGAAAAAGGATTGGCGCAATTGATTAACCTCATGAAAATTGATCTGACATTCGTCGAATTGATTTTCCTCGATTTTCATATCGATAATGTTATCGACTAACGTCTGAATCGATTGAGGTGTCGGATTATAAAGCGAACGACTGGCCGCTTCAATCGAATCCGCAAGAGATAAAATAAGTGTTTCCCGAGATCGCGGACAGGGACCATCGTATTTAAATGCCGTTTTCTCAATCGCGGACGTATCCTGCCCCATCATATCCTGTCGCTTTAAAGCCTTAGAATAAAAATACCGAATGACACTCGTTCCATGATGCTCCACAATGCCATCGATAATGCGGGGTGGTAGCCGGGCCTCTTTCGCAAGCGCTACTCCCTCTTTGACGTGACTTTTTATAACCAACGCACTCATAAAAGGTGTTTGCTCGTCGTGTGGATTTTTATGATTACCCTGATTTTCTGTAAAATATTCCGGTTTAACAAGCTTTCCAATATCGTGATACATGGCTAATACTCGGCATAAAAATGGATTTGCATGAATGCTAACTGCCGTTTGTTCCGATAAATTGGCAACCATCAAACTGTGCTGGTAGGTTCCCGGAGCCAAAATCTGTAACTTCATTAATAACGGATTGCGATAGTCTGCCAACTCAATTAAACAAATATTCGTACAAGACTTAAAAATGTTTTCGAAAATCGGTAAAATCGTCAAAACAATCATACTTATCGATAGACAATTGGCAAACGCTAATAGAACCTGTGGAAAAAGGGTTTCCCGGGGAATACAGTCACTCACCGCAAATATAATGGCCGATAGCGCAAATATAAGGCCACTAAAAAGACCACTGCGAATAACTTGCGCACGGAAATAAGCATGCCGTACGAAATAGACGGAAACAAACATAACGATCAGCGATACGACTAAAAATTCAATGGATTGGGACAGGATCATCGTGCAAAAAATGGAAGTGAGGATGCCCAATAGCGTACCCACATAGGTACGTATGAGCAGCGTTCCCAATAAACAGGAAAATGTCAGCGGCATAACATAGGGCAATAGGCCCACCGGATCGAAGGATGACACCACCTCTTCCGGATTCGGATCTCCCCGCATAAAGGTAACGACCCGGTCAAGCATTTTCCATTCAAATAGCCAAATTAAACCGCGGCAAGTTACTAAATTAAGCAATAACAATAGGATGGCCAATAAAATTTCTTTTTGGCTCAAACGCTTGAGATCTTTGCGCGTTGTACAAAAAAATAGGTAGGCCAATAAAAGTACCAAAAATGAAAATAATAGCCGCTCGATAAAATTACCATTGGCGTGTAATAGGGGGGTATGGGTTTCCTCCAAAGCATTGCGGTACGCCAATAAACACTCATAATCTTCGGGTGTTATAATGGACCTTCCTTCAATAATAACATCATTTACCGCAACCTTCCTAATGACATCTGGCGTCGTCTGTATGGTTCTTGCAATTTTTTGATTGGTTGCGACATTATCAAAAACAACGTCTGCCCTAAGGCCTGTTTTCAAAATGCGGTAAGTCGCTTGCAGCACATCTGCCGATGCCTCCACCGAAAATAACCGCAACTTTAAGACGCGACTCGCTTCCTTTTCACTGCGATAATGAGCATGACGCGTCGCCCCTTGGATCTCAATGTTTAAAAGATATTCTTCATCTTGTTGATTACTCAAATCCTGATCCAAAATACCATCCCCACAAATTTCTTTAACAATCCTTAACCCTTCGATCAAAACACATGTTCGCCCGCACTCGTCAATCTCACGAAGGAGTATATCGACGTCACTCCAGTTTATAGCTACTCCATGTTTTTCATTAAACCCTCGAACAAACTTCTTGAGTTCGGAAGGATAAATATTGGCTTGCTGCTTTTGGCTTGTGAAACTATCGAGCATCTCATCAAGCAGATGAATTTTGCTTTCGAAGTCATCGTACACTTCCAGATCAACTCTAAATACGGGGGCAACGAGATTACGCCGCTGTTCCCGCAGGCGTTGCGTTTTAATACCACTAGCGTATTCGAAGGGAACTTGCGCAACAATCTGCATACGTGCCTTCGAATTGGGAATAAATTGGATCCAAACGAGATCTTGCCCCAGAAAGCCAATAATGGTGATGATAAGCGCCAAAAAGGATATAAGAACCATCGCCGCAATATGTTTCCTGGGAAAAACCTTGCGCCCGATGCCCAATAAATTCAAAGCCACATGCCTTGCATTATAGGATTCCGATTCCGTACTTTTACTGCGCCTGGACTTCCCTCCCCACGACATATGCAACCTTAAAACCAATTAACAGCTTCCGGGAACGATACCGCCGGTGGGTTCAATTGCAACCCAAATTTCTTGTCCAGATCACAACAATCTATCTCAAATAAAACATTGGTATCGTTGGGAGAAATCATAAACTGTTGGCAGCGCAAAAGTTGATCGATTAAACCTTTTACCTCGTCCTGTTGGACTGGTTGAAATTTAAAACGCCCACAAAAATGTTTCGCAAATCCTTCGCGCACCAGCATTTTATTCGTATCCGTCAAGGACGGATCCTGCAACCACTGCAGGACCATTTCCTCTGAAATTTCCCGGGGAAGAGCTGTAATTTTATAAACATTTTTACCAAAACGCTCAATCTCAATCCCCCAAATGGCTAACATTTCCAGGCACGCTTCGACCGCAATGGACCGTTCCGGTGTCACAGTAATTGTGCGGGGCACGAGGAGCAATTGGGGAATAAAATGGTCCGGACTATTTAAAAATTTATCCCATAGAATACATCGCTGTGCCGCCATTAAATCTACAAAAATTAGACCCGTCGCCGCCTCAAAAATCGCAAACCGTCCCTCTCTAAACATCCCTATAAAACGCCAAAATAAACTATTTTCAATTAATTCACTGGGAAAATGTTCCAAATTCTGGGGCAACGATAAATCGAAAACCTGATGGAATCCGGATTCCTTTTGCACCTTCCCATCATCACCGCTATTGCCGCTATAAAATCCGACATTACGGCATGTTATGGGATTAAGCTTTCTTCGTTGAAAAGGATGGATCGGATGGGACAGCTCTTCCATCGTAGGGGTAAAGGCATCGGAGGCGTTATTATTCACGCCCAAACCGTCCATTGGGATACCGGGATTTAGAGTTGCAATCCTTCTTTGAATGGCATCGGCAATTGCATTTTGAATAAAATTTTTGACATAAAAATCACTTTTAAAGCGCACCTCTTTTTTCTGCGGATGGACATTGAAATCGACAAAATTGCCCTGAAATTCCAGGAATAAAAACGCTCCCACGCTCGTTACCCGTGACTTAATCATCGCATAGGTATCGCGAACGAGTCGCACAATCGCCGGATTATTGACATTTCTTTTGTTGACGAAAATTAAAAAATCCGGTCGACTCACCATTCCATCGACGGCACACTCATATAAAATACCGCGAAGCGTTACCCGATCATTCGCATAATCCAAAGCGGTATACTGGTCAAAATGGCCGAAGAGTAATTCCGTACGGTCCCGTAAATCGCGGGAATCGGGAGAGGAAAAGAGCAACTTCCCATTCTTATATAACTCAAAATTAATTTCCGGTTCTGCTAACACGAATGCGCGAACGGTCCGAATGATGTGCATTGCTTCCGTCGAAGTCGACCTTAAGTATTGTTTTCTCGCCGGAACTTTTTCAAACAAATTGCGAATTTCGATAAATGTTCCCTGCCTACAACTACATGCTTTCTGATAAATTTTTTTTCCCGAATCGTAGTAAATTTCGGTCCCGCCACTGCCATCATTGGTTTGCATCGTCACCCGCGCAACACTGGCAATGGATGCGATTGCCTCTCCGCGAAATCCAAATGTCTCAAGGGATTCGAGATCCCTAATGGCAGCCAATTTACTCGTTGCATTGCGCTCAAAGGCCATCGCAGCATCCATTTCGTCCATGCCGATACCATCATCGGCAATCGATAGCAACGTATCGCCACCTTCATTAAATTTCACCACAATATGGGTAGCCCGAGCATCTATGCTATTCTCGATTAATTCCTTAACAATGGACGCCGGACGATCAATGACTTCCCCCGCAGCAATTTGATTGATAACGGTTTCCGGAAGTAAATGAATTTTAGCCATAAAAATCTTGATGTAGAATGAATTTCTTTTCCCCTATCACAAGTGCAAATTTCATTGGACGCTATTAAACATTTCTTTCCAAAACTGTCGGATGTGACTTGGACCCAACTTCAACACTTTTGCGAATTAATTTATATAAAAAACAAAGTTTTAAATCTCATCTCGCGGCAAGATATCAATCGCATTGTCGAAGCCCACCTGTTACCTAGCCTGGCAATTTTAAAAAAAAATCCCTTCCCAACGGAAACCACTGTCCTCGATATCGGAACCGGTGGCGGTTTCCCCGGATTACCCCTGGCAATCGTTACACCTCTTGCCCACTTCACACTCATCGATTCCGTAGGAAAAAAAATCCGGGCAGTGGAAGAATTTGTATCGGCACTAAACCTAAAAAATGTCACCTGTATCAACGATCGCATCGAAAATTTCCACCGAAAATACCACTGTATTACAGGACGCGCAATTTCAAATATCGACAATTTTTATACCCTAGCTAAACCGCACTTAAATGCCCATGGCAAAATTTTTTACCTCACCGGCGGCGAAATGGCCCCCCATAAAAATATGACGGCAATTGACCTTTTCGACCTCTATGACCACCAATTCTGCGAAACTAAAAAATTACTGATTATACCCTAAGGGCCGCGCGCCCTTAGGATTCCCGCCAGGGGGATGGTTGCCCAGAGGGCTCTGCCCTCTGGAAAGTTGGAAAAATATCTTTTAATTTCATAGGTCTTTACTTTACAGTTTTTTTTCTGAACATATACTGAAATCAGTTATTCGTTATGAAGATAAAAAGAGTTGGGATTTTGACTGCAGGGGGTTTGGCGCCCTGTCTATCGGCCGCAATAGGTGCTCTAATCGAGGCCTACGACAAAACTTCTCCGAAAACGGAAATTATTTGCTATCGCGACGGTTACAAGGGTCTTTTGCTTGGCAACCGGGTAATGGTTACCGGTGAGACGAGGCAAAACGTTTCCTCTTTTTTCGATTACGGCGGGAGTCCCATCGGCAATAGCCGTGTGAAATTGACGAATGTTCGCGATTGTATTCGCCGAGGCTACGTTGCTGAGAATGCTAATCCGCAGGAGATCGCTGCCGAGCAACTGATGCGTGACGGCATTCAAGTTTTGCATACGATTGGCGGTGACGATACGAATACGGCGGCGGCGGATCTCGCGAAGTTTTTGGAACAAAACGACTACAAATTGAGTGTTATTGGACTACCGAAAACGGTGGATAACGATGTATATCCCATTTCTCTCAGCCTAGGGGCAACGACCGCTGCCCATGAGGGGGCGAAATTTTTTGAAAATATCGTCGCTGAAAGTACAGCTAATCCGCGGATGCTATTGGTACACGAAATTATGGGGAGAAACTGTGGTTGGTTAACCGTTGCCACGGCATGGGAATATCGTCGACGACTGGGTGAAAAAAAATTTCTCCCAGAACTCGGTTTCAATCAAAAAATACGGGACATCCACGGCATCTATATTCCCGAAATGGAACTCCATATTGAAGCCGAAGCGGAGCGTTTGCGCAAGGTTATGGATGAGCATGACTGTGTAAATTTGTTTGTAAGCGAAGGTGCTGGCATAGATAGCATCGTTAGAGAAATGGAAGCACAGGGTAAAGCGGTCGCACGGGATGCATTCGGGCATATTAAATTGGATACGGTCAATCCGGGAGAGTGGTTAGCGAATGAATTTGCGGACAAAATCGGTGCCGAAAAGAAGCTCGTCCAAAAAAGTGGCTATTTCGCACGCTCTGCGAAAGCCAATGAAATTGACTTAAAAATCATTCGCGAATCGGCAGCATTGGCGGTTAAGTGTGCTGGCGAAGGTAAATCGGGTGTGATTGGTTGCGATGAAGAAAACGACAATAAACTATCGTGCATTAATTTTTCGCGCATAAAAGGTGGCAAACCGTTCAACGTAAAGGATCCGGAATTCCTTGCCTTGCTGCGTGCCATTGGGCAAATATAAACATTCCCGCTAACTTGACCGCCCTGTATTAATTCGGCCGGGTTTTTCGTTTACTTTCCCCATTAACTTATTCCCCGCGGACCTTACGATACGCCGCCTCAAAATTTTCCGTATACATATTATGCCGTTTATTCATCCACATTTTCCGAATGTTATCGTCCTCAATGGGCATCATATACCGCTGTCCGATGTATGGTTTTTTAACCAATGAACGGGCTACCTGGGATCCCTGTCCATCGGAAACCCAATCGCCTTCCATTGCAAAAGATGGATGGCATTCCGCATGGGCCACATCGTTTGCCCGTTCACATCGGCTTCCATCACCATCATCTATAAACTTTCGAACACCTTCTCCCAATCCGAGGGGATTGAATCCAATGGAAGCGCAATTATGCTTCGCTCCCGCAACATGTGCCAGCATCCCTCCCATTGAATGTCCCGTAAAAATGGGAACAACTCCGGGTGCTAGATTGGCAATGATTGTTTGGGCAAAAATATCCGTATCCCTTACGTTTTTAGGAACGCCACCGGCTATATTCCTAACATCCGCTCTCATGTCACCAAAGGTTTGTGTGGGGCGAAATGAAATATACAGCGGCGTAAAATCCTGAAGGCCTTGCGCTTGTAATTCTTGCGCCTTTTCCGGCGTAATCAAACCCAATCTTTGCCCTTCAGAAATTGGCATTTTTTTTGGATTGAATCCATCCCAATCCAAAATATTAAAGCAAGCCTCCATTGTTCTATTAGAATTTACAAATGTATTACTCATTCCGTCAAAGCTTATGCCACTTCCAGAAGGGAATTGTATCGCTGAAGGAGAAGATGAATTAAATATATCTTGGTGACCATTATTAGTAGACTTAAACCTATCCCGTATACTCGCTATATCTCTTAAAACTTTTATACTCTTTGCATTCTTTGCCAAATTAGATTGGCTAAAATGCAATCTTTTGCGCTCTCCACCGTAGATTTTGCCTTCGAGACGGCCTAACTTTAAGTTTTCATAGGTCAATTGGATTGTTTTTTCCAATTGGGTGGTATCGATTCCCTTTTCTTCCAGGTAACTTCTAAATGCGTTTAGACTAATGAACGCATCGCCGGGGTGCCCCTCTCGATCGAAAAGATCTCTAAAAATTCCTAAATCGTCTCCATTTTTCGCCAGCTCACTTTTTGTACTTTCGGGATCAAGAGATGCCATTAGGTTAAGTAAGTGAAGTTTCTCCGCAGGTTGCTGGCACGTTTTCATTACCTCAAGCATATTCTGAAAAGATTCACGATTCTTCTCACTACCTATTTTACCGCCAATTTTAAGCTTTTTACCATTACCACTAATTCTTAGCTGAAATTCTTGGGCGCCTATGCTAACGCTAACGCGCTTATGCAACAACCTATCCGACGGAGCAGAATGCGAAGAAAATTTAAATTTTTTATGAGTAATAAGTGGAGTGACTTTGACCATCGTACCGTCAGGTAATGTGTATTTCGGCTCAATACACGATTTACGACCGCTTACTGTTCTACTCAAACTGCTTGTATCGAATGATTGTAACGACGAAATATCGGACATAGTATTATTGTAATTTTCGCAAAATTATTTGCAAGTAAATACCGATAAATTAAAAAAAATTGTATTATGAGAAAAAATTATTAGCAAGCATAGGCAATGGCACGGGAATTAACTTTGAAAAAGGTATCGAAAAATGATATTTTTATCGAGAATATCTTTTATGGTCGGGAAATTCGATTCACATTTCCCGCTGATAAAGAACCATTGGAATTCGAAATTTGCCGACAGGATACACAATTCCCTATGGAAATAAAACTGTCCATTGGTCGTTATCCGTGTTCTTTATTTTTAGAATCATTGCCACCGCTGGTAATCTTTTCAAAATCCTTTGAAGGCATCGATCTTTTTTCCATTCCGGAAGGAATTCGATTATTAGTTTTTCAAGCCGCGACAGATGCGCTCCAAAAACATTTTTCCAATATTCTTGGCGTATCCCTTACAATCAATTCCATCAACACTATCCCATCGCCTGAACCTCAGAATGGGATCGATTTGCTCCAAAAACATTTTTCCAACATTCTTGGCGTATCCCTTACAATCAATTCCATCAACACTACTCCATCGCCTGAACCTCAGCATGGGATCGATTTCGTCGTTACTTCTGGAAAAATTCACGTTACAGCGGGAACTTTAGTTGCCCCAAAAGAAATTCTAGCGCTTTTGGCAAAGAAGATCACAAATATACCCAATTTACATAACTTCAGGAATTTGGAGGCTTCCTACCGCTTTTGTGTCGGATCCACCCAACTCTCGAAAAATGACTACCAAAATTTACGGGAAGAAGATATCATGTTTTTGGATCAATATGAACTTGCCAAATTGAAAATAGTCGACATTGTCGGCTTTGAAGGAGTGAAGGTTTTAGGAACATTTGCTGAAACGGGTGTTACCGTTGAGCAAATTGTACAATAGATGGGGATTGGGTTATGGATAAAAAAGAAGTAATTAGTATAAATCTTTTCGCCATTGAAGAGGCCATCATTAAAAAAGCGAATACTTCAAACGCAGAAGAAATGGTGGCGGTAATACGGGATGATGAATATTCTATCGGCCCAACAGCAGACGATAGCAATGTAAATCAAGGCGTAAATGAGATCAAAAGTAGCGATGATGCGCTCTGATTTTTAGAAATTTTTGGTTATGGGTGAAGAAGATATAACAAATATTAATCTTTTTGGAGTGGGTGAAGATGAACCATCGAAGGAAGGGAACGCTGCATCCGACGAGGAGCTCGATCAGTCCTCGAACATCGACCATACATCGGCCGATGCGGATACCGCAATATCCATTGCGGCACCTGGTAATCCGGCAAGTAGTGGTCCACTACCGACTCCGCCTAAGGCAAATGCCGACGAAAAAGTAGACACTTCAAAGTTGGATGCTGAACTTGCTAAAGCGAAACCAAATGTTTCACAAAGTTCCCAAGCACTATCGCCAGTAAATTCATCCAAGGGTGAGCAACATGTCGCTAATGAATCCGACGAGGAGGACGACGACAGCGAAGCCTCATCGGCTGACGATGAGGAGGAAGATGCCCAAGAAAAGGATGATGAACCCGATGAATCCGACGAGGAGGACGACGACAGCGAAGCCTCATCGGCTGACGATGAGGAGGAAGCCAGCAATACTAATGTAGCGAAAAAATTAGATGAAAAAGCGAATACCGCCAAAAAAAGCGATTTGCTCGATCCCAAGTTCGCTGAAAAAATAACCCGCGATGTCCACGCCGATGAAAATGCTCCCCAAGCGGATACCGTCTCAGTGGGACCTATGCCATCTCTAACCGCATCAAGCGTAGATTATAAGGAACCCAGTATCTCGGAACTGAAAAAACGGCCGACGCTCGAAAAAAAGGCTGACGTTTATAGTTCCATTCCCGTCGAAAAAATGCCCATTACCTTGACTTTCGAAACCGGTCGCCAAAAAATTACGCTCGGTGAACTGGAAAAAGTCAAGGCAGGATATACGTTTGAATGCAGTAATCCGGTCAATGCCCCGGTAACGATCTGCGCTAACGATACGCCGATTGGGACCGGTGAATTGCTCGATGTTGACGGCAGAGTTGGAGTACGAATCATTGAATTTTATAATAAATGAACGGAATAACGCTGGATCCGACTACCATTATTGTGCTTTTGGTTGCATTGACCATGGCGCCCTTCATGCTATTGCTCGTTTCTTCCTTTGTGAAAATTGCGAGCGTACTCAGCCTAGTTCGCAACGCACTCGGCGTGCAACAAGTCCCCCCCAATATGGTCCTCAATGGCATGGCGATTATGCTTACGATTTATATTATGTATCCGGTGTTGCAGGATACCTTCGACATCGCGCGCAGAATGGACTTCGACATGAATAATATCGCCGCGCTGGAACCGAAATTGACCGAAACTTGTGGGCCACTTAAACAGTTCTTGGAACGCCATACCAAATCCCGTGGGCGTACGTTTTTCCTAAGAACGGCCCAGCAAATCTGGCCGCAACAGATGCAAGAAAACCTCAAAGAAGGCAATCTCCTGGTACTCATTCCAGCATTTGTCGTCTCGGAGCTCACCGATGCCTTTCAAATCGGATTCTTACTCTATTTGCCCTTCATCGCCATCGATATGGTTGTTTCGAATATCCTACTCGCCATGGGTATGATGATGGTGTCACCGATGACCATATCGCTTCCCTTTAAGATGATGCTCTTCGTACTCGTCGACGGCTGGACAAAGCTCGTCGAGGGTATTGTTAAAACCTACAACTAAATTTTCAATATACATCGCGTTGGTAGCGATTTTCCTCTTTCAGATGCTGTAAAAATTTCTCCGGCGTATCCACACCGCCATGGTGGTGAATAATTTCAAGCAATGCACCTTCCACATCCTTCGCCATATGGGCCGCTTCACCGCAAACATAAAAATAAGCCCCTCCGCGCAGCCAATTCCAAAGCTCTTCACCGCGCTCGCGCATGCGATCTTGGACGTAAATCTTGTAATCCTGATCGCGGGAAAACGCTAAATCCAGGTATGTTAAATCGCCCGAATGCTGCCAATGTTCAAATTCATCCCGATAGTAAAAATTTGATGCCCGATACTGCTCGCCGAAAAATAACCAATTTCGACCGACGGCCGTTCCTCCGGTGCGTAAAACCGCCCGTTCCTGTAGAAAAGCGCGGAAAGGAGCAATGCCCGTCCCGGGCCCGACCATAATGATATCCTTCGAAGTATCGACGGGTAACCCAAACTTCGCATGCGCAATAAAAGCCCGTATGGGTTTGCGCAGGGGTAATCGATGGCATAAATAGTGGGAAGCGACTCCGTAGCGATTGCGTTTTCTGAAGTTTTCATAGCTGACGACGACGATTGCCAAATCCATCCGATCGGCCCGCAACGCCGTCGCCGACGCAATGGAGTAAAGGCGCGGCTTCATTTTTTTAAGCAGGGGTGGCAGCTCCGCCGCCGTAAATTTTACGGAGGGAAATAAATCGATCACATCGCCCAGTGATGCCGTTTGAAATGCATGTTCATCGCGATACCGATCGAAGACTTCCCGTTCCTGGCGACCTAGTTGTTCGCGAACGGCTTCTAGAAAACGCTCGGTCAAATGCGCGATACAATACTGCCTTTGGAAAAGCTCCTCCATTGTAATATCATTGATCCGCTGCTCTTTTTCGATACCCCAGTGGAGCAAAATGCTTTCCATATCATCCCTATCATTTTCCGGCCAAAGCGCCGCCGAATCACCACACCGATAGTCGAATGGCTCGCCGGAAACCTGCTCAAAGGTGAGGTGAAAAGCCTCCTTGGCGCCACCGGACTTCGATAATAACTGCTTTCCCACCAACTGAAGCGTCAATGTGTCTTGCATACTAGTGGTCTGAAATATCAATTGTTGACGTATTTTTTGATGGACTAACCCCATTTTCATTATCTCCACCATTACCGTTAGCAACGTCGAGGTTACCTTCCGAAACGGCCAACGTCGTCTGCGGCGAAATACTCAACGTTCCGTCGGACAATTTCTCGATCGCCGTCTCAATCTTCTCCAATTGAATGACGGATTGCTTCTCCGATTCATCCTTTGTACGGGCTTTATCGCTACGATCGATTAGCCTTGGATTCAAAAATAACGTGCCGTCGTCATAGTTGACGACATATCCCTCGCGAATTAGCCAGTCCAATTCCCCGAAAACCTCCTTTTCTTGGTAATGGTTCGCTTCGATATAATTTTCCTTAATGATTGGCAATGTAACCGTTGCATGGGATTCTAAAAAATTGATCAATGCCTGCACATTGGCCTCAAATACGTCGCTCTCCGAACGAAATTTGCGCTTTACCGCACAAACATAAAAGATTTTATCCTGCCCTTTTCGGTAGATGTTAAAGCCAGCTCTGCGAAAGCGATGGCGTAAATTATTCGCCGTATCAAACGGGAAATTTCGCTGGCGCTGTAGGAAAAATTGAATCGCATTCGTAACCACCCGGGAAGGCATGGATTCGAAAATTGCCCCCGCTATGCGAATGGTCGTCACTTCGCGGAGAATCCGATCCCTAAAATATTGCAAAAGATAGCGTTTAACCCCATCTAGCGAATCGCGGGGTTCCAAATCCGTCACCGCCTCGTCGATAGCCCTAGGCGTATAGGTGACCCTACGACTCATTTGCTGAATCCAATTTTGAATATCGCCTTCATCTTTCGTCGTCTCAATCTTGGAAACAAATCGCTCAAATGTCATCGAGTAGATCTCCGCGTCAAAGTGAGCGCGCAGAAGTGCCCGGTATCGGTGATAATTGGGAGCGGAAAGCAATTTCTTGGTGATACCACAGCGGTGAACACAGGTAAATCGCCCCTTCGGTGCCTCCACCGCCTCTTCTACGACGTCGAAAAATTCCTCGACGTGGTGCTGCATAATGTAAGACATCGCCTCATGCTCCGAACAAAATATCCAGTCGTCCAGCAGCGATAAATAGAACGGTAAACGGACGCCTTCCCGATTGGGCCTCCGCTGTACAACGGCTACAAAACGCTCCGGCTTCTGTAAAATTAATCGCGCCACCGCAAAAAGTTCATAGGTCTTACAATTTTTGCGCATCTCATCGAGTAGCAAATTAAATGAAGTATCCTCCTGGTAAAATTGAACCTCAAAGGGAGGGAATACCGTCCTATTTTCGCGGCGTCGGTCATCGAAATGAGCGCTATGACGCTCCCGGAATGGACGCCCTTCCCTTTCGCGAAATTCACGGTTTCCAGAAGTTTCGCGAAATTCACGGCTACCGGAAGTTTTCGATTGGGGATCGTTGCGATCTCGAATGGGACGACGCCCATGGAAATTTCTAGGGCGATCCGATGGGGGACGCGGTGAAGATTCATCCTGACTCCAACGCGTACCAAACGTTAAATTGGCTAAGTCCTTTAGGTCGCCCAAAATAGTCAGATCCGGAGCAACCGATTGGCTGCCGATTAAAGAACTCACCATAACGGACTGTTCCTCCGGAACAAATTCACCTTCTTCCCGTTCCTCTAAAAATTCTTCACTTGCATTCATCTCTATTGAATCTCCTTAAAATCTATTTTACCCCTATCACTCCGATACCCAAATTGTTCAATCACTCAAACCATTTCATACTCCTACCCATTACTTTTCGCCTAATAGTAAAAATAAAATTAACTGTTTCCCCCATTTTAGCAACTCAATTTTTGACGGTTTTTCAATCCATTTTCTCGACGAGCATTTGCGTTTCAAGCCCCGGAAAACGTTCGGAAAAAATTTGCGACTCCGGCGTAGAAGTGAGAAGATGGGTGACCATACCCATCTTGGCATCGAGATTATCAACCAAGGAAACAAAAATCGCCTCCGGCGTCGACGGAAGAACGGCCGCACCAAACTCCAGTTGCCCCTGATGACTGAGAATGATATGTTCCAGACGTTCGAGTAGATGGGGATCGAGCTCACTTTTAATCCCAGCACGGCGAACGATGCGGTAACCGAGAATAATATGCCCTTGTAAATTGCCCAACTTCGTGCGACTAATGGCGAGATCACCTTCGTATTCCTCAACTTTTCCAACGTCGTGTAACAACATCCCCGCTACGGCGAGATCACGGGGAATGTCCGTGTAAAAATTTAAAAGCGCTACCCCCGCACGCGTCACGTGTACGGTGTGCTCGATTAACCCCGACTTATAGGCATGGTGCATAGATTTTGCCGCAACACTTGTGAAAAATTTATCGCCAAGTTCTTCGAGAACCGTATAAACCGTTCTCTTAAGTTGCGAATTCTGAATGCCTTCCACATAACCATAAAATTCCGTTTTTAAATCCTGGAGATCTTCCGCCGTCGTCTGCTCCAGCTGGGCATACCAATTGCCCTCTTTGATCTCCTTCTCCGATAGCCTACGCGCGGAAAGTATATCGGGACTAAAAGCACCCTGGTAATGACGACTCATACCTTCCATAAAAATAATGTCGCCGGACGTACTCGCTTGAAAAAAATTGAAAGTGGATGTATTGGAAAAACTCGTAAAACTAAAGGAAGAAAATCTATCGCCAACTTCGATTTTGAGAAATTCAGAGCCGTTTTTAGCGTTCCTGCGTTCGATTTTTTTGACGACGACGACGGATTTAAAAATCACCGTTTGACCTTCGGGAATCGTTTTGAGTTCAAGAGTATTTGAAAATTTCTCCATGTATACCCTCTAAGAAAAAGAGAAAAAAGAAGAGGAGTAAATAATAAAATTAGCCCATCGCTCACAGTAAACGTTAAAAAAAAAGCGCCACGAACTCCGTAGCGCCATAAGGTTATAAAAGGAATACATTTAACCGATATCTATAAGACGCAGCAAAAAACAAAACGTTCAAAATTTTTCCCAAAAATAAAAATTTGTCATGGGGCTCTGCCCCATACCCCGCGAGGAGGCTTATCCAGAGGGCTCCGCCATCTGGGCAGCAGCCCTTATTTACAGACGCATTTCGAATTGCTGCACATTTTTTTTTATTTCGGCGGAAATTTTTTGAAAATCGGACCGCTCGAACGTTAACTTTTGCCTAAAGGCGGTATGCAATGTTTTGTCGGGAATAAATTTTTGGACGACGTAGCGTTTAGCTCCGCGGATTTGTTTTGAAATGGTAATAATATCCTGAGGATCGTGAAAATCTTTGATCACCGTAGTGCGAAATTCATAGTCGATATCGCTAGCCATAATCAATGCAGCAGATTGTTGAATTTTTTCGATTACCATCGATTGTAATCCTACCGCATAGGCATAACGCGACCAAATATGCTTAATATCCATGGCAACAAAATCGAGCATTTGCCTCAACATCAGATATTTCAAAACATCAGGATGAGTCCCATTGGTATCCAATTTTACATGAAAACCAAAGGAACGAATTTTTCCAACAAAATCGGATAAATCCTGCTGCAAGGTCGGCTCGCCGCCACTGATTACCACTCCCTCTAATTGGCGTGTACGGGTAGACAGAAACTCCAAAACCGATTTCTCCGATACGGTATTGGCCTCACCGGTTACCAATTCTAGGTTATGGCAAAACGGGCAGCGAAAATTACATCCGATTGTAAATACTACGGCGGCCAAATGTCCGGGAAAATCGATCGACGAAAAACGCTGAATACCCCCTATTTGCATCAAAAAAATTACTTCTGACTGAATTCAAACTCCACAATTTTGCTCAAACGGCGCTCGTGACGTCCTCCTTCGAACTCTGTCATAAAAAAGATATCGAGCATTTTTTCTAACAATTCGGGCATCATTGTTTCGCCTGCGATACACATAATATTGGCGTCATTATGTTCGCGAGCCAGTTTCACATCCGTCTCAGAGTGTACGAGTGCGGCGCGAATCCCTTGAAATTTATTGGCTGCAATTGACATACCAATACCCGTTCGACAGCCGAGAATACCGAAATTTGCTCTCATAGTTTTGATATCTTTGGCAACTTTTCTAGCAATATCGGGATAATCGACAGGTGTCGTATCGCTCGCACCTCGGTCGAGAACCTCGAATTCGATTGCTTCAAGATGCTCGACAATAAAATCGCGCAAATGAACGGCACGATGGTCTAATCCTAAGCTAATGATCATTTAGTTCCTTCCTTAAAAATTCAATAATTGATGGTATTTTTTGTTCAATTTCAGCGGCAATCCTTTCATAGGTCTCCGCGTTCCCAGCATATGGATCAGCAATATCATTCCCAAACTCTAGAAAAGAAGTGCAAGTTTTTGGTAAATTGACAAAATTTTCCTTTAAAAATTTTTCATGAGCTAAGGTTACACAGAGAATCGCCACCGCCTGATCGACCATTGTCTGTGTCAACGACTGCGCGCGGTGATCTTCCAATGAAAATCCCCTTGCTTTGGCAATCGTCCGTACATCCGAAGAACTTTCCTGACCTTCTCGGACCCATAATCCAGCGCTCGTAACCGTATAATGCGCAAATTCTGGAATATTTCGGATTTGACTCGCTAAAAAGACATGCGCCATTGGACTACGGCACGTATTGCCCGTACATACAAACATAATCTTATCTCTTTGACCTTTTTTCACCTCTTGGGAGAGGCTTATTACAAAACGAAGGTTGTGTCAAGCAAATAATGGAAATGACTTCTCTGGCAAAGCATAAATACATCCATGGGCCCAATGGAATGTTTTTATAGAAATTTTTATTGTCTCGATCCATTTTTTTCTAATTTCTTTTTTTTCACTAAAATGGCATTAAAATCGCTTGTGATTGACGCTTCAACGGTCGTATACCAGGTTGGAACCCTCGAAGGCAACCGATTCACAGCTTTTGCTTCATCGACGGACGATACTTTGCCGAAATTTTTCTCCATTCTTTCACCATTTTTGAATCATTTTCATTATCAAGAAATTATTTTCTGCGAAGGCCCTGGCAAACTACTGGGAATCCACTCAACTTTAATGTTCTCACGCATTGCAAAGATTATTCACCCACATATTCGCATCTACTCCTATAGTACGCTTGCACTCGCTGCGTACATGCGCAACCGCCTTTCATTGCCTTCGGAAAGCTTATTTTGTGTCCCTAGGAACAGCACACAGTACTATGTTTTCGACAATAATTCAATCGTTTTCGCTGAAAATGAAATCCTTCAACGGCAAAAAGCCCCTGCCTACTGTCTCACAACACACCGCGGAACACTAAACCGCGCATTTATTGCCATAACATATGATCTCAGAGACTACGCCGATATACTTCGGACGATTATCAGGCCCAATGAAGCCGTTGAAACGATCTATGATCCACAAAATGAATACAAAAAATCTCAGAGACTACGTACTTCGAACGATTATCAGGTCCCATGAGACCGTTGAAACGATCCACAAAAGGAATACAAAAAATGAAACCCCAAACTCAAAAATTACATAATAGAGGGATACCGTTAAAACGGTATCCCCCATTTGAAACAAAAAAAAAAAAAAATTAATACGCCTATTCTGGTAAGGCTTTTGCCCGACTAACGATCGCCTCAAACGCCTGAGCGTCTTGAATGGCTAACTCGCTCAGCGCACGGCGATCGAGATGAATCCCCAATTTACTAACGGCGTCAATAAAGCGACAATAGGATATACCTAATTGACGACAGGCAGCATTAATCCTAATAATCCAAAGCTGCCGCATGGACGTTTTCTTCCGCTTCCGATCACGATAGGCAAAGGAATCAGCACGGCGAACCTCCTCGCGAGCATACCTAAAAAGACGTGACTTATTCCCAAAATATCCACGCGCTCTCTTCAATAGCCGCTTTCTACGTCTTTTTGTCGCAACTGCACTAACAACTCTTGGCATATTTTCTTCCTCAATATCGCTGACCGAAAGCCGCTAAAACTTTCACTAACCCGTCAGGAATTCTAATCACTTCCTCACAAACCCACCGCAATCGCCCTCAATACCTGCTTCGAAAAACCCGTAGAAACCGATTGATCATGCCGCGCCAAACGACGTTGCTTGACCGTCTTGGTCCTCAAAAAATGACGAAAGCCTCCACTCCGACGAAGTACCTTCCCCGAAGCCGTTACCTTAAATCGCTTAGCGATAGATCTGTTTGTTTTTTGCATGATCAAAATTTATTAGCTATAAAGTGATTTAATTTTCGACTGTCAAGCAATTAAATAAAAAAAAATCCATAAAAATTTCTCCTCCACGAATGCCGCCGGTAATACCATCGCAGCTCCCCTCTATTGCTCAGATGTGCGCAAAAGGTCATCGAAATTATACCAAAAATGAAAGGGTATTTGTTCGGGACGTAGTGACGGATCCAAATTATGTCGCAACAGTAATTCCATAATTCTCTCAGAAAGCCGGGGCAAAAATAGCTTAATTAAGCCTTTTATCTGCTTGCGCCGTTGCGTAAAAATTTTTCGGATCAGGGATTTCGCCTCCACACAAAATAACTTTGGTGTCGCGAGACGTTCAAAGTGAACTAAAATTGAATCGACCGCCGGCATGGGCCAAAAACTCGTGCGCTCAACGGGAAAAGTTCCCCTGCAAACATAGGCCGCACGCAGAAAAATAGAAATGGCTGCCCCTTGTTTCGAACCCGGTTGCGCTAAAAAACGCGCCGCCGCTTCCCTTTGCAACATGAGCGTCATGGAAAATGGTAACTGTGGCCGCTCAAGAACGGCATTGAGCCAGGGCGTCGATATATTATAGGGTAAATTGGCAACAATTTTAAAAAATTCGCCTTTCCCTTCAAATCCGGCCAAAGGTCGCTCCACCGCATCCCCCTCAATGAGGTGAAAATGGGATACATGTCCCAGTTCATTCTTTAAAAATTCATATAATATTTTATCATATTCGATGGCAAAAACGTGGCAATGAGCCCCCAATAACGCCCGCGTCAATGACCCTAAACCAGGCCCAATTTCGATAACACTTTCCCCGGGCAATAGCTGCGCCCATTGCAACGATTTGAAAACGATATTTTTATCGACTAAGAAATTTTGCCCCAACTGTTTCCGCGGCCATCTCTCCAGCGATTTCAGTAACCGTTGGGTTTGCCCCATGGAAAGCGGTACTAGCTCGGAAATGATGGGCATACCGCAATACTTAAGAATACAAAAATCTTCGACTATGTACCGAAAAATTCACCGCCTAGGAACCTCGATTAATATTCATCAGGAATTCCACATTTGTAGAACATTTCTTGACGCGAGCAATTAACATTTCCATCGCCTCAGCGGGCGGTACTCCTTGAAATACGCGGCGAAGGTTATAGATCTTAGCTAACTCATCGGGATGATACAATAACTCCTCCTTACGGGTACCGCTGCGCTCAAAATTAATCGCCGGGAAAATCCGCTTGTCGGCAATCGAACGGTCGAGATGGAGCTCCATATTACCCGTACCCTTAAATTCCTCGAAAATAACATCATCCATTCGGCTACCGGTCTCGATAAGCGCCGTCGCAATAATCGTTAAACTTCCACCGCCTTCAATATTCCGTGCGGAACCAAAAAAACGCTTCGGTACTTGTAAAGCATTGGCTTCGATACCTCCCGATAATATTTTTCCAGAACTCGGTTGCTCCGCATTATAGGCTCGGGCAAGGCGCGTAATCGAATCGAGTAAGATCACCACGTGCTCGCCAGCCTCAACCCGGCGACGCGCATTCTCAATAACAATTTCCGCCGCATGGACGTGACTATCGGCGGATTCGTCAAAGGTCGAACTGACGATTTCAGCTCCCCTAACCTGCCGCGAAAAATCGGTAACCTCTTCGGGACGTTCGTCGATCAATAAAACAATTAGTTTTACTTCGGGCTGATTGTGAATAATGGCATTCGCAATACCTTGTAAAAGCATCGTTTTTCCGGTGCGCGGCGGCGCAACGATGAGACCGCGTTGGCCAAATCCAATGGGCGATAGTAAATCAATGACCCGCATGGCAAGATTATCGCCCTCCACCGAACCTCGTCGCTCGAGGAAAATACGGTTAGTCGGATAATAGGGAACGAGATCTTTAAAGCGCGAAAATTGGACGGCTTGCTCCGGCGGTTTCCCAAAAACATCGTTAACCTTGATCGCAAAAGGACAGGTCGATTGCTCCAGCGGCGGGTGAACGACCGCAGTCAACGTTTGTCCCCGCCGTAAATCCAGTGCCTGAATGAGACAGCGGGGAACGAAAGTACTTTTAGCGCGAATCTTATAGCAATCACACCCATAGGTGATAATACCATCACCGCCCTCCATGGATTCGAGAATACCTTTGACGATGATCGGCCGTTTTTTTGCCAACGCCGATTCCATACAATTGTCGATCATTCCTGCACGCGAAGTCATCCCCTCGCCATTGATAGAACTTACAAAATCGTCCCCATTATCGTCGGGCTTCTCCCAAACCTCATTGAGACAAAACGGTATCTGTCCATTGTCGACAACTTCCGCATAAAATGCTCCAAGTTTCGCCGGATTATCGAAATATTCCAACCCCCTTAGGTAACCAATGGAAAAAGGCCCAATGCGGATCGTCGTAGCTGGTCGTCGACGATTTTGGCGATTTTGCGGCGCATTTTGATGAAAATTGCGATTAAGATTCCGATTATTTTCGTTGGAAGTATCCGCATGAAAATTATTATTCGACGCATTATGCCTGAAATGATTGCGGGAATAATCCCGCTGAATCTTATAATGCTGATCCCTATTATTTCCCTTGAAATTGCCATCGCTAGACCCCCGTGGAGCAAAGGTATGGGTATAACTTTCGCGATCATTTTTATCCCCATTGGATTCACTTGGAACAGAACTATCATTTACAGGTTGCTCCACGCATACCTTTTCGGGCAAATGGCAGGAATCTTCCACCGCCGGACTTCCCGCAACAAAATGATCGGAAAAACTTTCCAAATTCGTCGTCTCACCAATCGCAACACAAGCTTTATGGGCATCTACAGTTAACACAGGAGACCAATCTTCAACATTTTCAGAACGAATTAGGTCCGAATATTCACAGGTAATGGTATCATCCGGCATCGCTGAAAAAGACTCCGGAACAATATCGTCCACTTTCTTTGCGCGAGGTTTGCGCACCACCGGTTTCTTGTTCGCAACAGTTTTCCTCGGGGCACGTTTTTTAGGTATCGAAATCGACGAATCTAAAGGCTCATTATCCATATTCTACAATTAAATTAAAGCACTACAAAAATAACTTAAAAATTTTTCAGAAAATACATCAAAAGACATTTGGCTGGCATTGGAGTGGAACTTTTTACACACTACCCTGCCGTCGAATGAAGGGTATGGCAAGAAATTTTCTAAACTCAATCTAAAAATGCAACGCAATTATTTTTTTAATCGTCATCATTTCTAAAATCTTTTTTGGATAAAAAATTTCGACACCTATGACACCTATTATTGTTCCCAAAGCCATTCTTTCAAAGCTAAACGGCAAAACCATAAATGTAAACCATTTTTAAAGATTTTTCAGATATTTGCCAATATTTCATTCCGCCTATGAATGGATTTCGATTTTTTTGCCACTTATTTAGTGTTTTTCAATTTTCACGCAAAGTCAGTGCCGTAATACCTAAAATACCCAACGTAGCCGTGATATAAGCAATGATCACACGGGAATCAAAAATGCCGCGGCAAAAATCCTCGAGCTGAAAAAATACGTTCCAATTGGAATAGAGCGTTTCAAAAAATTCAGCTTCTCCGAAAGCAATGGTCGACGCCTGCTTAAACAGTTGCCCTAGAATCAAAAATAAAAAAATACCCACCGTACTCGCAGCCATGGAAGTGGCAGGCATTTTGGCGCGTGCACTCACCAATAACCCAAAGGCAATGACCACACCCCCCAGTAAATTCACAAAACACCAACCTCCCCAACGGATCTGCGCCGTCATAAAATTATTAAACTGCGCCAATGTTGCCGAACAACTCTGTGCAATTTCCGGGAAATAAATGACGACAGTCCATAAACCTAAATGAATACAATATATTGCTACAAATTTACTAAAAACAATTGAAGAGCTGCTAAAACGCAATACGAGTAAGGAATCAAACAATTTTTCTGTTTTTTCAGAAACGATTGCCTTTGTCGTTAAAATCGGAACGACCAACAATAGGGGTAGCCAAACGGATTTAAACAATTGCATCATGAGTGGCTCTTCCTGCGGAAAATCGGCATAAATTTTCAGTGAAAAGAAAAAGATGATGCCCATTAGCAATAAAAATAGGGCACAAACGGCATAAAAGAATGGCGACACAAAAAAACGCTGAAATTCGTACCTTATTAAAATCCCCAGCTTACGCATATTTCAGTTTAAACGTAAAAGCTTTTCGCCACTCTTCAACCGAGAAATGCTGAAAGAACAAAAAGTAGAAACTTTTTTAATTTATAGCTACTGGGACTACCGCTACGGGACTACCTATGGCTTTGAACATCCAACATCAATCGGCAAGAATTTCGTTTTCCTCAAGAAGTTTGACGAAATCCTCCAACTGCTTTTGTATAATTTTTCCTTCATTTATATAATTACCTCCGACTTCTTCTACGAGATTCCTCGGAAGTAATTTTTCCGTATCTTTAATGCGTTTTGCTGCCGTTGTGGGTATCTTTTGAAAATCAAAATCAATAAATCCATCAAGTAAGCTTTCCAGTTTTCCTTTCAGTTCGCCTTCCAGTTTTCCTTTCAATTCACCTTTCTGTTCGCTTTCCAATGCGATGCGTTTGAGTTCGTCGTCATAGGTGTCTATTTCTTTCACCTCCGTGACGTATTCTTCCCGTTTCTTGGGATCTAGGCCGACATATTCCAACTGGCGAAGGACCTGTTCCAATCGTTCCGGTAGGCCAAGTCCCTTGCAACGTTCGATTTCCTTCCCATCGAAGTGATCGGAATATTTTATGATATAGTACCACCATTCCAGCTCGGTCAATTTCTCCTGTACGGGGAATTTAATATCCCGGATGCCTTCGCCTTTCAATTCCACCTGAATCAGATTGATGCCCTTGATCGTTTCGAAGGGGAGGAGTTGACCGTTCTCGCCAACTTTTAACGAGGATCTATTAATCACTTCGTAATACTTTATGGGATTACCGTCCT
>JAITAG010000047.1 GCA_031284265.1 Puniceicoccales bacterium | reverse complement strand
GCCGTTTGTCCCCATCTGTTTCGTAAGTTCCAGTTGCGGTTTCTAAACCGAAAAATGAGATAAAAAATCGTCTGACGATTTAGACCATAATTCATCTGCCCTTCGCCCATTATGGCCAGCATCAAATCCGTATTTCCATTCCCATCCACCGCATCAAGATTTAAATGTGGATTACCGAGAAACAATTCAACCAATCGCAAGTTGCCAGTCCGAACGGCATGCAAATACCATGTGTCACCGTTGGGGTCATTGGGGATTCTTTCCATAGCCATCGCCGGCGTCATTGGCAGTGGCTCCGAATGCAGATCGATCGCCTGTATTACTAGCGGTGATACTCGTTGCTCCGGAACGTTTGTACTTTGACTAGCCATTGGCGATGGCTTCAAACGCGGATCACCCACCGATTTGGCAAACGGATCATCCACCGATTCGGCCAAATTCGGATTACCGCCCCGAACGATAGGCAAACACCACGCATCACCATTGGGATTATTGGAAGTCTTTTTCTTTGCCCTCGCCGATACTATTGGCGGTGGTCCCCTTCTATTCCTCCTTTTAATGACCCTCGCCGATACTATTGGCGGTGGTTCCCTTCTATTCGTCCTTTCAATGACCCTCGATGCTATTAGCGGTATCATCCGTTGCTTCGGAACATTTGCGCTTTGACTTCCCCGGACCACATGACTCAGGGATCCCATAACCATTAATAGGCCACAACCCGTGCACCCCAACAGTTTTTTTTGAATACGTTTAATCATAACTATTTCCGTGATAGCGAAACCCTAGCTCCAGGGAAGTTTTTTATAAATATTTTTATCCATAATATTACTATTGATCTTCGACATGGTTCCCTATTATGGGAAAACGTTGCATGTTTTCACTATTTGCCTTCACCATTATTCTAACAATTGCTGTTTCTGCAACCGCTTCTTTACTGGAAGCCGTCCTCTTCAGCGCCAGCGATATCGAACTTGAAGACCTCCGTACGAAACACAAGCGCACCGCAAATTACATCGAAAAATGCAAAAAAAATATCGATGAAACCTCCGCCGCAATCATCATGCTCAACACCCTAGCCAATACCTTTGGCGCCATCGTTGCCGGAGGATTAGCGGTCAAAATTTACGGTGAGGATAAGCTCATCTATTTTTCGATGGCGATGACGATCAGCATTCTCCTATTTGCAGAAATTTTACCCAAAAATCTCGGACTTATATATCGCAAAAAGCTATACGTCCCCGCGGCATTTCTATTAAAAATTATCGTCCGGGCAATGTACCCTTTTTCGAAAGTTTGTCGCTTTGTCCTCGATTTTTTTATTGGTAAAAAACGGCGTACGGGATCGACCTATTCCGACCGAGACATCATGCTCCTCGCCAAACGCAATGTGCGCGAAGGAACGCTTACCAACCAGGAACGCAAAATGATTGAGAATACGCTCAAAATGGATTACACCGTGATTGCCCAGATTATGACGCCCCTCGATCACCTGAGCACCTATGGTAAAAATATGACCGTCCACGACGTCTTCATTGCCAATGATGCGAATATTCCGACGGGCCGCATTCCGGTGTACGCCAATAATCCCGAAAATCTCGTGGGCATCGTCCATCGCAGAAAAATTTTACATGCCTTCGCGACCAATGGCGCCCATACCCAGCTGGGACGGCTTATGGAAACGCCTAAGGCGCTTCCCCATGATATGTTTGTGGACGATGCCCTGGACGCTTTACTAAAAAATTTAACGCAGCTTGCTTTTGTAAAAAAAGATAATAGAATTGTCGGCGTCTTGACGTTAGACGATATTTTTGAGCACATCATTGGCGTAGAAATTGCTGAAAATGATGACATCGCCGTTAAACAGAGTGTGCAAAATATCGCGAAACGGAAAGTAAAATTTAAACGGGGTATGCCATGAAAATTAGACAGTTTTTACGTAATTCTTTTCAAAATGCCGTCGATAAATATCAGGAAAATTTTTTCAAAGGCGACAAATTGGAAGCTGACCCTACTCCTGAGGAGCTCGGGGATGAGGATGTTTTAGAGAATGATTTCCGTGCACTCACCCGTCTTTCTAAGACGATAGAGCAGCAGCAAACGGCCGATAATGCGGAACAACAAATGGTTATTGGCTCGCCGTCTTCCGTTGTTTCTCAACCAAATTATTTTCCATCTGGCAATGATTTTGACACAGGGCCAGTTGATGCGGCTCCCATTTTATCCGCCTCATCCCTGGGGACTATCGCCGGAAACCGAAATATAACTTCGCCTTCCGTCTCCGGTCTAACGGGTATTAGCGGATCTGGTCCGAGCTCGGTCGCATCGGTCGCATCGGTCACATCGGTCGCATCTCCTTTTGCCGACGTTCAATTATCAGCATCCAGTGGAAGTATTGGCGTTTCTGGGTTAGCAGAAGTCACAGCTTCTCAAGTCGCACCGATTGCGTCGGCAGGGGGAAGCTCTGAAACGGTTAATGCCAATTTGGGATCCGATTTTGCCGTAGTTTATGGCCAAAAACCGGAAGTGGTCTCCGTCGCCAAAAAAATCGGAAAACAGCATAAAAAATCCTATAGTTTCACGCCTAAAAAATCAAAAATTAATGAAAAAGCTGCCGAAAAAAGCGCCAAAAAGAAAAAACAAACCGGGTCACTTAAGCTAAAAATTGAAAAAAAAGCACAGGTCGTTCGCCAATTGGCGATTTTATTAGATTCGGGAATGGATTTGCGATCTTCCCTAGCCATTCTCGAAGAACAGGAATCCCGCAATAGAAACATTTGGTTCTTTATTCATGATTTATTCGTGAAAATCGAAGCCGGCGATTCCTTTTCAGATGCATTGCTATCGTCCGCCGTAAGATTTGATGAGTCGGAAATTGCCATGGTTCGCGCCGGAGAAGCGGTGGGTAAATTATCCGATACGTTGTCTAAAATGGCCGCTCTAATGGAAAAAAAAGTTCGTGTTAAGAAAAAAATAACCTCGGCCATGTTTTACCCGGCGACGGTCCTGGTGGTTTCCTCGGTCGTCGTTTTACTGTTGACGACTTTTGTTGTTCCGAAATTCGAAAAAGTAATACTAGAGCAAATTGGTGAAAAAGGCATGCCGAAATTGACAGCCTTAATTGTTCAAAGCAGCCGTTTTGTTTCCAGTCATCTCCTGGAAGTTTTTCTTATAATTGGAGGTTTTATCATACTCTTCATCGCCGTTAAAACGATTACATCGATTAAGAAAATAGCTTACAAAATTCTTTTAAAGATCCCGCTTATCGGCGATTGCATTACAAAGTGGAGCGTGGTTTTATTTTCTCGGACATTCGGCGATCTCATGCTCTGCGGCTGCTCCGTCGTGGAATCCCTGAAAATGGCCCGTGCAAGCGTGGGAAATTATGATATGAAGGCGAATTTATCGCTGACCATTGAGGATGTGCAGCAAGGACTGTCGCTAACGGAGTCGCTACGGCGGCGCAGCGTATTACCGGTGATGGCGGAAGGCCTCATAAAAGTTGGCGAAGAATCGGGTAAACTCGGCGAGATGATGAACAAAGTTTCCGTTTCTTACGAAGAACAACTCGACGAAGTGATCACGCGCATGACTTCGCTGATAGAACCGATACTCGTTGTTTTTCTTGCCGGTTTTGTCGGTTCGGTGGTAATTGGTTTATTTATGCCGTTGGTTTCGCTTGTACAAAACATTTCAGCCTGATAGGAATGGCTACCGCTTCATTGTTTTTCTACGGTCCATGATAATGATCGGCTAGGCAATGGCATCAAAACAATTAGGGAAAATGAAATAAAATTTTAAAAATTTTTCTTGACCCGATCAATTCCCAGAATATCCAAAATGAAAATGTAAAAATAATTTTTACGATGATAATGGAAAAGCGATACATATTGGATTTTATTTTTCCGCGATATTGTTGCATTTGCGGAGAATTTTTAGTAACCCACGATTTTAAATATCTTTGTGCAACATGCTCTCAAAAAGTTGTTCTAACTGGAGCGCATATTTGTGAAAAATGCGGCCATGATTTTGGAGAAATTTCGGAAATAGCTCCCCCCTGTTGCCCCCGTTGTCTTCGTTCGGAATTCCAATTTATTTCCCTGCGTTCCGCCGTGCGATTAAACCGCATAACGCGCTATCTGATTCATCAATTAAAATACAGAAATGGAGAATACTTGGCAGAAGATTTCGCAAAAATTATGCAAAAAAATATACCATTTATGGCCCTATTAAAAGATGGCATACTCGTCCCCGTTCCCCTCCATTGGAAACGAATCTTTAAAAGAGAATACAATCAAAGTGAAATTATTGCAAAATCTTTGCAGAAATTATCCGTAAATATGAAAGTTCTTCCCCTATTGAAGCGTACGCGCCATACACCACCACAGGTGGGGTTACGGACGCAGGAACGCCATGAAAATGTAAAAGATGCCTTTAATATTAACCTTAAAATTAAAATTGACCGAGACTGTAAATTGATCGTTTTTGATGATGTTTTCACGACAGGTTCGACGATTAATGCATGCTGTAAGGAACTCCGCAAACACGGGTTCCATAATATTTATGCGGCGACATTTACCCAAACATCAAGAAATTAATACTTCTTGATTTGCTTTAAAATCAAAAATTTTTATCCTGTAGTCATGGACTATAATTTTTCCGTATTCGTTGGACTTGACGGGTTTATTGACCATATTTTTGTCGCCGTCGATCAACGCTTCGGCCCAGGGAATAATTTCAAAAAAATTAATAAAATTAAAGAATTTGCGGAACGTATTGCCCATGCCTCTGGAAAAAGTACTAATATCGAGCTCTTTCCCATCGAACAACGTATCGGCGGAAATGGCCCGATTTTGGCCCAAACACTCGCCTTTTACGGCGTTTATGTGCAACTCATGGGAGCCCTAGGCAATCCACTCGATCCCACTTTCCATCACCTTCCATCAAAAGTAAATCCGATCTCCATTGGTCATCCGGGTATCACTAACGCCATTGAATTCGATGACGGTAAATTGCTCCTCGGTATTACCCATTCTCTCGATTGCATCACACTTGAAAAATGCTTACCATATATTCGCGAAAATAACGAAAAAATTTTTACCTGCGATGCACTCTGTTTTGCAAATTGGACGATGCTAATTCATTTAAATGAAATTTTAACATTTTTTTGGGATCATATCCGGAAAGATCGCCAAAAATTTTGCTTCTTCGATCTCGCAGATCCCGAAAAACGTTCCCTCAATGATATTTACAGTATCATCCAATTGATCCAACTTTATACTCAAAAATATACTACAATTTTGGGACTCAATTTGAAAGAAGCAGAACAAATTGTCGCCGTTCTCCAAAGTTATCAACTAACACGCAACCCTACTTCTATAAAAAAACCTGATGTCCAAACCCTCTGCCAATACATCCAGACTCAAACGAAAATCGATGAAATCGTAATCCATGATACCACCTGCTGCGCCGCCGCTACTCAGTCTGAAACTTCCTACGTGGATGGATTTTTTGTTGCACATCCCAAAATAACGACGGGAGCTGGTGACCACTTCAATGCCGGATATTTACTCGCTAAATTACAAAAAAAATCCCTCCATGATTGCCTCATCCAAGCCTATAAAATTTCTAGCCACTTCGTCGCAACGGGCCATTGCTGCAACCTGTAACCTCAAAGCCCCAGAGGGCTCCGCCCTCTGAACTCCCGCAAGGAGGTTTGCCACGGGGCTCTGCCCCGTGACCCCGCAAGGAACATGGTTCCTTGACCTTTTTAACGACCAATCCATGCGAATACTTCGCATGAATTGGCCGTAAGGTCAAAAACTTTATTTTCCTTTGCCGAGGCGCTGCGCAACGCGCAGCGCCTCGGCAAAAAAGTCAGGGCCAGCCCGCGGCGAAGCCGCGGGCTGGCCCTTTGGGCCCTTCGGGCCTGTTCCCCGGGCGTTGCCCGGGGAACAGGCCCGAAATCCCGGTCCAGGGGATGGATCCCCTGGCGGGAGTCAGGAGGGCAGAGTCCTCTGGGAAACATCCCCCGGCGGGGATTCCAAGGGCGAGGAGCCCTTGGGGAATGGATCATCGCTGGGAGAATTGTAGCAGGCGTGTTTTAACCATGTCTGTAATTTGTTCCCATTCGAAACGCCAAGATAGAAATTCATCACATCCTTGTTCCATTTCTAAAACATCTGGTAAAGTCGTCATTACAGCACCCGCACCACTATTTCGCAAATGCGATAAGCCATTGCGATTGACGCGGTTCAGATCCGTACCAAAACAGCGTTGCAATTCACTGCGCGAATCCGAGGAGAGTCGTTCGGAGAAATTTTTCAACCATCGGAGCAAAGAATCGCTGAAATAATTACTTGAATAGGCAATATTATGTTGCATAAAATTTTTAGGAAACGCTTGTGTCGCAACTTTTTCCTTAGAGAAGCAGAAAGGAAGGACGGCTGTACTGGCCATATTTAATTGGGAGATAGCGCGCCCCATCTTCGAATTATTTTCAAAAATATCGCTGGCAATAATGTTTTGCGTTTGCAAAATTTCATGAATGCGATCGAGTAAACTGCGATCACTGGTAGGAATTAGGCGACCGTTTTCGAAGGATGTTTGTAAATCATCCGTAGGAAATTCGTAACACTCGAATAGGGCATGAAAATGTTCCAGGCAAACAATATCGACATTTTGCAACTCTCGGCGAAAACGATTTACCCAGAACTTATATTGTTCTGCTTTGACGCGTTGCCAGCGATATTGAGGTCCGCAAAATAGCTTTCCATTTGGGAGAATGCGATTGGGACGGATACCGCTTATAGCCGTCATGGCACCATCTCCATTAACAAAAAACAGTGATTGATTAGTCCAAACTTCATAGCTATCATGGGTTACGAACACGGGTATTGACAGGATAATGCGTATATCGGAGTAATTTGCTTCACTTCGGATTTTTTCCCAGTAGCGGGCGAATAAAAACTGCAAGATATTTTTTTTACGAATCTTTTCCTGTAATTGTTTAATTGCCATTTCGACGGATAGGTGATCGAAGGAGCGTAGGCGATCTGGCCAGAGGAACCATGGGTTTCCGAATTCCTCTTCGAGCGTTTGAAACAGTGAAAATTTATCCAACCATAGATGATTATACTTTTGGAATTTCAGGAAGGCGGCGAGTAATTCTGGCGATGCTTTCTGCGGAAAATTTTTAGCAACTTGTTTAAGGAAATTCAGACGTAGGGAAAGGATGGCGGTACGGTTATTTTTTATGGTGTTTAAACTTTCTTTGAACTGTTCGAGTTCATTTTGAGTTACCAGGCCGTCGTCATGCAACCATGCAAAGGAAATCAGGGCGGTATTCCATCCGTAGGAAGTGCTAGTAAACAAGCGTTCCGGATTGAAAGTTCGCAAGGAGACGATGTGCCACAATTTTTGTCCAGTATCTTTAAGGAGTCGTAGAAATTTGAGGGCATGGGGGCCGATTTCGCCGATTCCGTATTCTCCGGGCAGCGAAGAGATATCCAGTAAGACACCGCTTTCCCGTTGAAATAGCGTGCAGCGATTATTGACATAACACGATTCATTCCAATCCACGGGAACGAGTTCTATAAAATTCTAATTTTCAGACAACTATCAAGTATCAGGCAGCTAATTTAATTTTAAGAATTATTTCTCCCAAACGATTTGACAGCCATAAGTTTTCCTCACGGGCTAGAAAATAGAAGCAGGAGTGTTGGCTTGTGGCGTGTCTACAATTGCTCTGAGGTAATTTACGATTTTGCGGAAAACTTACCATCAATTCCCCACAAAAAATTGACAACGATCCATTTTCTTCCCAGGCTAGAAGGTAGAGGGTGGGAGCGAGCGGCACGTCGAAAATTTCATGCCTAAGGGCTACTCGCCCTTAGAATCCCCGCCAGGGGATCCATCCCCTGGACCGGGGTTTCCGGGCCTGTTCCCCGGGCAAATGCCCTGGGAACAGGCCCGAAGGGCCCAAAGGGCCCGCCCGCGGCGAAGCCGCGGGCGGGCCTGACTTTTTGGCCGAAGCGCTGCGCAACGCACAGCGCCTCGGCCAAAGGTAAATAAAAGTTTTTGACCTTACGGCCAATTCATGCGAAAATTTCGCATGAATTGGCCGTTAAAAGGTCAAGGAACTACGTTCCTTGCGGGAGTCCAGAGGGCGGAGCCCTCTGGGTAAGCCTCCTTGCGGGGCATGGGGCGGAGCCCCATGGAGTGAGCGATGCGTCAGAATTTTCACGTTTCGCCGGTACCGACGTGACATATAATTGCCAATGCATTTTCGCCCATGTAGTCAGCTTTTACTTTTCTCGAGTCATTTGTACAAGTAATTAAAACGGTATTAGGTACCGTTTCACGGATATCACTCGTATAGCCCGACTGATCCCATTTTAAAAACTTCGCAGGCTTATTGCCATCGAACCAGGTCACATGTCCATCGCAGCAAACTACATAACCGCCTTTGGAGCCATATAATCCGGAGGCTTCGTCCCACAAACCATTTTTATTAAGGCCGCGCGTAAATCCAAGTGGTGTCGTATTAAGTGGAACGTTTGCCGGTAAACTAAGCATCAAACAGTAACTGAAAAGATATTCCTTGGTAACAACACAATTTGTTGCAAACGTGTAACAATGCGTATATTTAAATACGCCATTTTTGAGGTAACTAATAGTTTCCGTAGCCACTGACAAGTTCCCATCACCTTGAACCTTTGATGCATATTTATCTCCTGAAGAAATATAAATATAGGGATCATTTAGAACGACATCGGAAACATTCACTTTTCCTTGTCCGGCTAGTTGTCGCGCGAAACTGGTAATATACCTAATTCCGTTAGAATCTATATCCCCATTAAGAATCCAGCCGCGGCTAACGACGGCTTCGCGCCAGGCTTCGGCGATTTTTTTGAGATTGGAGACATCTTTTACTTTCTGTGCGCTCAACTTTATGGCACTCATCGCCGGCAACAGTATCGCCAGTAAAATGCCGATGATAGAAATAGTAAAAACAATCTCAACTAGAGTAAAAGATTTGTTTTCACTTTTACCTTTGCACTTCCGTGCTTCTAAAATAACTACGAAATAATTATCTCGAGTTTATAAATCCTGTCAAGGAGAAAACGCAAATTATTTTCATTTTTTCCGAAAATATTTTCAGGAAAAACTATTTCCTAAAAAAATTTGACAACGCTCAGTTTTCTTCCAAGGCTGGAAAGTAGAAGGTGGGAGCAAGCGGTACGTCAGAAGTTTGTCCAGAGGGCGGAGCCCTCTGGGTAAGCCTCCTTGCGAGGTATGGGGCGGAGCCCTCTGGAAAAGGCCACATGGAAAATTTAAACAATTCTCGGAAATAGAATAACCGATTCCATCCCCAGGGATTGGTTGGCTAAATTATGGCCATTCCAATCCAATTGTTTACCCCAGGCCATCGCTTTGATTTGAAAAATTTCAAGAATTTGTTGCGAAATTGTTGGTAAAATTGGCGCCAGAATGGTAGCCGCTAGGCGAATCGCTTCGGAACTGGCGGCGAGGGTGGTCCGCAGTCGATTTTGCTCCCGGGGATCCTTCGATTTGGCCAGCTTCCACGGGGCGCGGATTTCTAAAAATTTGTTAATCGCACCAATAAATGTAAAAATATCTTCCAATGCCCTGTGAAATTGAAGCCGGTCGTAGCCATGGAGAACTTTTTCGTGTGTCTGGGACCAGAGGCCAATGAGTTCCGTTTCCGGTGCTTCGGCCGTAGCAATTTCCGGAATAGTACCTCCGCAGTAGCGCTGGAGCATATTGCTATTGCGGCTGACGAGATTGCCAAGGTCATTGCCCAAATCATTATTGTAGCGCGATAGAAAGAGTTCATGGGAAAAGTCACTGTCCTGGCCCACATTCATTTCCCGGATAACGAAATAGCGGAAGGCATCGGTGCCGAATTGTTTGGCGTAGTCGAGTGGATCGACCACATTGCCCACGCTCTTGGACATTTTTTCGCCGGAGCAGAGCCACCAACCATGGGCTAGGAACGTTTTAGGCATCGGCAAATCGAGGGCATGGAGCATAATTGGCCAGTAAACGGCATGGGCAGGGACGAGGATATCCTTGCCGATGACATGGTAATCCACGGGCCAGAATTCTGAAAATTTTTCCGTGCCGTAGCCCACCGCGGAAATGTAATTGATTAGGGCATCGAACCAGACATAGGTCACATATTCCGAATCGAAGGGCAGTTCAATTCCCCAGGATAGGCGATCTTTAGGCCGCGAGATGCAGAGATCGTTGATATCTTCCCTCAGGAATTCCAGGACCTGTTTGGCGCGAAATTTTGGAAAGATAAAGTTTTCGTGGGCGGTGATGTAGTCGACGAGCCATTGCTTGTGGGGATTGAGTTTAAAGAAGTAATTTGTCTCCGTAATTTCCGTGACCTGACCGAATTCACTTTCCGGCCAAATGCCGTCTACCCTATCTTTTTCCTGGAGAAATCGTTCGACGCGCGTGCTGTAAAATCCCGTATATTCCGCTTTGTAAATGTCACCATTGTCGAAGAGTTTCTGGAGAATGGTGCGGACAATTGTTTTATGGTGAGGCTGGGTGGTGCGGATGTAATCGTCGTAGGAAATGTGGAGCAATGCGCACATGTCGATGAATTCCTTCGCGACGGAATCGCAGAGTGCTTGCGGTGAAATGCCGCGTTCTTTAGCCGTTTGTTCGACCTTTTGGCCGTGTTCATCGAGGCCGGTTAGGAAATGCACGTCGTAGCCGAGTAGGCGTTTTGTGCGGCAGATCACGTCGGCCAGAATTTTTTCGTAGGCATGGCCGATGTGGGGATGCCCATTGGCATAGTCGATGGCCGTGGTGAGGTAAAATCTCTTCATAATCCTTCCTAGGAAAAGAAAGGATTGGGCTCATTTGGCAACAAAATTTAAAAAAAGTTTCGTGTTTGCGGACAAAAGTTTCGCATTCGCGGACATTTCGCCGGTAAAGGGATGATTTGGGAGGCATGGGAAAATTTTTAAAAAAAAATCATTGACAGGAAAATATTTTCATGCTTTTCTTCGAAGCAGTTCGATAAAAACTATGAAAAGAAATACTATGAATAAAATGGACAATGGAGTGTCAATGAGCGTTGCATTGGGAAGCCTACTCCTTGGAGGTTTCCTGTGCACAATTCCCCAGGCAGATGCGTTACCGAGGTCATTCCCACCGCCACCGGAAGAACGAAGGATGCCAAACCCATTGGAAGAAAGATTGAGAACATTGGAAGAAAAATTGAGAAAAAATCCACCGGATGGCGTAATTTCTGAATTGCGAAATTTGGCTGAAAAGCAACATCGGGGATGTCTCAGTTTGCTTAATAAATGTCGCAATTCACTTGACGAAGGACGAAAAGAAGAATTGAAACAGCACGTAGGCAATTATATGATGCTTGTGAATTTTAGCAATGAAATTAGGGAGCTAAATTCAGGCTATGCTGAGCATGTGCCAGAAGTGGAAGAGTGGGAAAAACCGCTTTCAGTGGACAAACTTAGG
>JAITAG010000005.1 GCA_031284265.1 Puniceicoccales bacterium | reverse complement strand
CAATAGATCACATAACCGCCCTTACTGCCATAGAGTCCTGCTTTTTCGTCCCACTTTCCATCTTCGCGCAGACCACGAGTAAAACCAAATGGCGTGGTTTCAAGCGGAACGTTTGCCGGCAAGTTGCATACGACGCAATAGCTAACTATCCGATTCGGACTGGAACTCATAAAATTTAAAGTATTGATAAATACATCCACATAGGTAATTTTCCATCCATTGAAACAAGTAATCGTTTCATACCTCAGTTTTGAAGCATATTTGTCTCCGGAGGAAACATAAACGTTAGCATCATTTAGAACCATGTCCGAAACACTGGTTTTGCTTCGTCCTGCTAATTGTTCAGCAAAAACCGAAATTCTTGGAATTCCGATATCTCCGCCTTCCGGTTCTTTTCCGTCGATCACCCAACTGCGGTTAATAACGGCTTCACGCCAGGCTTCGGCGATTTTTTTGAGATTGGAGACATCTTTTACTTTCTGCGCGCTCAGTTTTATGGCACTCATCGCCGGCAAAAGTATCGCCAGTAAAATACCAATGATGGAAATCGTGAAAACAATTTCAACTAAAGTGAAAGATTTACTTTTACTTTTGCCTGTATGCCTGTATGCCTGTATGCCTGTATGCCTGTATGCCTGTATGCCTGTATGCCTGTATGCCTGTATGCCATTTTTGAGATTTTAAGAATCTATAATTTGTGTCAAGAAAAAACGCAGAAAAATTTTTATTTTTTGTGAGAATTATTTTCGGAAAAAATATTCTCGGGAAAAATTTGACAACGCTCCGTTTCCTTCCAAGGCTGGAAGGTAGAGGGTGGGAGTAAGCGGTGCGTCGAAAAAAATCAATTATCGCCAATACCACTACCCCAAACAACCAAATTACTATATTGTCCAATTGGAGGGCCAATTATGCCGCCGTTACCAATTTTGGTTACGTTTGGAACCGCCTGGCGGATATCTGTGGTATATTCCTGGCCGTTCCAGTGGAGAAATTTTGCCGGTTTACTGCCATCGAACCAGGTCACGTGTCCATCGCAGAAGACGACGTAGCCGCCTTTGGAACCATAGAGGCCATATTTTTCATCCCAGGTGCCATCGGTTTTTAATCCACGAGTAAAGGCAAGTGGAGTGGTAGCGAGTGGCACGGAACCGTCGAGATTGCCAATGGTACAGTAACTAAAGAGGTATCTCCAGGAATTTATTTGAAAATCCGTATTGATAACAGTGGTCCAACAAGTAGGATCTTGCATATTACAACCCTCCGTGTTATCTACTCCTCTAACTATATATTCTGTAACGACTTTCGAAGCATATTTATCTCCTGTGGAAATGTAAACATTGGGATCATTCAAGACACACTTTGAAGAATAAACTCTATTAGGGGCTAGAATGGCTCCTGCCAAAGCCCACGCAAAACAATTGCCATAATCCATCCAACCACCACTTGAGCCCTGTATGAGACCCATGATATTACCCCGGTTGATCGTATATTCCCTCCAGGCTTCGGCGATTTTTTTGAGATTGGAGATATCTCTTACCTTCTGCGCGCTCAACTTTATGGCACTCATCGCCGGCAAAAGTATCGCCAGTAAAATACCAATGATGGAAATCGTGAAAACAATTTCAACTAAAGTAAATGATTTTTCATATCTTGTCAATTTTACAAATATATGACATAAATCATCTCGAATTTACAAATCCTGTCAAGGGAAAAATATAAATTATTTTCATTTTTCCCTAAAACTGTTCTCTAAAAAAATTTGACAACGCTCTATTTTCCTTCCAGGCTGAAAAGTAGAGGGTGGGAGCGAGCGGCATGCCAAAATTTTCACTTACTGCCAGTATTTTCAAAGTATAATGTGACGGACTAATCGATATAAAATCTTATTTTACCATTTACCCCTAGCGACAGGGGTAATATTTTTTCTAGTTTCGATCATTTTATTCGAAATAATTTTTGACAGAATGAAATTTTGCCCCAAGTTCTAAGCAGCCAGATGATAGAAATAACCATTAATAATTTGGTGAAACAGTTTCAGGGTAATGTCGTTTTGAATCATATCGATCTGCGCATTGGGGCTGGAGAATTGTTTTTTTTGTTAGGACCGAGTGGTTGTGGGAAAACGACGTTATTGCGTACCATCGCGGGCTTCTATCCTGCCGATTCTGGAAAAATATTTTTTGGCGAGAAGGAAGTTACAAAGGTACCACCTCATAGGCGAAAGACGGGTATGGTTTTCCAAAGCTATGCCCTTTGGCCTCATATGACCGTCGAGCAAAATGTTGCCTTTGGGTTGCAACAGAAAAAGATGAAAAAAGCGGAGATTGTCCAAAGTGTCGGAGAAGTTTTGGAAAGTGTCCAGATGTTGTCCTACGCGTCCCGCAAGCCCAATGAATTATCGGGCGGTCAGCAGCAGCGCGTTGCCCTAGCTCGGGCGCTTGTAGTCCGTCCGCGCTGTTTATTATTAGATGAACCTCTTTCCAATCTCGACGCCCAATTGCGCAACGAAATGCGTACGGAAATTCGCCGTATCTGTAAGGATTATCATTTGACCTCCATTTACGTAACCCACGATCAAAAGGAAGCGCTATCCATTGCGGATCGCATTGCCGTACTCGATCGGGGCAATATTAGTCAAATCGGTTTTCCGTTGGAACTTTACAAGCGACCCAATAGTTGTTTTGTGGCTAATTTTATTGGTGAGACCAATATCATCGAAGGTGTCGTCATTCGGAAAGGAATCGATGAAGCCTTTGTGCGGACAAAAATCGGTAATTTTCGCGGCATGATTGATGCAAAGGACGATAGAATTCGGGAGGGTGAAAGTGTAAAAGTTTTAATCCGGCCGGAGAGTATCAAATTGGAAAGTTTACCCGTGGAGGAAAATTGTGTGGAAGGTATGATTGGACATTCGACCTATTTTGGGGAAGTTGCCCATTATTTATTTGAAAAGAATGACGTACAGCTGCGCATTTCGGAATTGAATCCCTGTCACATGACCCAAACGGAACGCTACGGAACTTACGCCTGGGCATTGCCGGAAGATGTGATTATTTTGAGCGAATAGGATGGTTAAAAAAATCATTATTCTCATCAGTGTTGCCCTAGTGGTTGCCGTTCCCTTTATTTTTCAGCACCGGGAAATTACCCTAGTACCTCTTTCGCCCGACGATGTTATTGTAATCATTACCGCGCATAATGAGGCACTGCGCAGTGAATATGGTCGTGGGTTTTCCGCATGGTACCGGAAAAAAACGGGAAAAACCGTCATCGTTGATTGGCGGCATCCGGGAGGGGGGCGGGACGTGGCGCGCTACGTCGATTCACTATTTTTGAATAATTTTCGCTTTTACTGGGAAAAGACCTTAAAAAAACCTTGGACGCAGGAAATTCGAACGATTTTTTCCCGCCTAGAGAATATAACCGAACAAAATGCAACGCCGCAGGAATGGGAAGTAAAACGCGCTTTTTTTGAATCGAATGTGGGTTGCGGCATTGATCTCCTTTTTGGAGGTGGTGTTTTCGATCACAAAATGGAATGTGCTAAAGGGTATACAGTGCCGAGTGGGTTTATCTCCATGCATCCAGAACTCTTTACGGACGATATGATTCCGGAATTTTTTGCGGGTGAGCGTCTTTGGGAAGCCGATGGCCGATGGATAGGAGGGAGTCTTTCGAGTTTTGGGATTATTTATAATATGGATGCGGTTAAGGCCCTGGGTATCGAACATCCACCCGAGACCTGGATGGATCTCGCCGATCCGTGCTACATCGATGGTGTTGCGATTGTCGATCCGACGAAAAGTAGCTCGACGCTCAAGTCCTACGAAATGTTGATTCAACAGCAAATGCAAATCGTTTTCGATGATGAAATAAAAATGAGGAGTCCCGATCAGGATCCGCAAGAGATCGAGGCGTTAGCAATAAGAAAAGGCTGGTTGGAAGGATTAAAATTGATTCAAAAAATTGTTGCTAATGGGCATTACATGACGGATTCTTCAGCGCAAACGGTCCTCGATGTGGCGGAAGGAAATTGTCCCGTTGGGATCGCAACCGATTTCTATGGGCGTTCAGAAAAGGCAAATATCGCGAGCCGTGGGGCAGATCCACGCTTTCATTTTGTAATCCCCCGATCGGGATGTTCGCCATCGCCGGATCCGATCTCATTGTATCGCGGTGCAAAACATAAAGAATTGGCACTGGAATTTTTGGAGTATGTTTTGACGATACCCGGGCAAAGCTTACTGGCATTTAAGGTAGGAACTCCCGGCGGTCCCGTACGGACGCCGCTTTGCCGCGCGCCGATTTTGAAAACGGTATACGATCCAAAATTTTTACCCTATCACAACGATCCGGATGTAAATTCATACAGCGATGCGGGTGATTTCGTGTACCGCGAAGAGTGGACAAAATCCGTTTTTCATGCCCTTGGACTCATCTTTAAGATGGCATTTTTGGATCCGGAAGATATGTTGCGCAAGGCATGGCGGAGTATTCAGAACGCTCGTAGGGAAGGACGCCATTGGGCTGCGGATGAAGCACTGGCAGTAATGCAAGACCTGGATATGTTCTCCTACGATCACGTGGAAAAGGAAATTATGCGAGAAGTGAAAAATAAGGATTACCTACACGCTATCCAGTACCAGACGAAAGGAACGAACCATTTTCGCGAACAGTATGAAAAAGCCCATAAAATTGCTAAACATCGATAGTGTAATGCCAGACGTAATGTTTCTAAAGTTAGGGGCAAAGTTTTAAGGCATAGGTTCCCAAAAGTTGGTTTGACTTTGTATGCCCATGGGGCAGTATCGCGTCCTGTGATTGTCTCCTTAGAAGGACGTTTAATGGCGCATACGCCGTTGAGTTGTATCGTGGATGTTCAAGGCATTGGCTATGAGATATCTGTTCCATTAACGATTAGTTTGCCAAAAATTGATGAAATCGTAAAATTGTGGACATATGCCGTTTACCGGGAAGATAGCCAATCGCTCTATGGATTCAATAGCGTGGAAGCGCGCGATTTTTTTAAACTGATCGTTGAAAAGGCTTCCGGAATTGGTCCCAAAACGGCATTGGCTATGCTGAGCAAGTTTAAATTGTCCGAATTGAATCATTGTATTGCAACGAAAAATGCTACCCTGTTAGCTAGAGTTCCCGGTATCGGAAAAAAAACGGCGGAAAAAGTGATCTTTGAACTTTCGGATAAAATAAAAAAAATGGACAACGTTTCCCTAACGGGAACCTTGAATACTCAGCAAAATGATGCGCTCTTGGGACTCATTGCGTTGGGTTATAAGCGTTCGGAGGCGGAGGTAGCGATTAGAGAATTGGCGGAAAAGTTTCCCGAAGCATCGGCCGATCAACTCATAAAAAATGCGATTGCAATTCGTTGAATGAATTACTTGGGGATAGATTATGGTACAAAGCGACTGGGATTGAGTGTGGGCGATGGAGAGTTGAAAATTGCGGTGCCAATTGAAGCCATTCGCGTTACGACTTGGGAAAATGTTGGGCGAAAAATTGCGGAAATTGTGAAATTTCGTCAAATTCATAAAATTATCGTCGGATATCCAATCAATATGAACGGTACGGTGGGAGCAAAAGCGAAGGAAGTGGACTGTTTTATCCGTTTGTTGGAACGATTTGTCGCGATTCCAATGGAACGGATGGACGAACGCTTGACCAGTGAAAATGTGGGCGATCTGCGAAAACGTTCGGGTAGAAATCGCCAAAATTTGAGGAAAAGCGGTGCCATCGATTCTGCGGCAGCGGTACTGATTTTGCAGGATTATTGGGATGAGTTTTGAGGGAAAGAAGATTGGGCAAAAGCTGCGCGCAAAGCGCGCGACGTATGAGACGGAGTCTCATACGTGGGAGTTTTACTCCCAGCTTTTGCCCCTGTTTCTAGATTTTACAGAAGCTAGGCATTTAATCTTGACTATTACTGGGGTACGGCAAACTAGTTAACAGCGATTGTTCCTGTAGTTCAATGGATAGAACATCGGTCTCCGGAACCGAAAATCTGGGTTCGAGTCCCGGCAGGAACGCCAGGCATAATGCTGCGATAAATCTTTGGAGATGGGTATACTTTTCAAGTAAAGTTAACTTGACTTCGGTGAATGATTTTATTGCAAGTAGTCAATTGTTCCTGTAGTTCAATGGATAGAGCATCGGTCTTCGGAACCGAGGGTCTGGGTTCGAGTCCCGGCAGGAACGCCAAAGGAATTTTAAGGAGAGGGTAGATTTTTTTGAAGGGCGGATCGATTTGTTCCATTGTTTTGTAGGAATTTCAGTATTTAAGGTACAGTTTTATGGTCTGACATGAATTGACAAAGAATTAGAAAGTTTATCCAAGCAGGAATTTTTCTTGACGATTCTAGTCATTGGGATAGTTTAACGGCAAGTCGAAAACTTTACGTAGTTAATGGGGCGGAGTGGTCGCACTCCGTTTTTTTGTTTCTGTGATGGAGTTTTGTTAAGATATGAAGACCGGTAGTGAAATTTTAGCCGTACTCGAGTACATGGAAAAGGAGAAGGGTATTCCGCGCGTTGATATGATTCAGACCATTGCTGAGGCCATTCGTTCTGCAGCTCTAAAGAGTATTAATGCCGGATACGACATTCGCGTCGAAATTAATCCTAAAACGGGCAATCTTAAGGCATGGGCGATTCTAAAAGTTGTCGATTCGGTCAGCGATTCCCAGGCTCAAATTCATATTTCAAAGGCGAGGGAATTTAATCCCGACATCGATGTGAGCGAAGTCATTGAAAAGGAGATCGATCCTGCTTTTCTCGGTCGTATTGCTGCCCAGGGTGCCCGCCAGGCCATTACCCAAGGGATTCGTCATTTTGAGCGCGAGAGATTGTACGAGGATTTTAAGAATTCCATTGGTGACATTGTCAGTGGGGTTGTTCGGCATCAGGATTCGGGTAACATTTACGTTGAATTGGGGAAGTCGGAGGCGATTTTACCCCACCGGGAGCGTATTCCCGGTGAGGAATATGTTCCCGGTGATCGGATTCGCTGTCTACTGCTCAAAATTGAGCAATCGTCTTACGGCCCGGAGATTATTCTCAGTCGTTCTCACGGGCGTTTTGTGCGACGTCTTTTAGAAATTGAGGTAACGGAGATTGCCGATGGTACGGTGGAGATTTATGCTATGGCGCGGGAGCCGGGGTATCGTACGAAGGTTGCCGTTCGCAGTTCAGATCCGAAGGTTGATGCGGTGGGTTCTTGTGTTGGAACGCGAGGTATCCGCATTCGCAATATTGTGAGGGAATTAGGCGGTGAAAAAATCGATGTCATTCGCTATTCCGACGATCCCGTAGCGTTTCTACAGGAGGCCATTCATCCAGCTATTCCGCGCAATGTTTACGTAGATGATGCCAATCGGCAGATTAATTTTGAGGTAGCTGAGGAGGATCTCGCCATAGCCATTGGGAAGCGGGGTTTAAATGCTCGATTAACTTCGCGCCTTATGAATTGGAAATTAGACATTAAAAAAGCGGAATCGGAAAAGGAAAAAAATCTCAATCGAAAAATTCAGCAGGCGACGGCTGGTCTCAACAATATTCCAGGGATTGACGATGAATTAGCCCAGCGGCTTGTGGCATGTGGATTTACCGATATCGATGTTTTTGATGGTGTTTCTTCTGAAGATTTAGAAAGTGCTGGTTTTTCTGGAGAGGAAGCACGTTTAATTCTTGAAAATATAAAAAATATCAAGAATTTTTAATAAAAAGCATGAGTATCAGGGTGTATCAGTTAGCGAACGATTTGGGCATGAACAGCAAAGATGTTATAGAATTACTCCATGAGCGCGGGCTGAAAGTGACGAGCGCATCCAGTTCGATCCCTAATATTTATGCCGATGCTCTGATTGAGGAATTGACTCATCATTCGGCTCATGTGGTTTCGCAAGAAACGGTATCCGATGGAGGAGCGATAAATGTTCCCCTAACTTCATCTCCGTCAACCGGTCCTTCCATGGAACCGAAAAATAGTCTTCACCATGGGGAGATAAGAATTCTACAAACCGGAATATCTGGAGTAAATTTCGCCTCCGAGACTGTGATCACTTCCGAAAAGGAAACGGATGTTGCGGTCGATTATAAGGGGAGCAAAACTCCCGAAGTAAAGGAGAGTTCTCCCGGTGAAATCGGAACCATAGAGGAAGAGGAGCGAAGAGAACGGGAGTCGAGCGTACCGCCTAAAATTCCCGATGGAGTGGGGAATCCATCGAAGCCGATTACGGGTCCTGGAAGGATCCTAAAAATTCCATTGCCCAAGTCTGCTCCCAAAATGCCGGCTCTATTTGTTGCGAGAGGGCAGGGCAGTGAAGTTGCCGATCCGAAAGTAAATTTAGTTTCGAAGGAAACTTTTCCCGCCGAAGAAAGATCTGTGAAATCATCGGAGGCAAAAAATGTCACTTCCGATTTCAATGGTACCGAAACGGTAAATTATGGACATGAAGTGAAGAAAAAAGCGCCGGTGGTTAATTTCCGTGAGAAGCGTGCGGCACCGACAGTCCGCTTCCAGTTTACACCGAAAAGTCAGCGGAGCGAGTCGGTTAATACCCTAAAAATTCCGGATACTCTCGAGTCGACTTCGGCTAAAAATAGCGCGGAAAAGGGAAAGGAAGGTAAACCGCTCGTTTGTAAGGCACCGCTCATCGTACGCGACTTTGCCCAGAAGATTGGATTGAAACCTTTTCAACTCATTTCCGAGCTCATGCGTCGAGGAGTTTTTGCCTCGATGAATCAGCAGGTTTCGGACGATATCGCTATGAGCATAGCGGAAAAATATGGGTTCAAACTCGAAATACGTCAGAAATCAGATGGAACTAAGCAAAATATTCCAAAAATTAAAATTGAGGTCCCCAAAGAATTGCTACCTCGGCCGCCCATTGTCTGTGTTTTAGGCCATGTGGACCATGGGAAGACGACGCTATTGGATACCATTCGCCATACCAATGTCGTCGCCGGCGAAGCGGGAGGTATTACTCAACACGTCGGTGCCTACCAGGTGGAGCATGATGGGAGAAAAATTACATTTTTAGACACACCGGGACATGCAGCATTTTCAAACATGCGCGAACGAGGGGCTAATTTAACCGATGTTGCCATTTTAGTCGTCGCAGCCGACGATGGTTTTATGCCACAAACCGATGAAGCATTGAAATTTGCGCAAAAAGCGGGTGTACCGGTGGTAGTTGCCATCAATAAAATTGATGCTAAAGGCGCTAATTTGGATCGGGTTAAGCAGCAAATGCAACAGCGCGGCATAGCTCCCGAGGAATGGGGCGGCGATACGCTGTGCGTCGGCATTTCTGCACTCAAAGGTACCGGTATCGATGAATTGCTTTCGGCTGTCTTACTCCAAGCGGAAATCATGGAGCTAAAAGCAGATTATAAATGTCCCGCCGCAGGGATCATTATTGAATCACAAATGGATGTGGGCCGTGGGGTTACGGCGGCAGTTATCGTTGAAAAAGGAATACTAAGAGTGGGCGATGCCATCGTTTGCGATCGGGAGTATTGCCGCATACGTTCGATGTTAAATGAACGTTCGGAGGTGGTGAAAGCGGCGACGCCTTCAATGTCAATTCGCATCATCGGTTGGAGCGGTCTACCGAATGCAGGAGACGCTTTCGAGGTCGTAAAAGATGAAAAAACAGCCAAAAAACAGGCCGAGGAAAATAAAAATAATGCTAAGCTTATCTCCGCGGAACCGACACAAAAAATCGCTAATATAAAGGCACTATTCGAAGCCATGGAGTCGCAAAAACAAAAGATTTTAAAAATTATTATAAAATGCGATGTCCAAGGAACTCAGGAAGCACTCATTGGCTGTTTGAATAACATTAAAAGCGATCGAGTAAAGGTAGAAATTGTGAGTTCCGGAGTGGGACCCATATCGAAAAGCGACATAGAATTTGCCAGTTCATCGGATGCGATTATTATCGGTTTTAATGTAAAAATGGACAATGGTGTGGCTCCTCTCGTCAAAAATAAGGGCGTATGCATCATTTTACATAATATTATTTACGAGTTAGTCGATCGGGTGAAAGACGAAATGGCGGAACTACTCGGTTACGATTACAGCGAAAATCATCTCGGGACAGCTGAAATTCGCCGCGTATTTGAACTTGCTCGAGTAACCATTGCGGGATGTATGATAATCGATGGACAAATCGAACGCGATAAGCCCGCCCGCGTTTATCGGGGGCAAAAGGTCTTATTCGAAGGGAAAATTGATTCCCTAAGGCGTGAAAAAGATGACTATTCTGAGGTGCGTTCCGGCTTTGAATGTGGCATAAAAATCGATGGATTTTCGGCATTTGAGGAAGGTGATCGAATCGAATGTTTTGAAATCGTTCAGCACCGTCAATCGCTATGAGTTTACGTCTAAATCGAGTCAATGAAGCCATCGAGCATGAGGTCAATCGCATTTTGCGAACTTACTTCCGAGAAGAAATGGTTTGCATAACAGCTGTTGGAGCCCTTGTATCTCCTGATTTTAAATGGGTGCAAATAAAATTTTCGGTCATTGATGGCAATGCAAGTCGACATGCAATTAAGTTTTTCTCGAAACATAAAAATTTCATCAAACAGAAATTATGCGAAAAAATGCAGCTACGCCATGTACCGGAATTAAAATTTGAGATAACAAATGCCATAGCCCATGGAAATCGTATGATTGATCTGCTGGATACCCTGCCCGAAATGGAAATTTAAATTATGAAAGCAATATTAGTTTTATTGCTATTGTCCGGAGGTTGTACATCGGATCAGACGGCTGAGAATTCCGCGTTACCCTGGAATAGGCCGGCGGATTGGGAACATCGTCGGGATATTTCGACTTCCCTTGAATTTCATAAAAGTATTGGGTCTCGTTCTAGGTAGATGCCCTAAGGGCTACGCGCCCTTAGAATCCCCGCCAGGGGACACCATCCCCTGGACCGGTTCCGGGCCTGTTCCCCCGGGCATCGCCCGGGGACAAGGCCCGAAGGGCCCAAAGGGCCCGCCCGCGGCGAAGCCGCGGGCGGGCTGACTTTTTTGCCGAGGCACTGCGCATCGCGCAGCGCCTCGGCAAAAGGAAAATTTAAACTACCCCTGCGGCCCAGCCGGGCGAAGAATTCGCCTGGCTGGGCCGCAAAAGGAGGTCAAGGAACCATGTTCCTTGCGGGGTCACGGGGCGGAGCCCCGTTGCAAGCTTCCTTGGCGAGGGTCCAGATGGGGCGGAGCCCTCTGGGTCCATTATGATTCATGTGTAGCGTAGAGTCCGGCAATGACGATCATTCGGGCACAGGATTCACAAATTATGAAAGGAAAATTAGAATTTATCGTTTGATTATTATAGCTCGATAATTTCAAATGGCAGCCACCGCAAACATTACCGGACCTGAGCTCGACGACGCAAGGCATTTTATGAATCGTTTTTTTTGTTCTATCGTAGTGATGTAGCCAGTGGGCGTGATTTTCTTGTAAAATTTTACGCATGGCCGCAATTTTATTTTGGACTTCGGTTCTATTTTTTTCCAAATCTACGGTCCGTTGTTGTTGGTATTTTTGTTCGTTTTTGATTTTTAGAATTTCATTTTGAGTAGTCTGTTGAAATGTAGAAAATTCCGCTTCTTTGTCTTCAAGCTCAAACATTTTGCCGAGCAATAATTCTTCCATTTGCATTATTTTGTGTTGTTCATCTTCGACTTTTTTAGTTAAATTTTCTGATTCTTTAGGATTTCTAGTGAATGTAAGTTTACATTTGCAGGTAGTGATTATTTCTTCAGCCGATGACATTTCTTTTTCCAATTTTTGTATCTTCAGTTTTATATTTTGAATTTGAGCTTTTTCTTGGGTAATTTTTTGCTCCCATTGAGCGATGGTCGCTTTTAAATCGGTGACACTTTGAGGGATACTTTTTAAATTTTGTTCTAATTCGTTGAAGCGCATGTCATAATTTTGAAGAGTTAAGAGAAATTGAATAGCTTCATCCATAGGATTTCAATTGAAAAAACAATAAATTAAAATCAATGCAAAGTTGAAAAATGCGAGCAGTACGGCGGCGCTGGCAATATCCTTTGCCCGTTTGGCGAGCGGATGAATCCGAGGAGAAACGAGGTCGACTACCGTTTCAATGGAACAATTAATTACCTCCGTAATAAGTATAGTAAAACAGCCCAGCAATAGGAGTAACAGTTTCAGGGTATGCCAAAATTGAATAACGAAGAACGGGAAAAAAATTAGTCCCAGTAAAACTTCAAAGCGAAAGGCTCGATCTCGGAGTGCAGATTTTAACCCCATAAAAGAATATTTTAAAGGAAGAAAAACGTGACGTCGAAAAAAACTGCATAACATTCTCCATTAAACTTTACCGAATGAAAAGATTTTTCAATGAAATTTGCAAGTTTTGCTCAGAAGGTTCTGCCCTCTGGACTCCCGCCAGGGGATCCATCCCCTGGATCTGGATTGCGGGACTTCCTCCTGGGCAACGCCCAGGGGAAGACCCGAAGGGCCCAAAGGGCCCGCCCGCGGCGGAGCCGCTGGTGGGCTAACTTTTTGGCCGAGGCGCTGCGCGTTGCGCAGCGCCTCGGCCAAGGAAAATAAAAGTTTTCGACCTTACGGCCAATCCATGCGAAATTTTCGCATAGATTGGCCGTTAAAAAGGTCAAGGAACTATGTTCCTTGCGAGGTCGTGGGGCGTGGCCTTTACGCTACAAACGGAAAATTTTTAAAACGATTATTTTCAAGAAAAATTCCAGTAGATGGCACTTCCGCAAATTTCAAGTCTTTAAATTCAGGAAGTGATTTTTCCATAAATTTCCAAATACTTTCGATGGATTGGAATTCGGCTTCTTCGCGACTTTTTCCCGTATAAATATTTTTAATCATAGCTAGCCATTGCCAAAGCGGTTTAGCTTCAGTTTTACGGAAAATTGCCCGATGGGAACGTTGTAATAAAAAATCTTTATTAACGAAATGGCCATCTTCTTCAAAGACGGTACAAATAGGAAAAACGACATGACTATTTTGTGTAGTTTCATTTTTATGGCATGAAAAGGTTATCGAATCGATGGTTGCGAAATTTTCCTTAGAAAGTCCCATCGATAAAACATCCTCACCGAGGATAATAAGTGTCTGAATTTGACGTTGGGTGATCAATGCTTCGACTTCGAAAAAATCTTCGACCGCATTTTTCTTAATGACTTGAGTTAGCAGTGCGCTTCGAATATTTGTATTTTTATCCTTCGAAATCAACCAGCCATCGCCCTCTTGTGGATGATTTTTTACAAAAGTTTGCGCACCCAAAACATCTGCTAGCTGCCGTACCAATAGCATATTTTCCAGAGAAAGACTACCGTTACAAATCATGGCACAGCGATGTCCAAACCCAATCTTACTCAGAAAAAAAAGTATAATTTCCCGTTCTTCGACATTTTGGCCATGGAGAAGGAGCTTATCTACTCGATTGGAATCGTTATTGCGGTGGAGATCGCGGACAATATCGGGAATGATGTTGCCAACATGCGGATTGTTTCGCGGTTTGATATACATGATTTCATTGTCTTGGACAAAAATTTTCGTGTTATTTCCTGTGCTACTTTCCATTGAAATGCTATCGAATGCCCGCAATTTCCAAGGAGGTGGTAAATTCAAACTCTTCTCATCCATAATTGCATTGTAAGGGCAAATTTCAATCAAATTTAACAAATATCCCTCCACATAGTTGATTCCAGGGTAAAGTTCTAAGCGTAATTGGCCGTTGGATTTTAATACGTTATGTAAAAAATCTTCGCCCAGTGCCTCCCGGCAGTAGGTAACACACGTTCCGCAATTTGTACATTTTTCACGATCCAAACAAAATCGCTGTGATAGACGCGAAATTATCGGTTTGCTTCCTTTGCCATCCGTGATCGCACGCACAAAACCAAAGCCCGTTCTGTTGTAAGTTTTTCGCAATTCACAGTTGTTGAATTTTTCACAAAAATCACAATCACATGGGTGCGAACGCAATATCAGTTGCCCAGCCATTTCGCGAATCGCAGTAATAACTTTCGATCGAGTACGGATTTCCATCCCAGCTTGAGGTTGAAGCATACAAGCTAAAACGGGTACCCATTGACTCGATACCGAATCATCAAACATTTCAACCACACATAAACCACAATGCCCCAGTGGTGTCAAATGTTCCACGGAACACATCTGTGGTATCGAAATATGACATTTATTACAAATTCTTAAAATATTCAACTCATCGTCATAACCCACTACCGTTCCGTCAATAATAATTGATCGTTCCCCATCCATTTAACACAACCTAACGGATTTCATTAAGGCGTCAAGGTTGACTAAAGCTCGTTGTCCAAGGGCTATTCGCCCTTGGATCCCCGCCAGGGGATGCTTGCTCAGATGGCTCTGCCCTCCTGACTCCCGCCAGGGGATCCATCCCCTGGACCGGGATTTCGGGCCTGTTCCCCGGGCAACGCCCGGGGAACAGGCCCGAAGGGCCCAAAGGGCCCGCCCGCGGCTTCGCCGCGGGCGGGCCCTGACTTTTTTGCCGAGGCGCTGCGCGTTGCGCAGCGCCTCGGCCAGGCGAATGCTTCGCCTGGCCGGGCCGCACAACGAGGTCAAAGAGTCCGCGACTCCTTGCGGGGCATGGGGTAGAGCCCCACTTATGTTACTTATTCTTTTTCGCCGTCATTCCCAATGGCTTCGACTGGGCAACACTCCATAGCTTCCTGACAAAGTACGATTTCCTCGGGCGTAACCGGTTGTTTTTTCACGAAAGAACCACCTTCCGATGCCATACCAAAAAAATCTGGTGCCAGATTGCGACACATATCGCAATCGATGCACTGATCATCGACATAAAACTGTCCCGGAACATTTTCATCAATTCGATCGTCTCTATTAACCATGGTCCCATAAGATTAAAAAATGTAATTGTCGTCAATCTTGAAAATATAAATTAAATCCTACGCTTCACTTCTATGTACAAAGCAGTAGCAGTCGATTTTCCCTACGCAGATTTCGTCCAATCGATCGAAATTGAACGCCAACTTTCAAAACATACACTTGAAAGTTACATGATATCCATCGAAGGTTTTATTAATTTTCTACTGAAATATACATCCATTCGACGTTGGAACGATGTGGATGAATTTACCGTTCGTCAGTATTTGATTGAGCTGCTACGGGAACATAAAAAATCTACCGTTCAAAATCGCCTATCCGGGTTGAGATCGCTCTTTATTTTCTTAAAAAAATACAAGGTTATTGAAAAAAACCCGTTCCAAGCGCTGGCGGTACCCAAAAAAGAAAAAACATTGCCCAAAATTTTATCGCCCAATGATATGGCATCACTTCTCAGCCAGCCGAAAAAATTGTTCCTAGAAGGAAAAATATCACACTTTTTATACCTTCGCGATACACTTATCCTTGAATTATTATATAACGGCGGTATGCGGCTGAGTGAATTACTCTCGCTCCGCTATGGCAATATCGATTTTGAGCAATATTCGGTAAAAATCACGGGAAAAGGCAATCGGGAACGTATTTGTCCCATTGGCATTTATTCCATCCGAGCCTTAGAACAATTTATTACTGCTATGGGCAAAAGTTTTTCGTCGGTTATGTTTATCATTATTAATGAACAAGGCGGAAATCTCACACCGCGTCAGGTTCAAAATCGTTTAAAATTTTACCTCCAACAGAGTAACCTTCCCATGGATATAAGTCCCCATAAATTGCGCCATAGCTATGCGACACATATGCTCAATAATGGTGCCGATTTACGCCTCGTTCAAGAATTATTAGGCCACGCGAACTTGAGTACAACTCAGATTTATACCCATGTCAATTCCGCTGCCCTTCAACGGGCTTACCGTAAAGCTCACCCCCACGCATGACTAAAAAGGCTCCTTGCCCTTAGAATCCTCGCCAGGGGATCCCATCCTCTGGACCGGGATTCCGGGCCTTCGCCCCGGGCGTTGCCCTAGGCGAAGCCGCGGGCCGGCACTAATTTTTTTAACGAGGCAATGCGCACCGCGCATCACCTCGGTAAAGGGAAAATAAAAGCCAAAAGGGCCAAAAAAAATTACCTCCGCCCGGCACGAAGCGCCGGGCCTAGTTTTCCGCTGCGGCCCAGCCAGGCGAAGAATTCGCCTGACTGGGCCGCAAGATGAAGTCAAGGAGTCCGCAACTCCTTGCTGGAGTCCAGAGGGCAGAGCCCTCTGACAGATTTAGCCTATTTCTTCTAGCGCGGCCTGGGCAGAGGCGATTTTGGCAATGGGAACGCGATTAGGTGCGCAACTCACGTAGTCCAAGCCTAATTTATGGCAGAATTTTATAGAATCGGGATCGCCGCCGTGTTCTCCGCAAATGCCAATTTTTACGTTAGGTCTTGCCTTACGTGCCTTTATCACACCGATTTCCATAAGTTGTCCGACGCCTTCCACATCTATGGACGCAAATGGATTGCGCTTAATAACCTCCTGGGCGATATATTCTGGTAAAAACGTCCCCGAATCATCGCGGCTCATTCCTAGCGTCGTTTGTGTTAAATCATTTGTTCCGAAACTAAAAAATTCAGCCGTTTGTGCGATTTTATCCGCCACTAAGGCCGCGCGAGGTAGCTCTAACATCGTTCCCACAGCATAATCAAATTTTTTACCAGTCCTATCCATAATTTCATCGGCTGTTTTTCGAATGAGTCCGATTTGATTTTCCAATTCTCTTTCAAACCCGACGAGTGGTACCATGACTTCAACGTTAACATCAATACCTTCTGTGATTACTTGGGCAACGGCTTCGAAAATTGCCGAAGCTTGCATGATGGTAATTTCTGGGTAAGTCATTCCCAATCGGCAACCGCGGTGGCCGAGCATGGGATTTTGCTCGTGTAATGCCTGTACGCGTGCCTTTATACGTTCCACCGGGATGTTAAACTTTTGGGACAAAGCATTCAGGGCATCGTCCGAATTGGGTAAAAATTCGTGTAATGGAGGATCCAACAGGCGAATCGTTACTGAAAATCCCTTCATTGCTCTGAAAAGCCCTTCAAAGTCCTCGCGTTGAAGCGGTTTCAAATGGTTCAGGGCTTTGATGCGGTCTTCCGTCGTCGTTGCCAAAATCATTTCGCGCATGAAATCGATACGATCTTCCTCAAAAAACATATGTTCCGTGCGGCATAGTCCGATCCCTTCCGCTCCCAATTGGAAGGCTTGTTTGGCCTGTTTGGGCGTATCTGCGTTGGTACGAATGCCCAGCTTACGAAATTGATCCGCCCATTCCATTACTGTGGCAAATAGGCGATAGGTGACGCTATTTTCTACCTTCATATCGCCGGCTAGTACGCGGTTAACTTCGGAAGGTACGGTGGCTACTTTTCCGGAAAAAACTTCCCCTGTTGTTCCGTCGATCGAGATATAATCTCCCTCCATTATGGACGTTTCGTCCACTTGAATCGTCTTTGTGACGTAATCGATGTGCAACGCTCCCGCTCCGCAAACGCAAACCTTACCCATTTGTCGCGCTACTAATGCCGCATGAGAGCTCACGCCGCCTCGGCTGGTTAGAATACCTTCCGATGTCAGCATACCGCGAATATCTTCCGGCGAAGTTTCAATGCGGCAGAGAACGACTTTTTCGCCCTGGGCATGGACTTCTTCCGCTTTTTTCGCAGAAAAATAAACTTTTCCACAGGCTGCACCTGGTCCCGCCGGTAACCCAATGGCTAATTTTTTTAAATTCTTTTTTTCCTGTTCATCGAACACGGGGACGAGTAATGAGGAAATTGAATCCGCGGGAATACGCTTAACCGCTTCTTCCTTAGAAATGCGACCCTCATCGACCATTTCTACCGCAATACGTACCGCGGCTAACCCCGTTCGTTTTCCGTTACGCGTCTGTAACATATAGAGTTTGTCCTGTTCAATGGTAAATTCCAGATCCTGCATATCATGGAAATGATCTTCCAATGTTTTACAAACAGAAACCAATTGTTCAAAAACTTCAGGCATATCATTTTTGAGTGCAGCAATGGGTTGGGGCGTACGAATTCCGGCGACGACATCTTCACCCTGAGCATTAATCAGGTATTCGCCATAAAACTCGCGAACACCATTGGCGGGATTGCGCGTAAAGGCCACACCCGTTGCACAATTATTACCCATGTTGCCAAATACCATCGACTGCACATTGACCGCCGTTCCCCATTCCGATGGGATATTATATTTTTGGCGATAGATAACCGCCCGTTCATTATTCCAAGACTTAAAAACAGCACCGATCGCACCTGCTAATTGGGCATAAACATCTTGAGGAAATTCTGTTCCGGAAAATTTTTTGATTAAATCTTTGTAGCGCCGGATTAATTCTTGGAGTTGTTCTGCGGTCAGGTCGACATCATTTTGAGCGCCGACTTCCCCTTTTAATCGTCCTAATACGGCGTCAAATGGCTCCTCTTCGTGATCATCAATGGCCTGGACTCCCATGACCACATCGCCGTACATCTGGATAAATCGGCGATAACAATCGTAGGCAAAACGCGGATTATTCGTATGCCTTGCAAAGCCTTGGACGCTCTGGTCATTGAGTCCGAGGTTAAGAATTGTATCCATCATTCCCGGCATCGACTCGCGTGCTCCGGAACGTACGGAAAATAGAAGTGAATTTTCCAGATTACCGAATATTTTTCCTTGCTGGGCCTCGACATTTTTGATGGCCGCTTTGACCTGATCGAAAATGTAGGCGGGTAATTTTTCGCCATTTGCTTTAAATTCGGCGCAGACTTCCGTCGTGATCGTAAATCCCGGGGGAACCGGTAATCCAATACGTGCCATTTCGGCTAGATTTGCCCCCTTACCACCGAGTAAGGGACGCATCGTCGCATCGCCGTCCGTTTTCTTGCCGAATTCGTATATTTTACTGTGACTGGACATAGACTAATTAAATTATTTTGGAAGCGTGACGTCAACTTTTTTTAAATAAAAACTCCATCTTAAAGGAGAAATCGCCTCGAAAATCGTTGGCGTCTTATTTGAGGTTATTTTTGATGACACTCCAATGATATTTTACATCGACGGGAAACGAGTCGATGGGGAAATGAAATTACCTACATTTTTTCATAAATTCATTCGGCGAAAACGTTGCCATTGGACGGTCTTATGTAGGGTATAAACTTTCAAGGAAATTATTAGGCAAAGGATAAAAAAGCCCAGGCCAATTCCATTCGGTTTCGTTAAAAATTCAACGTGCCAGGGGGTGTATTCCTCGGCTAGGGACAATAGTCCATAGATCCACGATATGCCTTTTCGCGCTAATAGAAATAGTATATCGCCGAGGAATAAATGCAAATGTAACAAGCCGAACAATAGGAATAAAAAACCACAAACGACGACGGGTAACGCCATCTGTACCACGATCGGATTGAGAAAAATACCCACCAAACTGAACATATTGAAATATTCGAAGGTAAGGGGAGCACTCGCTAGGGTCGCCGCTACCGATACCGATAGTAATTCTGCCACTTTCCATGATATTTTCCGTGTTCTATGCAATTTTATCCCAGGAAATACGCTGCGACGTATCCTGCGAAAAAGCCATAGAATGGCTTGCCGCAACGGTACTGATAGGAGAAGTAACATGGCTACAACGCCGTAGGATAGTTGGAACCCAATGTCGAAGAGTAGTATGGGATCGTAGAGGAGCGTTAAAATTGCAGCGAGCAGAAGCGAAGATAGGCCCGATGATTTTCGCGAACAAAGTCCAGCCCCCCAAAAACAGGCTAACATAAGCCACGCGCGAACCGCAGATGGCGGAAATCCTATGGCGCCAACGTAAAATAGTAAAATACCCATGATTGGCCAACGACGCCAAGGTTTTTTCAGCAAAAAACAATGCAACAATAGGTCCAAAGCAAAAGCGATTACACCGATATGTAATCCGCTAACCGCGAGTAAATGCGCCGCGCTCGTATGATGAAAATTCGTTTTTTGTTCCTTGGAAAGTTCCTTTTTCTCGCTGAGTAAAAGGCCATATAAAATGCCGTCGTTGGGATGGCTGCCATATTTTTGGATGTAATGCTCAATTTGATCGCGCAGCATCCGATTAATTTTAGCGAAAAAGTGCCGAAAAATATTTTCTTCCGCAAGTATTTCCAATACTTCGCCGCGGTAGCCGTAGAGGTAAATATTTTTTTGAGTCAAATAGGAAAAAAATGTTTCCGATGTTGTCGGTTCTAGGATGCGTATTCCCGAACGCAATTTCAAGATTTGCGAAGGAATGTAATCCTCATTGCCATTCAAATAGAAATAGATGCGGTGCCCCTCCAGCATTTGGTACTTTTCGAGGTATACCTTTATAATTTTTCCGTAGCCGTACACCTTAGCGTGTTCCGGTTTATGGTCGATTTTTTCAATTTTGATAGCGTAAGTTAAACGCCAAATCTGTTCCCGATCGATGGGAATCGTCGTTTCGAAACGTAAAAAGGCGTAAATTGCCATGGAACTGATAAAAAAATAATGCCTAAAAAATTGTTTTTGCTTACAAAAAAAATATCCCAAACCGGTGCCGATAAACAAAATAGCAAGCGTAGAGACTAACGCAGAACCATTCAGAAATTTTGCCAATAATATCCCGATCGCCGAGGGCAAAAATATGGCCATCAGTGGAACTTTGAAACGACTATTGGCTGAAATAATCAAGATTTGATGTTATAGCGTGACGTTAAAACAAAGTCAAGAAAAATTTTTGAAAAATTTTCACCGCTTCCTTTGGTTTATTTTTAGCAATTTTTCTGAAAAAAATTTAACAATGGTCTATTTTCTTCCAAGGCTGAAGGGTAGAAGGTGGGAGCAAGCGGCATGGTAAAAATTTCATTCGCCACCGGTGCCAATATCGTAAAGTATGGCTCGAGCATTTTCACCCTTGTAATCTGGCTTAACCTGAGTTTTGCCTCTGTTACAGCAGATAATTGTAATTCCGGTGCGTACTGTCTGCCGAATATCGTTGGTATAACCCGACTGATCCCATTTTAAAAATTTTGCCGGTTTGCTGCCATCGAACCAAGTGACATGGCCATCGGCGTAGAGCACGTAACCACCCTTGGAACCATAAATTCCTGCTTTTTCGTCCCACAATCCATTTTTATTGAGGCCTCGCGTAAATCCAAGTGGTGTAGTTTCAAGGGGAGCGTTTACTGGTAAATCCGCCATAAAACAATAGCTTATTATGAAATCTTGTTCGATCATGAAATTATTTATTGTCCACCAATCTCCGAGTGAACCATATTTATCTCCAGAGGAAAGCCAAATATCGGGTTCACTAAAACCTCTGTCGATTCCAACTAACAGATCCCTAAGAACTGTTACGTGGTTAATATCAGAAGGGATAGTAAAGCCGCGATTGATGACGTACTCACGCCAGCCTTCGGCGATTCTTTTAAGATTGGAAACATCTCTTACTTTCTGCGCGCTTAACTTTATGGCGCTCATTGCCGGAAGTAGTATGGCTAGTAAAATGCCGATGATGGAAATAGTGAAAACAATTTCAACTAAAGTGAAAGATTTGCTTTTACTTTTTCCTGTATTCCTGTATTCCATTTTCGAAATTCTAAGAATCTATAATTTGTGTCAAGAAAAAAACGCAGAAAATTTTTATTTTTTGTGAGGATTTTCCGGGAAATTATTCCCTAAAAAAATTTGACAACAGTTCCTTTTCTTCCAAGGCTGAAGGGTAGAGGGTGGGAGCAAGCGGCACGTTAAGATTTTTAGTCCATAAAAAACTGTTTCGGATTTGTCATCCGAAAATATCAAAAATGAACCTAAACTAGGGAAATAGTGGGAACTTCATCCGGGTTCCAAAGATTGCGTCCGCTTGTTTTATGACGTTATACCAACAAATGTGTCTGGAAATTAAAAAAATAATTGACAAAGCCATTCGGTCTCGAAAAAATTATTGCAGAAAACGTATTGCGTACGCTTACAAAGAATATGGATAGAACGATTATTGATCAAATTGCACGGAAACAGCCGCTCCTTGATCGGGAGCTCGAAAAGTTAGAAAATATTAATGAGGGAACTTACTGTGTTCATCAAAGCTGGGGATTGGGCCAGATTTTAGGCTACGACCCCGCGATGAATGTACTGAAAATTATCTTCGAAGATCAGACGGAACACCGTATGAATCCCGTCTTTTGCGTCAAAAAATTGGAGATTTTGTCCGATAATAATATTCTTGTACAATTCAAAAACAGTCCCGATGCGATCATCGCAAAGGCTAAAAATGAACCCGTTGCACTTATTCATTCGCTCATCGAAGATAGTCCCCATAAAGAATTAGCACTGAGCGAAATTGAGTTCATCTTTAAACGCATTATCGGTGAATCCGGATTCCGTCGCTGGTGGTCTAATGTGAAAAAGCTACTTGCAAAAGATTCACTGATTATGCTATCACCCAAACGCCTCAATACTTACATTTTGAGGGAACAACCCGTTAGCATCGAAGATGATATGGTGGAACAAATCCAAATTCATAAGGATCCCATTAAAAAAATTGAAATCGCTGCAAAAATTTTAGATCTACCACGCGAAAATCAAGAAACCATTGCCCCCGAAATCAAAAAGGTAGTCGATGATCTGAGCACCATTCTCGGGTCAAGCGATAAGCGCCTATCGATTGCTCAAAAATTGGCCTGTTGTTGGATCCGCAATGATTTAGCAGGAATCATTGGTGACGAAATTGAATATTTTGAACCAACACCGGAGGCGTTGATCCGCGACTGTAACAATTTAGGCAAATTGGTTGAAGAATTGCCTTCGAATTACTATGAACGGTTTTTGCTCCTCGTAACTTGCGCATTTCCCGATGAATGGGAATCTCGTTGCGCAAACTTATTGAAAAATAGTCAGGGAAAATTTACGAACGAATGTATTTTGTTTCTCATTGAACGCGGTTGTCACGACTTCTTGAAGGATTGCTTTAATCGCTGGCTAAATGAGCGTGCGCTGAAATCGCCGGTACTCCATTGGATTATTAAAAATCGTCATGTACGAAAATTTGCCGGAGTTATTTCCAAGGAATTAGTTGGACATAAACTGCTCAACGCGATTTTTTTAGCCATTGATATGGAAGCGTTAGCGAATACCTCGTCGAAACGAATTCCTTTAGCCGAATTAGTTAGCGAAGATCGCAATTTGATTCGCGATTTACTATCCGATGCTACGGAGGAACACGCGCGAAGTTTGTGTCAAATGTTGATGCAAAATCAATGGTTCGATTCGCTGACAAAAAAATTATTGTTTGCACGATTTATCAAAGAATTTCCTTCGGTTCAAGTACTTATCTCCGATAAACTTTCCGATAAACAAAGCGCAGACGTTTCCCTTATGGTTTCTCGTGAAAGCTTTGATGCAAAGAAAAAAGAATACGAGATATTGGTTAATGAAAAAATTCCGGCCAATAAAAAGGCCATCGAAATCGCCCGCGAACATGGCGATCTCGGCGAAAATTCCGAATATAAAATGGCACGACAAGACCAAAGTATCTTGTTGTCACGACGCGATCAATTGGAAATTGATCTCAAAAAAGCCCAAATTATTGATTTTTCTACGGCAAATGACGATACCGTGGGTATCGGTACTGTTGTTCGTCTGACTAATTCAGCCCATGAAAATGCAGAATATGCGATTTTGGGAGCCTGGGATGGCGATCCCGATAACAATATTCTTTCCTATAAAACACCCCTAGCTCAGGCATTACTCGCAAAGCAGATCGGCGATGACGTAGAAATAACAATCGGTAGCCAAACGTCATCTTGGAAAGTTGAAGCTATTAGGCGCTACGTCGATTGTGCGTAACCAAAAGGCTCCGCCCTATGGACCCGCAAGGAGTTGCGGACTCCTTGACCTCGTTGTGTGGCCCAACCAGGCGAATGCTTCGCCTGGCCGGGCCACAGGACAAGTTTAAAATTTACCCTGTCCGAAGCGTTGCGCAATGCGCAGCGCTTCGGACAAAAGGTCAGGCCCGCCCGCGGCTTCGCCGCGAGCGGGCCCTTTGGGCCCTTCGGGCCTGTTCCCCGGGCGTTGCCCTGGGAACAGGCCAACAGGCCCGGGAATCCCGGTCCAGGGGATGGATCCCCTGGCGAGAGTCCAGAGGGCAGAGCCCTCTTGGCTCACAGCATCATTGCACCGAAGACACCAAAAGCTACCAATGGAACATTAAAATGGATAAATCCTGGGATAGAAGTATCTCGAATGTGATCATGTTGGCCATCGGAGTTCAGTCCAGCTGTAATGGCCAGCATAGTATCCGAGACGGGAGAACCGGCATCGCCGGTAACCGTTGCGGCAGCGGTGATACAGACCGTTGCTAGAGGACTAAAGCCCAAGGTTGAGCAAAGGGGAACGTAGATTGCGGCGATAATTGGTACCGTTGAAAAGGAAGAACCGATTCCCATGGTAATGAGTAGACCGACCATCACCATACTCAATGCTGCTAAAATTTTACTTGAACCTACGCTGTTTGCCAGCCAATTGACTAGTTCTTGAATGTCGCCGGTGGCGCGCAAGACGGCACTAAAACCAGCTGCTGCGATCATAATAAAAGCGATGGAGGACATCATTTTGAAGCCTTGGGCGACCACGTTATCCGAGTCGCGCCAGCCGACAACGCCTCCTATTGCAAAGATAAAAAATCCAAATAGCGCACTAGCCATTGTACTTTTCCAGCAGAGTTGAGCCAGCAGCGCACCGATGATTGCCAATCCTGAGACTACAATATCCTTTGGGGAGCAAAATTCTTCTTTTATTTTTATCGATTGAATTCGATTCAGGTCATAGACGCGTGGTTTTCGATAGGCGTAACAGGAAGTAGCCAATCCAGTAACCATACCTAAGGCGGGGAAAATCATGCCGAGCAAAACGTCTTTCAAGCCAATATCCATTCCATTTTCTACTAAATTTTTCAGGAAAATACTTTCCAAAAAAATACTACCGAAGCCGTAAGGAATCGCCATGTATGTGATAATGAGGCCAAACGCTATCGTATTACTGAGTAGACGGCGATCCATTTGTAACTCTGAAAATATGCCGAGCAGCGGTGGAATAAGAATGGGAATAAAGGCCACATGGACAGGAATTACATTTTTTGATAGGATTGAAATGAGTGCCAGCAAAAATATAATCGCAATTTTGAAATAGAGCCGATGGCTAGGTTGATGTTTTTTTTCTGCGATAAATTTTATCAACTTATGGGATAACCAAATGGGAACACCGGAGTGAGCTACTGCCGCCGCAAAAGCACCGAGGATTGCGTAATTTAGTGCAATTTTTGCACCGCCACCTAAGCCTGAGGAAAATACGTTCAACGCTTCTTGTAATGACATGCCACCGGTTACGCCACCAATCAATGCTCCCGTTACCAGCGCGATAACCACGTTTATCCGCGTCATACTCAATCCAATTACCACCAATACGGCGATAACTACCGCGTTTGTTAGAATCATTTTTATATTCCTAAGATTTCCTAAGACTTATAAAAAGAATGACACTGCCAAGATAATCTTAAAAATATTATCAATAACAAAAAGCATAGGAGTTTTTTATATAAATTTACATAAATGTTTTTCACTTATGGGACAAGTAATAATCTTCGGAGCATATTTCGGAAAGCGAGAGTGGAGTGCGCTGGTCAAACCCGTAGACCAACCCCTCATGTAATGATATGCCACCGATTACGTTTCCATCACAAAACCATTGCTCCCAGCACGCCAAAAAGAACGAGGAGTATGTTGAAGTATAAAAAGGCCGGGATTGTTGTATCCCAAATGTGGTCGTGCTGTCCATCGGCATTGAGGCCAGATGTCATGCCGAGCATCGTATCGGAGGCCGGTGAACCCGTGTCGCCCGGAATCGCCGCCCGCTAATCTCTACCATTTCCAAAGCCATTGCCACTATTATGCCAAAATAACCATGGATATGTTAAGGTATGAAAAAAATGCGATTATCGCCATCTTATCAAAATCCATCACAAAACCATTGCTCCCAGCACGCCAAAAAGAACAAGAGGTATGTTAAAGTGTATAAAAGCTGGAATTGTTGTATCCCAAATGTGGTCATGCTGCCCATCCACATTAAGACCAGACGTCATACCGAGCATCGTATCGGAGGCCGGTGAACCCGCGTCACCAGTAACTGCCGCCGCCAACGTAATGCAAATGGTTGCTGGAACGCTAAATCCCAATGTTTGGCATAGGGGGACGTAAATGGACGCAATAATTGGCACCGTTGAAAAGGAGGAGCCGATTCCCATCGTAATGATTAGCCCGACCGCAATCATGCCCAGTGCCGCTATGCCTTTGTTAGAACCGATGTTATTCGCTAACTCACTAACGAGTTCATGAATATTACCTGTTTCGCGTAAAACGGCGGCAAATCCCGCAGCCGCAATCATTACAAAAGCTATGGCCGCCATCATCTGGAATCCCCGCATCACTACGCTATCCGAATCTCGCCAGGAAATAACTTGGCCCACATTCAAAATCAGTAGGCCGATCATCGCTCCACCCATCATGTTGTCCCAACAAATTTGTACCGTAAGCATACA
>JAITAG010000063.1 GCA_031284265.1 Puniceicoccales bacterium | reverse complement strand
AGGTCAAGGAACCATGTTCCTTGCGGGGTGTGGGGCGGAGCCCCATGGCAGCTGCAACGTCTTTCGCATTGCAAATTCCGCTTGTTTCCCGTCGTTCCACTGCTGTACTGGTCGCAAATAACCGACTACCCGCGAATAAACTTCCGTTTTCGCGTTACAATGGGGACACACCTTTTGTTCGCCCGACAAGTATCCATGTTCCGAGCAAATTGAAAATGTTGGCGTCAGTGAAAAGTAAGGTAATTTGTAATTATTTGCAATTTTACGCACCAAATTTTTCACGATATTCGTATCGTAAATGCGTTCACCGAGGAAGCAATGAACTACTGTTCCTCCCGTAAACTTAGTTTGCAAATCGTCTTGATGATCCAAAAGCCAAAAGAGATCGTCCGTATAATTGACGGGAACATGTACGGAATTGGTATAGAAGGGCACACCGTTCGCACTGGCATCGATAAATTTACTGCCGAATTTATCTTTATCCTTCAACGCTAATCGAAAGGATGTACTTTCCGCTGGTGTCGCTTCCAAATTGAAATGATTGCCTGTTTTTTTTTGGAGTTCTACAATTTTATTCCGCATAAAATCGAGTACTTTTAATGCGAATATCTTTCCATTATTTGTCGTAATGGCTTCGCCTAGGAGATTTAAACAAGCCTCGTTCATACCGACGATACCGATCGTTGAAAAATGATTTTTCCAATAGCAACCGAAACGTTTCCTAATATCCTTCAAGTAAAACGTCGTATAAGGATACAGATTGGCACCGGTCAATTTTTCCAATAATGCGCGTTTAATTTCTAGACTTTCCGCTGCTAAATCCATCAAAACCGTTAGCCGTTCAAAAAATTCTGCTTCATTTGGTGAGAGATAGGCAATGCGCGGTAAATTGATAGTCACAACGCCGACACTTCCCGTTAGCGGATTCGCTCCAAATAACCCGCCTCCGCGCCTTTCCAGTTGGGTATTATCGATGCGCAATCGGCAGCACATGGAACGGGCGTCTTCCGGTTTCATGTCGGAATTGACAAAGTTCGAAAAATAGGGAATACCATATTTTCCGGTCATCTCCCATAATCCTTTGAGATTTTCATTATCCCAATCGAAATTTTTTGTAACATTTATCGTCGGAATAGGAAAAGTCATCACCCGACCATGGGCGTCACCATGGGACATAACCCGAAAAAATACGCGATTAAACATATCCATCTCTCGCTGAAATTCTCGATACGTCTTTTCCTGACGCTCCCCATTGATAATCACAGGCTCATTGGCCAAATGTTCTGGACAAAACAAGTCCAATGTAATATTCGTAAATGGCGTCTGAAATCCCGCACGGGTCGGTACATTGATATTAAAAATAAATTCCTGTAGCGCCTGTTCTACCATTTGCTCATCCAATTGATCATAGTAAATAAAGGGCGCTAGTAATGTATCGAAATTCGAAAACGCCTGAGCCCCTGCGGCTTCTCCCTGTAACGTATAAAAAAAGTTGACGATCTGGCCTAATGCCGTACGAAAATGTTTGGGCGGATTCGCTTCCAATTTGCCTTGAACACCACAAAAACCCTCCCGCAATAAATCGGCGAGATCCCAGCCAACGCAGTACACGGAAAGTTGCGTCAAATCGTGTAAATGAAAATCCCCGGACTCGTGAGCTTCCCGAATTCGCTCCGGATAAACTTTGTTGAGCCAATAATTTTGACTGATGGTTCCCGAAAGATAGTGGTTTAATCCCTGTAAAGAATAACCCATATTGCTACTTTCGCGTATTTCCCAATCGAGCTTCGATAAATATTGATCGACGCGATCGATTTCGGCTTGTTGCACTAACTCGGAAACGTGATCGCGACGATCGCGCGCCACAATGACGGTCTTCGCACTGGCATGGTATGGCGACCGCAATAATACGGCCTCAATCCTATTCTCCACAGTGGAAAAAGAATCAACCCTATCGCCCTTTAATCCCGCAATGACCTCGTCCGTAAGTGCCCAAGCAATATTCGAACCAAATTCACCCGTCGTTTTACCGACCTCGAAAAATACATTGTATACCGCCTGCGTAAGCTCCGTCTTCCGAAGCATTTGCGCATCTACTTTTGCATTTTGATTAAAAATACATTTTATCATAATTTTTAAATTTATACTATATCTAGTTGTTTTTAATTAAACTGTGTAGAATATATAGTATTTTCAATCGAAATACGAGAACTTTTTTCGGAAACTTATTCACATCCATTTTGCTGAGAAATTCACAGGAAAATAAAATAGCTTACCCAGAGGGCTCCGCCCTCTGGGTAAGCATCCCCTGGCGGAGACGTTCTATTGACCGCTATAATATTTTCTCGTATTTGGTGATAGGATTCTAAAAATACGCTAATTGCAAAGGGTACGTGAAACTCCTCCATCAGTACATATTGAGGCAATTTTTATTTTATTTAGTGGCATCGGTATTATTTTTTGCGGCCGTACTCATCGTAGGCAATATTATGAAAGGGATGACGGATTTTTTAGTGGGCGGAAAATTGTCACTAAGCAATTGCTTTTTTTTAATCATTACGCTCATACCTTCGATGATTTCCTATGCACTTCCTTTTGGTTTTGTCGTAGCGACGCTGTTGACGATGGGTGAAATATCTGCGAATAATGAGTTTATTGCGTTAAAAAGTTCTGGAATTAGTCCATTGAAAATATTTTCACCGATTTTATTTTTAGCGAGCTGTGGTGTTTGGATATCATTTATGGTCAATTTTCACTATGCGCCAAGGGCTATTTCCAGTGTTAAAAGTAAGTTACAAAATATCATTCGCGAAGAGCCGCTGCGTTTCATAACGCCTCAGAAATTTATTCGCGATTTTCCCGGCTATATTATTTTCGTGAAAAATTTAGATCGAAAATGTTTAAATAATTTTCACATTTGGGAGCTTAATGAGCGGGAGGAGGTCACGATGTACATACAAGCAAAGACAGGCATCCTAGAATATGATGCGCAGACAAATGCTTTAATTTTGACACTATTGCAAGGAACCGTCGAAAAGAAACTGGAACGGGAAAAGATTGCGCCGTTAATTTCTTTCGAAAAATTTTCGCTCAATTTGTCATTGGACAATATTTTTAAGGGTGTGCGGGTACAAAAAAAAATTCGCCACATGACATTAGGGGAAATGCTAGCATTGCGCGAACGGAGCGTAAAAAATTGTGACTGGCAAAAGTATATGGATGTACAGGTAGAAATACAAATGAAGGGCGCGATGGCCTTTGCAATTTTAGCGCTCGTACTCGTGACGATTCCGCTATCGATAAAGTTAAGCCGCAGAGAAACGTCGATCAATGTCGCCATTGCCCTATTGCTTTGTCTAGGATATTATTTGATGACAATGACTCTATCGTCTTTGGGAACATGGCCTAACGCTCATCCGGATCTACTGCTTTGGATACCCAACATTTTACTGCAAATTTTAGGAATGGGAATGTGTTGGAAATTATGCTGTCATTGAAATAATGGGATATATGCACGGATATGAGATATTCATAAAAAATGTTTTGCCATGGGCACTATTTTTCATAGGTAATCTACATACGGTGTGGTAGCTGTAGTTATGGATAATTTGAAAAGTTTTTTAGTGACCATTTTTCATAATTCGGGAGAGAATAACGGGAAGATACACCATGCGCTAAAAATGTTGGGATACAAGCGTTCTTTTGTGCGCGATGGCGAATCCTATGATTTACCGGAAAATATGTTTATTCGTAGAGTTAAAGGCGATAATCCCAAGGAAGTCCAGGAGGAAGAAATGCAATCCGTTACCCAATTGCTCAAAGAAAAGTCCATTGAACACGGCGAGTTAGGATTTTTTGTGGGCGATGATTGGACCGAGATCGTAAGTGTCGAGGGATAGGTGTGTATCTTGCCTCATTCATTGGGGGTGGTATCCTTGAAGCAAGCATAACGCTCATGTATCGGCAATTTTAAACCCAAGCCTAGGTCAATAATATGGATTGCCATTGCCCTGTAGGGTGCGGTCTGGATTGAAGCAAAAGCCGCGCGCAAAGCGCGCAAGGTATGAAGTTTCATACCTTACAAGGAGCCTTCGGCTCCTTGGGCTTTTGCTTCCCGGTTCCCCTTGACCATTCAAGTGATAAATCCTTGCGAAGTTTATCGGACTTCTTTTACCCGACAAGTTATGTTACAGGCAGGAATTGTTGGATTACCGAATGTGGGAAAAAGTACGCTCTTCAATGCTCTGACGCACACCCGTAAGGCTCAGGCGGAAAATTATCCCTTTTGTACCATCGATCCCAATGTTGGCGTCGTGGAGGTGCCCGATGAGCGGTTAGCCGTCCTAAAACCCATTGCTAAAACGGAAAAATTAGTCCCTGCGGCGATTGAAATCGTTGACATTGCGGGTCTTGTAGCCGGAGCCAATCGAGGGGAGGGTTTAGGTAACAAATTTTTGGCAAACATTCGGGAAGTTGACGCGATTATTCACGTGGTACGCTGCTTTGAAAATGGCGATATTATTCATAGTTCCGGGAGCATTGATCCGGTACGCGACATTGAAATTATTAACACAGAGCTCATTTTAGCGGATTTGCAATCCATTGAAAATCAACTCAACAAGAGTATTAAGAAATCGCGGGCCAATGATGGGGAAGCCATTAAAATTGTCGAATTGTTACGGCGCCTACAGGAGCACCTCAACCGAGGCAATTCGGCCAATACGCTGGCAATGGATGGGGAAGAAAAAATTTTATTGAAGTCATTCAACCTGCTTTCCTCAAAACCAGTGATCTATGCGTGCAACGTGGCGGAGCATGAAATTGCCGCAGGAAATCCATTTGTGGAACGCGTTAGAACCTATGTGCAATCCACGCACCATGCGGATCATTGCATCATTTGTGCCCAACTGGAATCGGATTTGATCGATTTTTCTCCGGAAGAAGCAAAGGCCTATTTATCCGAATTTGGCGTACGGGATAGTGGCGTTTCGAACTTGATTCGCGCGACTTACCACTTACTGGGACTGGCCTCCTATTTTACGGCCGGCGAAATGGAGGTCCACGCCTGGACATTCAAAGTTGGCATGAAGGCACCCCAGTGCGCTGGCATTATCCATGGCGATTTTGAACATGGATTTATCAAAGCGGAAGTTGTAAGTTACGAAGATTTGGTTACGGCGGGATCGTTTGTCGTAGCAAAAGAAATGGGAAAATATCGCCTCGAAGGAAAAGAGTACGAAGTTAAGGATGGCGACGTGATCATTTTTCGCTTTAATGCATAGCCATGCGGAAAATTACATTCAATGAAATAGCAGTAGAATCTCCCGATTTATTGGTAATTGCCGGCGAATATTCCGGCGATGAGCATGGCGCAGCATTTATTAAAAAATTAAAATTGGAGTATCCTCAATACAGTATTTGTGCAATCGGTGGCGATAATCTAGAACGGACTGGCGTCGATTTTCTCTTCAATTTGGTTGAATTTTCCGTTGTCGGCGTAGTAGAGGTTTTGCATAATATCCAATTTTTTTCGAAATTTTTAAAAATGACCTGCGATTGGATCGCCAAATACCGCCCAAAAGTTGTCTGTTTTATCGATTTTCCAGGTCTAAATCTACGCATTGCAAAGGAACTATATCGACGAGGTATCAGCCATAAAGCCGGCGGAAACGTAAAACTTTATCATTATATCAGTCCGCAAATTTGGGCATGGAAAGCGAAGCGCCGCTTTGCCATTGCGAAATATATCGACGCGCTCGGAACAATTTTTCCCTTTGAAAAAGCATACTACAAAGACACTGACCTCGACGTACAATTTTTAGGCCACCCTTTCCTCGATGAAGATTATGCCTTGCCGATTAGCTATAATCCCAATGGACCAATCCTCCTACTTCCCGGAAGCCGAACAATTGCCGTAAAAAAAATCTTTCCCATCATGCTCCATACGATCAACCAACTTAAAAAAATTGGTGAAGTCCGCGAATTAGTTGTCTTCTACCCCGATGAAGATATTTTGGATATTTTGCAAAATATTAGCAAAAAACATAAAAACCTTTCCCTTTCCTTTATCCGTAGCGGAACCTGTACACTGTCGGCGTGTGCATCACTGATGAGCTCGGGAACCATGGCGCTTAACTGCGCACTCGCCGGTATTCCAAGTGTAATCGTTTACAAAGCGAGTACCATAACCTATGGGCTGGCAAAATTGCTAATAAAGGTGAAATTTTTGCATATCGCAAATATTCTTTTGAATCGCGAGTCGGCGCTGGAATTTTTACAATTTTCAGCAAAACCAAAGTTGATCGGCCATGCGCTGCGCGACTGCTTGAATAACCCAGAAACTTTAACGCAGGCCCAAAAAGATGCGGAAGAACTACACCAATTACTGTCAGCTGATCCCCGAAATGATGTGGTTTCCTGGATCCGGAATGCCTTGCTCTGATCCCCAAGGGCTCCTCGCCCTTGGATCCCCGCCAGGGGATGGTTACCCAGAGGGCTCTGCCCTCTGGACTCCCGCCAGGGGATCCATCCCCTGGACCGGGGTTCCGGGCCTATTCCCCGGGCTCCGCCCGGGGGATAGGCCCGAAGGGCCCAAAGGCCCGCCCGCGGCTTCGCCGCGGGCAGGCTGACTTTTGGCCGAAGCGCTGCGCGTTGCGCAGTGCCTCGGCCAGGGTAAATAGAGGCCCAAAGGGCCAAAAAAAATACCCCCGCCCGGCGCGTCGCGCCGGGCGGGGGGTTCCGTCTACGGCCAATCCACGCGAACCCTTCGCCTGGCGGGGCCGCATAAAGTGACCAAGGGGTCCGCGACTCCTTGCGGGGCCCCATGAAGGAGTCTACCGACTACTTGCGGGAGTCCAAGAGGGTGGGTCCTCTGGCGCTAAAGGGTACACCCCCCTAGAATCCCTATAAAAATCCCTTAGCCATGTATTTAGCATCGGGGCAAAGGATCTAGCTTTCTTTTTCCAGAAAGCATTAATGGAACGCTTCACTTCAGTAGGACAAAATGAATCATAGGTTTTGTATAGAGCTATCACCCCTGCCACACTAGTGGCAACACCGACAACTCCTCCCAGTACTACTCCCAATATGGGCATATGTCCAAGGAAACTACAGGTTAACTTACCTGTCCCCCAGCACGTTGCCCATTGTGCAATACCTTTAACCTTTGTAAAAATCGCTCTCCGGTGATCTATACTCGATACCTGCTCATCGTGGCGATCAAAATGCAGCGAAGTCAGAGAATTACAACCCCTGTGGTAAATATAAATTTTTGCCTTTCCTTTTTTAAAGGCTT
>JAITAG010000069.1 GCA_031284265.1 Puniceicoccales bacterium | reverse complement strand
CGAAGCGCCGGGCGTTGGTTTTACCCTGCGGCCTAGCCAGGCGAAGAATTCGCCTGGCTAGGCCGCAAAAGGAGGTCAAGGAGTCCGCGACTCCTTGCGGGATCACGGGGCAGAGCCCTATGTATTGCCGAAATTTTTTTATTAAATGAAAATAAAACTTGCTTTATTGGACATTTTGGAAAAAAAATATTGACTGGTGGGGGATTATGGGAGACTATGGGAAAATGATGTCGATTTTGGGAAATAGAAAATTGTGAATTCAATGGTAAAAAAATTTTATGTGGGTGAGTATGCGCGTTCAGCAGATGAAAAAATGCGGATTGCCCTACCTGCGAAGTGGAGACCCGACAATGAAGCGGACACTTTTTTAGCGTTGCCGAATCCAGCCGGCTGTATCACTGTTTATCCTCCAAAGATGATCACGCGTCTAGAAGAAAAGGTTGCAGAAGTCAGTTTTGGTGACACACAGGGGCAAATGGTTCTCGCGAGACTATTTTCAAAAGCGGATACCTTTTCGTGCGATAACAAAGGCCGTGTGAAAATCGAAGAGCGACTATTGAAGCATGCGCAAATTCGATCGGAGGTTATATTTGTTGGCGGAGGAAGTACGTTTAATATATGGGAACCGGAAAAATTTAAAAATTATTTAGAAAAAGAGCCACAGGAAGACGTCACTTCCGTACTGAAAGGATTAGGCCTATGATTGGGGAAAAAATAACAGTTCATATTCCCATTATGCTCCACGAAACAGCACAGTTTCTCAATTTGCAACGCGGAGGAAACTTTTTAGATTGCACTTTTGGCGGTGGTGGACATAGCCGTTATTTCCTGGAAAATTATCCCAATATTACCCTATTCGCCGTCGATCGGGATCCAGAAGTTGTAACGCATGCCGAAAATTTGAAGGCAGAATTTGGGAATCGATTTCAATTTTTCACCCGTCCGTTCTCGGCAATTGATCAGCTTTCGCTGCCGTTTTTGCAAGGTATTTTTTTTGATTTTGGGATTTCTTCACTCCAACTTGATAACGAAACCCGTGGATTTTCATTCCGCTACCACGCATTGTTGGACATGCGTATAGATTCCCAGAGTAGTATAACGGCCCATGAATTTTTAGCAACGGCCGATCGTAAGCAACTTATCGAGGCCATTCGGGATTTTGGTGAGGAACGATATTGGCGCAAGATCGTCGATTTAATTTTAGCTCAACGTGAAAGTGAAGTAATAAAATATGCCGATACATTTGCTAAGTTCATCGCGGAAAATTTGCCTCAAAGATTCCATGAAAAAATTCACCCGGCAACCCGTACTTTTCAGGGCTTGCGCATTGCAATTAACGAAGAACTAAATGAAATTCGTACCGCACTCCCCAAAGCTTTCGAGCTCCTGGACCACGGTGGACGGTTGGTAGCGTTAAGCTTCCACTCCCTAGAAGACCGAATCGTAAAACAATTTTTTAATGAAAAGGCGGGAAATGCGATTAGTTGCCACGAAAAATGGAATAATCGCTGTAGTATCGCAAGAATTTTAACCAAAAAACCCATAATACCGATGGATGAGGAAATGGCTAGCAACCATCGCAGCCGATCAGCAAAACTTAGAACATTAGAGAAATTTTAAAATGAAAAGTCAATTTATTAATAATCAACTCATCATATCGTTGGGCGCAAGCTCGGTATTCGTTGCGTTTATAGCAACACTTGGAACGTTATATTTTCGTCAAGAAGCCTTTATTCATGCCAATAACTTGATGAAAATTGAGGCACAATGTGCGGAACTTGAAAATGAAAATCTCATTTTATCCGCACGAATTGCGCAAATACAAGCTCCATGTTACCTGAAAGAGAAAAATTTTGCATTGGCGCTACAGATACCAAAGGAGCAAATTTTGCGTGTGCAACATTGGAATGAATATAAGGAACTCTTTCTCGTACACAATGCGTTGGCTATGAATACGCCACTAACATATAAATTTAGCCATCAATAAAAATTATGGGGCTCCGCCCCATGACCCCGCAAGGAGTCACGGACTCCTTGACCTCCTTTCGCGGCCCAGCATGGCGAATCCTTCGCCAGGCCGGGCCGCAGGGCAAGTTTAATCTTCCTTTTGCCGAGGCGATGCGCAATGCGCATTGCCTCGGCAAAAAAGTCAGCCCGCCCGCGGCTTCGCCGCGGGCGGCCCTTCCGGGCCCTTCGGGCCTTGTCCCCGGGCAACGCCCGGGGACAAGGCCCGAAAATCCAGGTCCAGGGGATGGATCCCCTGGCGGGATTCCAGAGGGCAGAGCCCTCTGGGAAAGTAGCCTTTTAGGAAAAGCATAAAAAAATAGTTGAATTTTTATTAATATATTTTACAATTAAATGAAATCAAAATATTATGGAAATTCAAGATACACTGGGATACGATCGTGAAAATGAAAGTGCGATACTGAGCGATGAGGCTTTACAAGAATACGTCAATTTGCGATTAATGTCATTGGGATTGAATGGTTATAAAAAAAATCTTCCAATTACAAAAATAGCGGAACCTCTATTGGCATCGACTAATAATTTACGCCATCTGTTACTCGAATATAATTGTCCAGCCGATCAGCGGATTATCGATTTTTGCGAGCGTTATTTTAAAGATTTACCGGCCAACGAAAAGCATCGCTGGATACCTCGTCAAACATTTATATCCGATCGCCATGGTGTATCGCGGATGTTATCTTTGCCGACCGATGCCGATGAATTTCATTCAGAGTACATCGACAGCTATCGCGTATACCAAGGGATTTTACATAATCCGAAAATTGACAAGCGGACGACTAAGGGGGTTTTCCATATTGTTGAAGGCGAATGGTCTGTGCCCGTCGATAAGATTGAGGTTCCCAAGTTGACTTTTGTCCGCCTACTGGCGCATGCCTGTCGCCCTTCTAAAAATATTTTGGAATTGCCTTTCACGGCGACGCAGCGTAAAAAGGCATATACCTTTGTTTCAGGATATCTAAAGCCGATTGTTTGTCCTGCCGTTGCGAATTATTGTCGCGAAAAAAGAATGGAAATTCGATTTTTTGTTCCCGGGTCGTTGGTCAATTTTCTCGATATGGCGGAAAGCATTTTTGGCAATGCTGGATCGCCGATGTCTCCCGAGAATGATCCCGCCATGGACCCGGAGACCTGGACCGGCCACACGGGCTGTATCATCGTTGCTCCCCATTTGACGCAATTGACGAAAAAAGAACTCGGCTTGCCCCATATTTCTGATGCGACGGAGCGGCAAAGGCGCGATGGTATGTGTTGGGAGAAGGAAGGCGAACTATACCATAATGGTCAACCTTTTAAGGTTATGGTGCGAGATAAAAGTGGCGTCATCATTTCAATTATCGCCGATAGCTACAACGGCTACGGTAAAAAAGAAATTAAAACTCAGATGAGTTATTCGGCGAATTTATTTGGACTCTGCGAGGAAGAACACTCCGGTGGTTCCCTGGCCAATCCGCGCTACGATTTGGGCGATGATTTCAGGATGGATTACATCGAAAAGTCGCAGCAAACCATAACTTTTTTGGCTAAATATTATAGCCAACAGATTGATTTTCAAAGGGAGGGTTATGGCATTGATCGGGAATTTTCGGATATTATTTATGTTCCAGAAGATGCCCATTTTTCTAAAATTGACCAGACCATTGGTTGGAAATATTGTGGAAAAGTGGGACAGCTGCGCATCATTCCCAATTGGACTTATATTTTGCCCAATGGATATCAAGTTGAGTTAAAAAAAGATCCTCGGTCGCAGCAATGGCAGCTCATCGGAACCGTCGGCGAAGGTCTTTTTTGCCATAAACCATCGACGGTCTCCGGTGGCGGTAAATCTGAAATTTCTAAGTCCATAGAAGACAATATTTCGATGGGTAGTTCCGTTGTCCACGACTTCGAAAAGGATTGTCTGGAAGTGGATAAAATTTTGCAAATGAATTTTAGTCACCGCTACAAGGATCCCGGGCAAAAAAATCTTCCCATCCTCGATCGCAAGCGCTCCTTAGGATCCGTTATCCAAATGTTCCAGCAGAGCGATAACCACACCGATGCCTATAATGCGTGGCTACAAACGGTTCCTTCCAATGTCAAAGAACTGATCTATATCCTCAAATTGCACTATCGCGAAGGATGGGGGAGTGATTGGAAAAAGCATTTTTCCGTAGATCTCGTCAATGGAGTGACTGGCCACGAATTGAAGTATCTGAATCAAAAAATTGTAGCCCGTTACCTGCGTATTGGCCTGCGTTCGGACCATTCGTGGAATATGTTTTCTTTGCGCGAAGATTTCTACGCGTCGCGAAAAATTTCCATGGAAGACGATATCACGGCGAGTGTGACCGTTCCTTTAAAACATTTAAAACCGTTAAAAAAACCTTACAATTCGGTGAAATTTGTAGAGAATTGCGAATACCGACTTTACCAGCGCCCCGATGATGCCATCGAACCGGGCTATGATCACGAAGCGGAATTCGATATGACTTTGCCCGATTCTTTCATCTGTAATTACCATCCCCTAACGAAAGCTGATGTTCAAAAAATTGTCGACGATAGCATAAAATTTTCAAAGTATACGCCCGTTATGCAGGAATTTTTGTTGAAATTTCTGCAAGATAAATGCGCGCCCAAATACGTTGTTTGTCCCTCACACCAACGGACTATGCCAAACGGTAAATTGAGTAGCAATATGCGCTATTTGCAGGCGCGGAAGGATATTACCCAGCGGCGCTTCATGCATATTACGGAAATAGGTATGCGCCTTGCCCGCGGTATTCAGTTATCCGATCCACTATACTACGCTGCAGATGCAGTCATTGCCGGTCGCCGAAATAATGCACCGGAGGAAGGCATTAAACCCATATCGGTCCATAATCCATTGCACTATTTTGAATGGCCCGAACTCTTTATGGAGTTTGCCTCCAATATGACCGGTAAATCGCCGTCGACAACCGGCGCCGGATTGGAAGGTGTCATGACCAAGGCCCCATTCAACGCACTGACCCAGATTATCGACCTAAACAATGCATTTTTAAGTTTTGTTGTCAGCGGATATCAGGGCTTCATTTCTTCGGCGGGTATGATTGGACCACATATCAAAGTTGGCCACGATATTTCTTATCTCATTCCCGAAATTTTTAGCCGTATGAAAGCGGAGGAACGAGATCCAAAGTTTCTAATCGAAAATGGCTACCTGGAAAAATGTCAGGACTTCGAATACAAAGGTAAAAAAGTGGAAGCCAGTCGATTGGGGTATCGCATTAATCGAAAATTTACAACCACATTCTTCGGACGTATTCTGACTTCGCCGGAAACGGTTTTCCCCGACGAAATGCTACAACCCGAAAAACAAAGCATGGAAATTTTTGTGGATAGTATGGCGAATATAGTGGATGCACACCGCCGAGCAGCACTACAATTTTTCGAAGACCGGACCATAGAGGGAGCGTGTTTACCAATGAAAGCCTTACTGTATATCATGGCCCATGGTGACTATGAAGGTATGAAACTCGATTCGCCAGAATTTCGCCAGTTATTCGATCGTCGGACCATTATGGAAAGCGACTGGTATCGAGAACGCTTGGCAGCATGTCAAAAAATTCATGTTCATCACCTGCGCCGTTGCGTGCGTCATATAAAAGAATTCGCCAAAAAAGAATCCAATCTGGAATACGTCTATTCCATGCGCATTCGCAAACGCATCAGGGATTGCCAAGCACGTTTGGAATATATCAGTTCCGATGCCTATCTGCATGACTTATACGGAACTATCGGCGCCGATCCCCTAGTAATATGATGGCTGTCCAGAGGGCTCTGCCCTCTGGACTCCCGCAAGAAGATTTGCCACGGGGCTCTGCCCCGTGACCCCGCAAGGAGGTCGCAGACTCCTTGACCTCCTTTTGCGGCCTAGCCAGGCGAATTCTTCGCCGGGATAGGCCGCGGGGGGTAATTTTTTTTGGCCCTTTGGGCCTTTATTTTCCTTTGCCGAGGCGATGCGCGTTGCGCATTGTCTCGGCAAAAAAGTCGCTCGCCCGCGGCTTCGCCGCGGGCGGGCCTTCGGCCCTTCTGGCCTCACTCCGGGCGTTGCCCGGGGTGAGGCCAGAAATCCCGGTCCAGGGGATGGATCCCC
>JAITAG010000020.1 GCA_031284265.1 Puniceicoccales bacterium | reverse complement strand
TTTCGCATTGCCTGAAATTTTTTCCTAATATTTTGCCATAAATAACTTGACAAAATAATAAAAAATTCTATAAAAGGTGTCTCGGTTTTTTGGAGCGAGCATTCGTTCCCTCCCTATACCTCTCAGCCTTGATTCCATTTCCTCATGCGTCAAGCTAAAAACATGGCGCCCCCACCCAGACTCGAACTGGGATTAACGGTTTAGGAAACCGCGGTTCTATCCATTGAACTATGGGGACTCCGATTCAAACTAAAAACAGTTATAAAATTTGTCAATCCCGACTAATTTTAGGCCATGTTTTCGTCATTTTCTTTTTCAGATTGTTGATTTTGCCGGTGTCTCTGTGAATTTTTCTCGCCCAAATCACCGGATTCTCGCCCTTCAAATTTGATATGGACCGCCGTCGTATCCTTTAATTGTTCGAGTAAAAAGTTTCGTAAACCGTCATGCCCTGCAACTAAAAACTCCATAGACTGCGCATTAAACGTTGTAAATACTAGGGAAAGTTCCGATTTTTCGCGAACGAGTGAGACCTGTGTTCCCGGTAAGACGTTTTCTTTAAACGCGACAACAACCTCCTGCTTGGCAGCATTGATGGATTGCACAATCATCAGGCGTTCGATAATTTCGTTACCGATCTTCGAAATCGTTTCAGCGGAAGCAACTGATTGAGTGTTTGAAACTTGTCCCAATGAGTCCAATATTTTTTCGCCCAACGGAACATTTATAGGGGCTTCCTTTACAACTGTCGATATCTCTTTTACAATTTTATCCTTTTCCGGCTTATCCTTGTCTTTCTCCGTTTTTATGGCTATTTCTTTAGCTTCGGATTTTATTTCCGTAGGGATGAAATTTTTTCCAGCGGCGGCCTTGCCCTCTTCCGACTCATTCGCTTCTTTTCCTTGCCCTACGGCTACTTCTTCCATTTCAATTTTTACGGCTTCTCCTATGGGATTTTTGGCAGCAACTACTTCGTTCTTCTCCGTTTTTATGGCTATTTCTTTAGCCTTGGAGTTTATTTCCGTAGGGATGAAATTTTTTCCAGCGGTGGCTTTATTCCCAACCGACTCATTCGTTTCTTCTCCTTGTCCTACGACTACTCCTTCCACTTTAACTTTTACGGCTTCTCCTATGGGATTTTTGGCAGCAACTACTTCGTTCTTCTCCGTTTTTATGGCTATTTCTTTAGCTTCGGATTTTATTTCAGTAGGGATGAAATCTTCTCCGGCAACGGCTTTATCCTCTGTCGACTCATTCGTTTCTTTTTCTTGCCTTGCGGCCACTTCTACGGCTCCTTGCAGAGGATTTTCTGCCACTGTTATTTCCACTTTCCCCGGAAAATTTTCCGACTCCTCGTTCAAAAATAATCCAAAAATCAAGGGACTTTCATTGGGCTTTCCTAGATCGGATTCACCGTTTTTCGATCCTCGCTTGGCTTCCCTTTTCTGATCACCTTCCACTCGCTCACTTAAAAGCGCTTGAAAACCGTCCACATCCCGCACATCCGGTTGCTCCTTAGTCCTCACCTGGGCCGATTCCACTCGAACCGGCTTTATTACATCACTGGTATTATTAATTTTTATTTCACTCATTTTGTTAATCCTTTCCGTAAAATTTTATCGTCGCTTTGCCGGAAGATCTTCGATTTCCGCGTCCGCTTGCATCTCCTCTTCCTTTTTGACCTGCTCACGCCAGACATCCTTCATGGACTCGATCTTATCAATATTTCGCTCCGCAAGGCGTAATTCTTCCCGACAATTATCTAAATTTTCCTTCGCCTTATCGCAGGCCAATATGGCATCTTCGACGCGCTTTTGGTAATCAAAAATCTTGTTTTGCAATTCCTTGACCATGAAGTGCAAATTGTCGATTTCCTGTTTATTGATACGTTTTTTTAAAATTTGATCGTATAATCGCTTAGTTTCCTGAACGACGAAAATTTTGTAATCCTCCAGTTCTTGCTTGGCTTTTACGACCGCTTGCTCCGCCTCTTTCAACAGCTGTTGCGCCTCTTTTAAATTTTTTTCAGCGCGATCCTTGCGAATCTTCCGCACCCGCAGCAAATCGTCTAACTCGTATTTTCGCGCCATGGCAATTACATTCCAACCACTTTTTTTAGCATCTGAACCGTTTCTTCAAACGTGTTGCATTCTTTTTGTCCCTGCTTGAGAAAATTATTGCAGCCGTCGACCCGGTCGATTGCCTCATCGGTTACCGGATCCGAACCTCGCTTGTATTCGCCGATGCGCACGAGTAATTCCACTTCACCGTATTTCGCTAGAATACTCCTCAATTTTCCCGCCGCCGCTTTGTGGGCATCGTCCACAATCGCACTCATACAACGGCTGATACTTGCCAAAATGTCAATGGCCGGATAGTGGTTCGCGGAACCTAGCTTTCGCGATAGAATGATATGGCCGTCCAAAATGGATCGCGTCTCGTCGGCTATGGGCTCAGTCATGTCATCGCCCTCGACCAATACGGTGTAGAGAGCCGTAATTGATCCCTTGGGCGATTGGCCTGCCCGCTCCATCAATTTGGGAAGCGTCGCGAATACGGATGGGGGAAAACCCCTTCTCGCCGGAGGTTCACCGGCCGCCAATCCGATTTCCCTCTGCGCACGGCCAAAGCGCGTTACGGAATCCATCATGAGGAGAACTTTTTTATTTTTGTCCCGGAAGTATTCCGCAATCGCCGTCGCAACGTAGGCCGCCTTAAGTCGTTCCATTGCCGACCGTTCCGATGTGGCAATAACCAATACTGCCCGCTTCATTCCCTCTATGCCGAGGTCCTTTTCCACGAACTCGCGCACCTCACGGCCACGTTCGCCGATCAGCGCCAATACGCTGATTTCGGCTTCCGTATTGCGAATGATCTGTGCCAAGAGCGTACTTTTACCGCCGCCAGCCGCAGCAAATATGCCGAGCCGTTGGCCTTCGCCGCAGGTCAGTAGACCATCCAGCGCCCGTACGCCGAGCGATATGGGCACGGCAATGGGTGCCCGGGACATCGCCGCCGGGGGATCGTTGTATACGGGGTACTGTGTTTCCGGGATAAATTCGCCCTTTTCCTGGATTGATTCCACGGTAACGCGGCCTAGACCGTCGACGACTCGCCCCAATAGATCGTCGCCGACACCGACCTTGTGTACGTCACCCGTCGGAATGACCTCCGTCGCCGAAGAAACACCCATCAATTCTCCGAGAGGCGTTAGGATTGCGGCTTGTTTTTCAAAGCCAACGACTTCCGTCCAAACTTCCGTATCTTCCCACGGCGTGCGCAAAATACAGAGCTCACCCACCTTAACATTGGGAACCATTGCCTTTATAATCGTTCCAACGACCTGGAGTACCTTTCCTTTGGTTTTGACGGTTTTAGTTTCCTCGAGGAGCTGGTCGAGCGTTGCCGCTACCTGACCGAATGGATTCGAATTAGTCACTGATGTTTCCTCTCCCATTGTCTATTCTCCTCATAAACTTATTCCTCTTCCGCTACCTCATCGGCATTTTTTACTTCATCATCTTGCCGTTTTGATTTTTGATTTTCATCAGCTTCATTTTCTTCCGAAGCGACTTTTTCTAAACCTTTTTCGGCTACATTTTCCGCTTCATCCGGTGAGTTTTTTTTGGCAGTATCCATGCCATCTTTGGGCATTACTTTTTTAAATGCTCCGACAATCGCTTCCAATTGAACGTCCAGACTGGCATCGATGACACCCAGGTCAGTTTCCAAGATACAGGTTCCCGGGGTTAGCCGCGAATCGGCCACCACCTCCAAGTAGTCGACAATGCCATCGGATAAAATTTCCTTCAAATGGTCGCGCACCGCCTGCGAATCCTGGGGCGAAACCTTTAGGATGGCTTCCTGTTGATTTTTGACGGCTTTTAAGGCCTGGCGAACGATATCCACAATCAGTTCCCGGCGATCGACTCCTCCAACAATCCGTTGTAGGGCCTTCACCACGAGTCCGGCAATACTACTTTCCAAATATTTCACATTATCGGCACTTTTCGCGACGAGTTCGGCGAGTTGTTTAGCCATTTCTGCCTTTCCGGTTGCGTAGCCATCGTCGTAGCCGCGCTTGGCTTCATTGGCGTAGTACTTTTTAGCTTCCTCGAAAATCTGTTCCCGCTTATCGATGGCCTCATCTAGAATTTTCTGACTCTTTCCATTCGCTTCCTGGATAATTTTTTCGGCGTCTTGATTAGCCTTGTCGATCAGCTCCTGCGCTCGAGTATTGGTCGCACCGATCAATTCTGCAATCCGGGTATTCGTATCCGCAACGAGTTTATTACACAGCTGACTCGCATGCTGAATGAGCTTATCATTTTCCCGGTAGGCATGGTTTACGGCATTTTCGGCCTCCAAATAGGCACAATAATCCTCCCATTTGAGAACTTTTCCCTCCGGTAACAACTGAAATTTTTCCCTGCTAATGTGTAACATAATTAGGCCTTTATCATTGAAACGGCAATATTATTGCTTTCCGCAATGGCACGTTTCACAACTTTTTTTATAAACTCGAAATAATACTGGGGATTGTCGACCCTGTGGTTAAAATTCCATCCAAAATTTTTCGGAAATTTTAACATAAAACGTTGAATAATTTCCAGCCGTACGCCCGATAGACTCATTTCGATAATCGTTTTTCCCGTATTGAAAATACTTTCGACGAGCGTCGATCCTTCCGCACGGAAACTTTCTGCAACTTCCGCCTTTACGATGAGAGGGGCGCTGCGTATCGAAAAAAGATAGGCATCATTGCCGATGGTTCCCTTGATTTTTAATAATTCGCGACCCCAGATAATTTTTCGAATCTGTTCCGAAAAACAAATACCGCCCATATAACAAATAATGCGATGGATTTCTTCCGCCGACAGTAGGCAAAGAAAGCAGCGCGTTTCTGAAAAGTTATACCAACCCAAGCTATCAATGCCTAGTTGTTGGCGAACGTATTCCAGAAATTTTCCACGATAAGTTGGCGATTGCATTAGGGATTGGATGAATTTTTCAGACCCTATCCCCTTGGAAAAATCTCCATGCATGTAACCCATTATCTCAACGTTAAAATCGTAGATCGCTGAAAATAGACGCATATTATTGCGTAATAAATTCGAAACATAGGCCGCCGTATCCATTCCCATTTACTCCTATCCTAAAAATCGTGCCATCCTCAATATACTACTTTTTCTTAAATTCTTCCACCGTAGTTGGGCGATTCCCATTTTTTTCATCCAATGATTCCTCCAATGCAGTCCCAGCGGGAGGCGTCGCACCGCTATCCGCCGCTTCCGCTAAATTCTCAACCTTAACTTCCTTTTCCTTTTTCTTGCGCTTTGCCGCTATCGACATGGATATTATGACGCCCAGTAACCCGAGAATGATCGCAATTAATATGCCTACGATTACAAAAAATTGCATTTTAGAACCATCCGTCATTTCGATTCCGGCTATGGAAAATAACGTGTCGCTTTTACCCAATGCCTTCGGCAAAGGCGGCAATGTCACCGGAAATAAGGCAACCGTCACCTTATCGAATTCAAGTCCCTCAATGCTATTCGTCACCAAATATTTGATATCGCGCACATAGTCTTCTACCATTGAATCGGAGCGGTACGCTAGGAAAACGGCCGCCGATGATGGCGTAACTTTTTCCGCATAGGGATCATTCTCCGGAAGAACGATGTGAACCCGCGATTTCAATACGCCCGGCACTTTACTCAGTGTCAGCGCAATACTTTCCGCAAGCGCATTCATAAACCGGACACGCTCTTCCAACGGTGAAGAAACGAGACCCGATTTTTTGAAGACATCCCCCAACGTCTGGTATTTCGGCAAAGGATATCCCTGGGCATTCAATAGATCGATCGCAATTGAAAAGCTGCCGCTTGGAATGGATAATGCGCAACTCTCCTTGCCGATAATTTTTGTCGCCGAAATGCCATATTGCTTCAATATGGCAATCATCTCGTTGGCTTCCGTTTCCTCCAGACTATTAAATAGCGTCACCGTTCCGCAACCCGATAGCAATAAACTAAACACCAATAATAATATACCTAATACACCGTTAGACCGCCTTTCTTTCCCATCCATATGTTGGCGCATTATATCTGGGTAAATTTTTAGTCAAACACTAAAATCAAAAAAATATAACTCTCGATGACGTAACTTTAAAAAGTTTAAGCGATCATGTAAAAACAATCGGAACGGTTATGTGAAGTACCATCCAAGTTGCCAAAGCAGCGGCAATATCATCGATCATAATGCCCGTCCCCCCTCGAATTCGTTCCAATGATCGAATTCCAAATGGCTTAACCATATCAAAAAATCGAAATAATAAAAATCCATAGAGCAAAATTTTCCATAGAGCAACTTGCGCCGCAAACCGTTCAATCCCCCAGTAGCAAAGGGGCATTGCTAAAAATTCATCTAAAATCACGCAAGATGGATCCTTTTCCTGTAAACGGTACTCGGCTTCCCCGCAAAATAGGATCCCCACAACGATCGAAGAACAAAATCCAAGTACGAATGGAAAGAATGCCACACGCCAAAAACCAACCGTATACCAAACAATTCCCGCTAGAGAACCCAGCGTTCCCGGCATAAAACGGCTACGTCCCAGCGCACCCAATGTGGCGACACTGAGTATAAATTTTGTCGGTAATGGGCGCAAAATATGGATCATTTGTTTTCTCCTGGATCATCAAACAGATATTGATAGCGTTTGATGTAGTAGTAGCCCGAGGTAACGGTCAAATAGGTCGAAATCCAAAATAAAATCAATGCCGTTTCATCAATCAACTGCTTAAACCAATCCGGTAAAAATGCTAGATCTTGCCGAATCATTCGTCCCAGTATAAAAAATCCGATCGTCACAACTTGCATAGCCGCCTTTACTTTTCCCATATGTTCCGCAACCAATACGATGCCACGACTCGATGCCACCAATCGCAATCCGGTCACTAAAAATTCTCGCCCGATAATGATCAGTACGAAAAATAGTGCCCACCGCGGCAATATACCCAATACGAGAATGGATACAAATAATCCGATCATAAAAATTTTATCGGTCAATGCATCCATAAATTTACCAAATGTAGAGACTATGTCGCAGCGTCGAGCGAGATAACCATCCAACCAATCACTCAATGCTGCGAGCAAATATACTAGAAAACAAAGCGTTGGACCAAATGGTAGCTGAAAATACATCAACGCAACGACGATAAAAAGTAGAGGAATACGCGATAATGTTACACAATTTGCGATATTCACAATCTTTATCGTTTTATGGGCGTCACCGTTTCGGTAACCACCGATTTCGGTTGGTCCGCATTCAATATTTCAAGGACATCATCCGTCATATCTAGGGTTTCCTCCGCGTAAAGTACCCCCGGACCATCGGCATCCAGTACTACTAAAATCCCCCGATCCTTGGCAATATTTCCTATTTTTTGTCGAACCTCAGTCACAATCTTAGCACTTTCTTCCGCTCCTATTTTAGAAATACGGCTTTCAGAATTGTTCTTAAAATCTAGAATAGCATTTTCTTTTTGCTTGAGTATTATAGATTTGTCGTCTGCTTCTGCCTGAATTTTTTTCTGAGCCTCTTCGGTCAACGCCGGATTTTTCGCTTTGTTGACCAACTCCTGGTGTTCCTTTCTGACTTTCTCAAACTCGCTCAACATCGAAATCAATTCCTTTTGCACGGCATCGACATTTTTCTTCAAAATATCATTCAATGCCTCAACCTTATGGTATTTACTCTGAATTTTTGAAGCGTATACGATCGCAATATCTTTATTTTTAGGAACTGTCGCTACCGGCGCCGCCGGCGTATTCACCTTTGTCTTTCCAGAATCTAAGGCCGACAAACACATAGCGCCCACACTTCCAACACATAAAAAAACAACTAATTTTCTCATATTTCTTTTCTCGTTAAAATTACCAAACCTTTTCCACAATCGCATCCGCCAACCCGTAGGCGATTGCCTCCTGGGCATTCATATAAAAATCGCGGTCCGTATCCTTTTGAATTTTTTCCAAAGGCTGTCCGGACGCTTCGGCAAGGATGCGATTCATTTCTGCCCGGGTTTTTTCCATTTCCTCCGCCTGGATACCGATATCCACGGCCTGCGCATAGAACCGTCCCGAAATAAGCGGCTGATGGATGAGTACCCGCGCATTAGGATAAAGCAAGCGATTGCCCTTTTTAGGACCACACAATATAATAGATCCCATGCTCGCCGCTAACCCCATAACCACCACTTCAATGGGCGATACAATCAATTTCATGGTATCGTAAATTGCCATTCCTGCCGTGATAGATCCCCCCGGCGTATTGACAAAAAATTGAATTTTCTTACCGGGATCGACGAGTTCGAGGTAGAGCAGCTTCTCCGTAATATCTTTTGCAGAACGATCATCCACCGAACCCCATAGAAAAATTTTCCGCTCTTCTAAAAATTTTTTTTGGATCATGGATAAATGACTCCCTAACTGGGGAATCGCATTTATTGCCTCTTCATCATCCTCTTCCTCAAAAATCATCAAACCTCCGGCTCCCATCCAAGGGATCGGAATTTCAAAATCAACAAAATATTCCAAAAAACTTGACTTTTTTCCAAAGATTGCGGAAATAACCTCAATCGGTAATGTTATGAGAAACGATTATTTAGCAGCGGCCCAAAATATTATCCCAGATCCGATGATTTTGATCAATATCATTTCGAAGCGCGTTCGACAAATAAAATTCGGAGAACGTCCCCTAATTTACTCATTGGAAAGGTTGGAACCCGAGGATGTTGCGCTCCGGGAAATTATCGAAGGAAAGATTGGATTTGAACTTCTCTCTAAGAAGTAGTTTTTGACTTTCTGACCGCAATGGTTACTCATTTGTTCCATGGCCAAGCCTATAAGTACCGTCGAAATAAAAAATAAAAAAGCTTTTCACGATTATGTCGTTGGCGATACGTTTGATGCGGGTATCGTTCTGCAAGGGACGGAAGTAAAATCGGTCAAATTAGGCAATGCTCAAATTAAGGAGGCTTTTGTACGCATCGATCGAAAAGGGACTCCCGTTCTCTTTAATGCCCAAATCGATGAATATGCTTTCGGTAACTTAGAAAATCACGAATCCAAACGGCAACGCGCCCTATTGCTCCATCGGCGCGAAATCAGGAAAATTCGGAATGCCATCGAAAGGGAAGGACTTTCGGCAATCCCGCTTAAAATGTATGTTTCCCATGGGTTGGTAAAGATCCAGTTTGCCCTTTGTAAGGGCAAAAAACTCTACGATAAACGCCACGACCTCCGCCAACGCACGGAAATGCGCGAAGCGGAACGCTTCCTCGCCCACCGCCACCGTAAAATATAGGATCCGCAAAGAGATCCAGACTTGTCTATACCAATGCTATTTTTGCGATAGATATTTTAACTTCCATCCCCTTAGGCTCCACCGGTACCCCTGTGTTCAAGGAGTATAATCGAACCATCCGTATCAGTGATATTAGACCTTAAACCAATTCCGCCGGAAATAAAGGCGCTATTGGGTACCGCTTCCCGAATATCCGAAGTGTATCCCGACTGATCCCATTTTAAGAATCTTGCAGGCTTATCGTCATCAAACCAAGTCACATGGCCGTCACAGAAGACCACATAGCCTCCCTTATTTCCGTATAGACCATACGAAGAATACCATTTTCCATTGATTTTTAGCCCACGCGTAAATCCAAAAGGCGTCGTACTCAAGGGAACATTTCCAGATAAATTAGCGATAAGACAATAGCTAAAAGGGGTACATTACAAATCGCTGATCCCTGAACTTTAGAGGCATATTTATCACCGGGAGAAATACAAACATCGGGATCATTTAAGACCATATCTCCCGCCAGGGGATCCATCCCCTGGACCGGGGTTCCGGGCCTGTTCCCCGGGCAAATGCCCTGGGAACAGGCCCGAATGGCCCAAAGGGCCCGCCCGCGGCTTCGCCGCGGGCGGGCCTGACTCTTTTGGCCGAGTCGATGCGCGCCGCGCACCGCCTCGGCCAAGGAAATTTTCCCTCTGCGGCCCAGCCGGGCGAAATATTCGCCCGACTGGGCCGCAAGGAATAATCCAAGAAAATAAAGTTTTTGACCTTACGGCCAATTCATGCGAAAATTTCGCATGGATTGGCCGTAAAAAAGGTCAAGGAACCATGTTCCTTGCGGGGTATGGGGCGGAGCCCCATAGTCCACCGCCCAGAGGGCGGAGCCCTCTGGGCAATGGTCCAACAAAACATTTGCATTTTCGATGAAGAAATGTAGAGAGAGAGGCGCTATGGACAGTCACATAGGCGAGGCATTGGTAGCGGCGGAGGCGGTATTAGCTGGCGAGGAGGTTGTGATTCACAATTTGCGACGAACCATAAAAGCATCTTTGAGGGAGATACTTGAAATTTTGTTACCCCACCGTGGCCACACTATTGTTGTCGGGATGGGAAAATCGGGATACATTGCGCAGAAGATTGCGGCCACATTGACCAGTACGGGGACGCGTGCGGTTTATTTACATCCTGGGGAAGCGGTTCACGGTGATTTAGGGATTTACGAAGAGGGTGATCCATCGATTATTCTTTCGAAGAGTGGTACGAGTGAAGAAGTTGTGCGTTTGATTCCGATTTTGAGGCAATTTCATTCAAAAATTATTGCAATTACGGCGAATATTCATTCTGAGCTTGCGTGTAGTGCCGATGTAACCGTGGATATTGGTCTTCATGGGGAGCATGATCCGATTGGTATAGTACCGACGACGAGTGCGGTGGCATCGTTAGCGGTAGGCGATGCAATTGCCTGTGCGTTAATGAAGGCGAAAAATTTTACTAAGAAGGATTTTGCGACGATTCATCCGGCTGGGCAAATTGGTCGTAATTTATTGTTATTGGTGAGGGATGTTATGACACCGTTAGCGGACATAGCTTGTTTAAAAGGTAATGAAACGTTGCGAGAGGTTGTTATTGCGATGACCGAAAAACCTTTAGGTGGCGCATTAATTTTGGGTGAAAATAATAAGTTAGATGGGATTATTACGGATGGCGACATTCGTCGTGCGCTAGGGATTAATGGATCAATTGATCAGATTTTTGCGAAGGATATAATGAGTAATAGGCCGCGGACGGTTATATCTTCAGCGCGTCTCGGCGAAGCGTTAGACGTTATGGAATCGGGGTGTTCCGCTGTTTCCGTTTTACCGGTTGTCGATGAACGGCGTTGTGCGGTCGGGTTACTGCGCTTACATGATGCGTATAGGAAGTAAATTTTGACGAAACTTCATAGGGAAATAAAGGAATATTGACTGTTAGAGAAATGTTATTTTAATTTCTTAGAATAAAAGGAGAGAAAATATATTGATAAAGTTTTCGTACACCATATAATGGTTGAAGATCTTTTTGTTATATCACGACTACGATGATCAGTGAAAAGGCAAATGGGAAAAATGCAAGATTTTTTGCGAGATTTTTCTTTTCTCCTATGATTATCGGATGTCGCGGGGCAGGAGGGTTTTTTGATTACATGATGCGTACAGAAAGTAGATTTCGAATGACTGAAAGTCCTTTTTCTAGGATTTTTCTGAAAATTTTATTTTATTTTGGGCGCCTATTGGATCAAAGAGGTGAAGAAATGGATGGGAGGGATTATTTTTGTGGAATGGGTATTCAAACAATGGGAGAAACAATATGGAAAGTCCAATAAACTTAGTGGGGAAACTTTTAATAGCGACGCCGAAACTGCGCGATAAAAATTTTACGCATACGATCGTTTTTTTAACATCATGCAATGGTTTGGGAGCGACGGGAATTATATTAAATCGGCCGCTAAATCGTTGGGTAGATAATTACGATGTCATTTATAAGGAACCGGAAGTTTTAAATTCGCCGCTCTATCACGGTGGGCCGGTCAATGCGGATGAGCTTACCATTTCGGCGTGGATGTGGCACAAAAATGACCATTATTTTGAATTGCGCTACAATTTACAGGAATCGGATGTGGCAAGTTTGGACTATGTGGGGAACGAAATCCAAATACGATCATTTTTAGGACATGTGAGTTGGGGGCCCTTTCAACTGATTGCGGAGATTTTAAATGGCTGGTGGTATCCGGTCAAAGTCGGGAGTCTTTTTGGTTTGAAAGAGCGCGGCGATGCGCTGTGGCATGCCATCATCGAAAAAACAAATCCCGGTATCATGTTACTCAACGATTTTCCAGAGGATCCTAAATGGAATTAGGTCGCAGTAGCGGAGAATTGAAACGGCGGGCGATACTCACATTTTAACTAACCCACCCATAAAATGGGTGGATTTCAGTTTTTATTAAGTTTTTTTAATAAAAATTTTCGTAACTCAGCTACCTAGCGATTTTCGAGGGAATTTCAAAAGGAATTAGATCGCAGTGGCGGGGAATTGAAACGGCGGGCGATACCCACCCTTTAACTAACCCATCCACAAAATGGTTGGATTTCAGTTTTTATCAAGTTTTTTTAATAAAATGGTGTTTTTGAAAAATTATTACGCGATGAATTTAAAATTTTCCTAAAAATACTTGACCTTTTTGAAGAAAAATATATGAAACATTTCATGGAATTAATTATGAGAAAAAAAATATTATGGAGTTTGTTAATTTCCGTAGGTGCGATGTTGAATGGCATGGCGGCTGTACCGGAAGAGTGTAAGAATTTTTTTGATCGGATTACAAATGTTATAGAGCGTATCGAAAAAAGTCCTTTTTCTAATCAAGAAAAAGTCGAAGAACTAGTAGCAGTGATGAATCGCATTGCTGGAAAAATGAATAAAAAACCGAAAAAATCGAAACGAACGAAGAATCAAAAAGACCAGGATAGTGTAGCCCATAAAAGATTAGACGCTTTATATAATAAGGTACAAGAGATATTAAAAAAATATCAGTGAGTCTAGGTGTCCGACTTCAGATGAAAAATAAATTTTTTAAAATAATAGACTTTACAAATAAAATAATATTTTCGAAATCCTAAAGATAGGAATGGAAGTTAGAAGATTACAGATTTTTCTTATTGGTTACCTATGGTTTTTATTGGCAATGACCGTCCATGAGTGGGGACATGCGTGGGTGGCTAGTCGGTTTGGAGACGATACCCCACGCCTCGAAGGTCGCGTGACTTTAAACCCTTTGGCCCATATTAGTTTCCTGGGAAGCGTTGTTATTCCATTGGTCGTTTTTTTGTTTCACCCGAAAGTTGCAGTGTTAGGTTGGGGACGTCCCGTTATGGTCGATAGCAATAACTTCAAACACAAAAAATTGGGCGATATACTCTGTAGCCTATCTGGACCATTCTTGAACCTCGCCTTTGGCTTAATCGTTTTATTATTAGGCCTCGCAATCGAAAATAATCATCGATATTTTGCGCGTCTATGTTGTGTGGGCGCAGAGGTCAATGTTGCGCTTGGTTTATTTAGTCTCATTCCATTTCCCCCGTTGGATGGAGCACATGTTTGGAAAGTTATTATGGGAATAGGAGAAGAAGCGTTTGCGGCATTCTCGGGAATGGGAAGCTTTCTGCTAATCATTCTCATTAATTTGCCAATTTTTGTTCATTATTTTAGCGAAGCAAATCATTTCTTACTCAATTATTATTGGAGGTTTTGCAAATTTTTGCTGGGATGAGGATTTTTTAGATTCTTCAGGACCCTTCGGGTAGTAGGGAGATTCCTATTTTTCAACTTTCAATTCCTTCTCTTTCTCCTCCAACTCTCTTCCGATTACGGTTACGGAAATAAAACCTGACCTTCATTATCTTTGCGGACATTTTATTAATTTTTATGATAAATTTTAATTCTCCATGGAAAGAAAATCAATGGCATCAAGAATCTTGACAATGAATTAATAATATCTTGGATGCTGAAATGGCGCCAGAGTAGCTCAGTGGTAGAGCAGAGGACTCATAAGCCTTTGGTCGGCAGTTCAAATCTGCCCTTTGGCACCATCATTTAAATTTTGAATGCTTTCGAAAACTCCGAAATTTGATCCCAAAGGCGATTTGAAGGGTCGTGAAAGTTTTCAGGGTGGTTTTAATGGCAAAAGCCCAAGGCGAAACGCCTTGAAAGTGCAAAATTGCACTTTGTGCGCGAAGCGCACGGCTTTTGCCAAAGAATCGTTGCTCAGGTGGTGGAATGGTAGACACGCATGTTTGAGGTGCATGTGCCGCGAGGTGTAGGGGTTCGAGTCCCCTCTTGAGCACCAAAAAAAACTATCCATTGGTATCCGTTGGTTTTCCAAATTTTTTGAGATACTCCTTAGCTTTCATCAAAAATTTTAATTGTTTATCGGTGATAAATATAATGATCAGCAGGAGAAATCCGAGGACAATAAAGCAAACGGATTTATAATAAGAGTTCCAAAAATGTTCGAAGTATTTCGTTATTATATTGATGGAGAAGAAGATACCTCCGAAATTTTTAGGGAGGCTGACATTATATTTTAGTCCGATGCAGAGCGATAGGAAGGCGGCGATAGCGAACTCGAAGCTAAAGAGAAATTGGTCATTGGTATTGTGTTCAGGTATTCCCCAGATTGATAAGATCCAAAGTGCCATGAATAGGTAAAAAAGGCCGATAAAGAGGGTTGACTCTACAAAAGGTTGGGATAGTTTATATGATTTAAAATGAATGGACAGTATGATTAGCATTATACCAAGGAAGACAAATTTTTCCTGCACGGACATGGAAAATCCGTAGTGGCCGTAACCGAGGTATCCTCCGTCCATTCCGAACCCTACTCCTAGAACTATTAAGGCCAATAGCCACAGCATTTTCGATTGACCTATGTAAGCCACTATTCCATAGACTATGGCTGCAATGAGTAATAGATGGGAATATTGTTCATGCTGCCAATCCAGGATTTTGGCGAGGCAGTAGAGGCATAGGGCGGTGAACATGGCTCCCAGAACAGTGAGTAATTTCCCCAAAAATGGGTATTTAGCGATGCATTTTATGTGTACAACATTCAACCCGACACAGTACAGTATTAGGGAGGAAATTCCCGACAAAAAGCAGCGAACGGTGAGGCTAAATTGGGCGAAGTACTCGATAATGCGATTAAAGAGTCCCAGTTCATGGAATGCTACGGCGAAGGAGCCGATGGCAAAGAAAAAACTCCACGGGGCTAATTTTTCTCGGAAGGATTTTTTTTCTCGGAAGGATTTTTTTTCATCAAGAATCTGATCTTCGGAGAGTTTTTGGAATAAGTTTTCAGAGAGAAGTCCACTATCTCTCCACCTCTGAAGCGCGTCTCTTAAAATTTTAATTTCGTTACTTTTCATACTCGGAGGAGTGATTATAAATTTTTAACGAAAAACTCAATCATTATTTCTCACCACTCCTTCCGAAAAGACGCATTATTTCTGTAACGGTTACTGGTCGGAGTGACTGGATTCGAACCAGCGACCTCTACCTCCCTAAGATAGCGCTCTACCAGACTAAGCTACACCCCGTAGTTATTGAGTTTTGAATATTTTTTCCGAAAGGCAAGTATTTTTCTGCTTTACGACTGCGATCGAAATATTCTGTGAAAAAGTTTCTTTCCAATATGACTTTACTTCGATTTTTTCCAGTACGCGGATTATAGTTGCGCTTAACAATAACCCATAGAAATAGTAGAAATCAACAAATACTCATGCACACAACTTATGGTCGGGGTGACTGGATTCGAACCAGCGACCTCTACGTCCCAAACGTAGCGCTCTACCAAACTAAGCTACACCCCGCGGTGCTCCAAATTAAGCCACACCCTGCGGTACTCAAGATTTGGATATTTTTTCCGAAAGACAAGCGTTTTCTAAGCCTATGAATGTTTTTCGGTAACCTAATAGCCGTGGTCGGGATGACTGGATTCGAACCAGCGACCTCTACGTCCCGAACGTAGCGCTCTACCAGACTAAGCTACACCCCGCAAAATCCTTAAAATGGGAATGCTTTCCTAAAAGGCGAACCTTTTCGCAGAAATATTTATTTCGTAAAGCCAGAGGGCAGAGCCCTCTGGGCGGTGGACTATGGGGCTCCGCCCCATACCCCGCAAGGAGTCGCGGACTCCTTGACCTCATTCTGCGGCCAAGCCAGGCGAATGCTTCGCCCGGCTGGGCCGCAGTGGGAAACCCCCGCCCGGCGCTTCGCGCCGGGCGGGGGTAATTTTCTTTGGCCCTTCAGGCCTCTATTTTACCCTGGCCGAGGCGCTGCGCGATGCGCA
>JAITAG010000038.1 GCA_031284265.1 Puniceicoccales bacterium | reverse complement strand
TTCACTCTAGTTGAAATTGTTTTCACTATTTCCATCATCGGTATTTTACTGGCCATACTGTTACCGGCGATGAGTGCCATAAAGTTAAGCGCGCAGAAAGTAAAAGACGTCTCCAATCTCAAAAAAATTGCCGAAGCCTGGAAGGAATGCGTCATCAACCGCGGCTGGACTATTGGTGAAGGAGATGGAGGAGATTTTTTTATCTCGGAAATTATGCAGCAGTTAGCTGGATATGATAAGAGTAACATTTCGGATATGGTTCTCAATGATCCCTACGTTTGGATTTCTCCGGGCGATAAATATGCCCCAAAAATTTTAAAGGAAACAATCTGTGAGCTCGATAGCAGCTCAGGGAAAATTAAATGGACCGATGGCATATTGAGTAATGTTGACAATGCTTTGTTTTCGGGGTGGTCTCTTATTAGTTATTGCTTCATTGCCCATGGACCGATTTCGAATGTTCCACTGGATACGACGCCGTTGGCCTTTACCCGTGGCCTTTGTATTGACGGTACCTGGGACGAAAAAGCGGGACTCTATGGCAGTAAGGGCGGTTACGTGGTCTATTGCGACGGGCATGTTACCTGGTTTGACGGTAGTAGACCGGCGAAATTTTTAAAGTGGGATCAATCGGGCTATACAAACGATATCCGCTATGCCGTTCCGCATAACTCCGAAATTACCTGCGGCCACCGAAATATATATAAAGGAGAAAATTCCAACCTGATTACATGGGGTTATGGAGAAGGATAGATTGATAAGAAAAAAAGTCCAGCAATACCCCCTAAGGGTTCATCGCCATTAGGAGTCCCCGCCAGGGGCCCACCCCCTGGACCGAGATTACGGGCTTTCCATCTGGCATCGCCAGATGGAAAGCCCGAAGGGACCCTAAAGGCCCTGCCCGCGGCGAGGCAGACTTTTTTAATTAAGACTATTTTTGGGCCGAGCCGATGTGTGTTACACATCGGCTCGGCCAGAGGAATTAAGAAATAAACTCCCGCCCGGCGCTTTGCGCCAGGCGGGGTTTACCTTCTACGGCCGAACTATGCGAAAATTTCGCATGGTTTGGCCGTTAAAAGAGGTCAAGGAGTCCGTGACTCCTTGCGGGAGTCCAGAGGGCAGAGCTCTCTGGTTACAAATATTATTGTCTTTTGAGGATCAAGATCATATTTAGGGCGATATTGGATTATCATTTTTCATCAGGGACTATTATTGATTTTACAGATTATTGCGCAATTGAGAAGCCGATCGGTATCGAAACCGGTGCTTTATTCATGGCAAAGTTTTTTTCATTTTCGCCGATCTACGATCTTGATCTAGAACTAAGTGGCATCATTTTATGCGCAAAAAACAAACACTTTTATAAAAGTTTAAGAAATATATATGGCTCAGGAAAAATAGCTTTTTATTTTACCGTATTTGCACAGAGCGACATCGATTTACCTGAGGAAATCATTTGCGATTTGCCAATTGCGCAGCATCGCGAACGAGACTGTATGGTCATTTCTCATACAACAGGAAAAAAAACACAAACTATTTTTAGAAAAATTGAAATACTGAAACAATTTACCCTGTGGTCCGCTGAAACGAATTTTTTACGTAAACATCAGATTCGTCTCCACGCCCATGAAGTGGGTATAAAGATTTTGGGCGAAGATGTTTATAACAAAATTCCTGTACCTTTTTTATCTGATTTTAAATCTAAAGTGAAATCGAATCGCAAAGGAATTTTAACGCCGCTGTATCCTGCAGTTTGTATTTATTTATCTGAAATTGATTTTTTTTACGGCGGGAGTAATATAAAAATGGTGTCTGCCTTAACTAGTAAATTCGTGACAATGTTAAAAATCATCAAAAAATGGAGTTGAAAATCGGCCATGGCTATGATATTCACTGCCTCGTTATGGGGCGAGCATTAATTTTGGGAGGCGTTCAAGTTCCATTTGAACGTGGTTTGTTCGGCCATTCTGATGCGGATTGCCTTTGCCATGCGATAACCGATGCGCTTCTTGGAGCCTTAGCTCTTCCCGATATCGGTCAATTTTATCCCGACACAGATAAAAAAACAACCGATATAGCTTCAACGGAAATATTGCGTAATATTTACGAAAATGAAATTTTGTACCATGGTTACAAAGTTGAAAATGTCGATTGCACAATCATCGCTCAGGAACCGCAACTGGCGCCATACATTCACTTAATGCGCAATAATTTAGCTAAATTATTGCGACTTTCAAAGGATCGGATCGGTGTCAAAGCGACAACTAACGAAGGTCTCGACGATATTGGTGCTAAAAAAGCTATCGCTTGCCACGCAGTTTGCCTGTTGAGCAAATAATTAAGTTTGCCCAGAGGACTCCGCCCTCTGGGCAAGCCTGCCATGGGGCGCCGCCCCATACCCCGCAAGTAACATGGTTCCTTGACCTCTTTTGCGGCCCAGCCAGGCGAATTCTTCGCCCGGCTGGGCCGCAGGGGTAGTTTAAATTTTTCCTTTGCCGAGGCGCTACGCGTTGCGCAGCGCTTCGGCAAAAAGGTCAGGCCGCCCGCGGCTTCGCCGAGGGCGGGCCCTTTGGGCCCTTCGGGCCTATTCCCCGGGCGTTGCCCGGGGACAAGGCCCGGAACTCCGGTCCAGGGGATGGATCCCCTGGCGGGGATTCTAAGGGGTTGAGGAGTCTTTAGTCTTCCATATTATTTTTATCGGCGAACTGCATAATTTCCTCAAGGGTTGTTCTACCTTTTTTAACATGTTCCCAGGCACAGGCTTGTAATGTCTGCATTCCCTCTTCGAGTGCTATGGTTCGGATTTCTCTGGCGGGGGCATTTTTAATAATTGCCTGTTGGGTTTTATCACTAATGACCAACACTTCATGGACGGCGATTCTTCCTTTGTACCCATTTTTACACTTATCGCAACCAGTACCGACCATAATTTTATCGATATGAGCTAACTCTTGGATTGGGTCGACGCGCAAAGCTCGCAGCGCGTACTCCAATTCATCTGGAGTATAGTTTGCTTTTTTTGCGCAATGCGGACAAATTTTTCTTACCAGACGTTGGGCGAGAACCAGTTGTAGGGATGAGGCGAGGAGAAAGGGTTCTAGGCCCATGTCACAGAGGCGGGAAACGGCACCTGCCGAATCGTTGGTATGTAAGGTACTGAGGACCATATGACCGGTAATGGAGGCGCGAATGGCGATATCGGCTGTTTCGGCGTCACGGATTTCGCCGATCATGATGACATCGGGGTCCTGGCGCAGTATGGAGCGCAGTGCGCTGGCGAAGGTCATACCGATATCCGATTGAACCTGGCACTGATTGATACCGGCGATTTCATATTCTACTGGGTCTTCAACGGTAATGATACGGATTTCCGGGCTACGAATTTTATGGATACAGGCATTAAGCATGGTTGATTTACCGGATCCGGTGGGGCCAGTAACGAGGACGATGCCGTGGGGCCGGGAGATTGCATTGACGATTTGTTCCAATTGTTTTTGGCCTAGGCCCATGCCTTCGAGTTCGACGGGGGCTTCACTTAAATTTAATAGGCGCAGACTGACACTTTCACCGTAGGCGATAGGCAGAGTAGATACGCGGATATCGATGGAAGTGTCTCCGGAGCGGAAGGCGATACGGCCGTCCTGTGGGCGGCGTTTTTCCGAGATATTGAGCTTGGCCATAATTTTTAGGCGTGAAATGATTGCTGCCTGGTAGAGGACGAGATTGGGGGGTAAACTGACGGGGACCAGGGCACCATCGATGCGATAGCGGATTTGAAGCGATTTTTTTTGAGGTTCGAAATGGATATCCGTTGCGCGATCGGCGAGGGCCTGTTTGACGAGTTCGTTGACGAACTTGATTACGACCGCGTCTTCATCTTCCTGTATTGTTTCAATCTTTGCGACGAGTCCTTCGTTACCATCGGTATCTGCAAAACTCCCTGCACCGACGCCAAAGCGCTCATTGATTACTTTACGGATTTCTTGGATGGGTCCCAAACAATAGACAAAATCGATATTTGAAGAGGCCTTGATCCATTTTTTCATGGTTGCATCAGGAATCCAGCCGAAAACGAGTCCCTGGCGGCCATCTTCCCGATCAATGGGCAAACACACATATTCTAGGAGCAATTTTTCCGGGAGAATTTTTGTAATTTCCTTGGATACTGTGAATTTTTGGACAAAAGGGAAGCCGCATATGCTAGCTAGCCATTCGTAGGCATCAAGTTGTGTACGCGCCAATTTTTCGGCGAGGATCTCGATTTTTTTATCGATATGATTGGTGGCAATTGCCGTGGGCAGAGCGGGATCAACCGTTGCGAGTACTCTATCTAAATTTTCCATATCATTTTAAATTAAGGTTAAAAATACATTTTCCTCGCCCTATCAATCCTCGTCCCAATCGTCCCAATCATCCCAATCCCAGTAGTCATAGTAGTCGTCGTTAGGACCGGAAGCTGGATAACCCGTTTGGGGCAATGGATCATTGTAAGCCGGTTGTGCCGGGGTTGATGGCGTACTATTATTAGTTTTCTTTTCTTCTTCCCCTATGTGACAGGGATAATTATAGCCATTGACTTTAACTTCTAAAGTTCCTTTTCCCGCGTCAAATTTGCCGGGAACATATCCCAATGGGGAGGATTTTCCAGAAATTAAAATTGTATGGACCTCATCCTTCGTTGTTTTATCGTGGATCGAATAATAATTTTGGTTACCTATTCTCATATATCCCGTGAATCCCAGCTTCATGTCGGGTTTTTTAGGGGGAGGTGATGATGCGGAAGGTGTCGATACCTTGGGAGTAGATTGTTGTGGTTTCGATTCAGGTTTGGGCGTATCGCCAAAGGGAGACCTTTCCTGTAGGGACTTAAAATCAGTCCCTTGCGCAGGTTTGACGATTCCCAAGGAATAACTGCCCCATAAAACCACACCGAAGAAAAAATTTTTCGTACTATTTTTCATGGTGATTCCTTTCATATTTATCGATTATACCTGACGCCTTCTTCGAAGACGATTTTTTCTTGTAAACGGCGTAACTTTAGCCCTATCCTTACTTTCGGCAATATTTTCTTCTTCAAAGATGAATTCCGGTTCCGGGGTTAAATCCAGTGTTTCATCGGCATCATCGGCGAGTGTTTCTTCCGCCGTTGGTGTGGGTATTGTATTGATTTCCGATTCGGCGACGAAGTCTTCATCCTCTGGTAATTCAAAGGAAACAGCTTCATTCTGCGCGGCCATTGTTGGAATATTTTTGGAACGGTGGCGACGGCGATGGCGATGTTCAGTGGGTGGATTTAGGTTAGACTGTTTACTCTTCTTTTTCAATTCCCTTTTTTGTTTGGCGTTTTTATCCATTTCCTGTGCATTGAGGCCAAAAATGGTATCTTTCGGAAAGGGTTCACCCTTCGGAAAATCGCCCGTTGCCTTATAGTGGGCAATGTCTTCCTTAAAGTTGGTCACTTCGAGCCGCTTATCGAGATAGGCGGCTTCTTCCTGGGGATGTAGAATAATCGTCGGTTTGATGAAAACGATCAGTTCCCTAGTCTTTTCTTCCCGTTTCCGCGATGTGAATAATGCGTCGCCGAGAATCGGTATATCGCCGAGGAGAAATAATTTTCCTCCGGATTTGGAATCTTCTTTTTCCTTAAACCCGGCGAGGACGATGACATCGCCATTGGCTACGCTGATAAAAGAATTGATTTGTTTGTCTGAGATAATCGGTGCCTGTATGCTTCCCGCATTGCCATCCCCATCATATTTGGAAATTTTTTGTTCGATTTCCATTTGGATGATCCCGTTGCTCCCGATGAGTGGCGTTACGGTGAGTTCCAGTCCGACATGTTTGTAAATAAGCGCAACTCTTTCCTTGGCGTCTTTGTCATCGCTCTGGGTAGTGGAATCGACGAATGGACGCTCTTCACCGATTTTAAAGTTTGCCTTTCGGTTATGGGTGGTGACGAGAGTAGGTGTAGAAAGGATCTTAATATTGGAATCCGTCTTGGCCTTTTGGAAAATGGTAGCCAGGGCGAAGTTTTTAAGGGTTCCCGCAAGCGATCCTAAACTGCTTTTTTCACCGAAACTGGCCCTAAAATTGACATCATAGGGCTTGGCACCATATCGATGTGTGAGCGTCTTATCCGCTCCGTCCTTACCGGCACCTGCGAGTACTGTCTCCTTTGTACCCGTATAAGGGTTATAATGTTCCGCCTGGTTATATCCTAGACCTAGGGATTCCATACCACTCTGTTGACCTTCACTCAAAGTGATTTGGGCGACGATGACCTCGATGCGGACTTGATCGAGAAGGACGTCCAAATTGGCGATTAAATTTCTGACCTGGGCTAGATCGGATGCCGTACCGTAGATGATGATCGAATTGCTCCTTTCATCGGAAGATAGCGTTAAATTTGCCGAAAACTGTGCCGCCTGCTCTTCGCCTAATTCGCCGCCTCCGGGGAGCTGTTGCGAAGCGATAAAATCGCTGTAGCTGTTACTGATTTGCTGGTTACTGCGGGAACCACTGGCTGCCTGAGCTAGAGCATTGGCCAAACTGCCCTGGGCCGTCATTTGGGCCTGTTGGCGTTCAAAGGCCATTTTATTTTCTTTTTCAATGCGACTTCTCTGTTCCTTGATGATTCCGGAAACGATATCGGTAATTTTTTTCGCATCCCCGTGTTTAATGCGAATGACTTCGGATCGCAATAATAGTTCACACCTATTGTCCAACTGTTTCGCTATATCGGCTATGGTGGAAAAATTTTCCTGGGGTGTTATGACGATGAGCTGATTGCTAGAGTCATCGAAATCGACCGTCGTATTGATGAGATATTTTTTTAGGGCACCCCGTTTTAGCTGTTCAAATTTCTTAGCCACGGCTGATGCTTTAACATTGTTAAGTGGGAAAAAATTGATCGATTCAACCATTTTAATAGGCGTATCCGTACGTCTGATCAAATTTTCGATGCTCTGCAAATTGGCCATCGTATCCGTAATAAAAATGGAATTTGATGACGCAAATAGGATGGAATTTGATGAACCAGGCGTTAAAAGTGGCTTTATTAGTTTTTGAAATTCCGTTACGTCCAGGTAGTTGAGTTTAAAAAACTTCGAAAATATTTTCTGATTGGGCGCATAGGCTAGTAACGATTCCTCGAGAATATCGGGCGATTGGGTAATGGCCGATTTTGACGTAACCGCTTTCATGAATTTTTCGCCCATATCGACGATGGCGATACCATTTAAACTCAGCACACTCTCAATGGCGGCAATCGCTTCTTGGCGGGAAATGGGTTCTTGAACCTCGATGGAGAGTTTTGTCGTCGGTAATTTTTGCTCCATTAAAGCCGTCCGTCCCGTTAGCTGTTCTAAAATGCCAATGACCTCTCGCGGATCGGCACTTTTTAAGACCAGTTGCTCCACCACACCGGCTTCATTAGTTCCGAAACTGCCAGTGGTATTGTTCGCTTCCGTCTGTTTCAGGACATCATCATTCTGCTGCACGGCCGTATCAAGCATTGTCGCCGATACCGCCAACGGCAGTAATCCAAATATTAAACATTTTCCTTTTTTCATAACCATCCTTTTTAATCAAAAAAACATATTATTCTAATAAATTATTGCGACCATTCCATTTGATCAATTTTTCATCTAACTGATGCGCTTCTAAAATTTTAGCTACAATTTTATCGACGTCGCTATCGGCCTTGATATCCAGTGCCGAAATGCCGATCTTGGCCGAAAGTGATTTCCCATGCATGATCAATTCCATGTTGTCGATACAGAGATTGGAATCGGGCATTTCAATAATCTTATCAAATTGTAAGATATCGGAAAAGCGAACCCCCCTCAAATCAACGGAAATTTTGTTGAAGGAAAAAAATTTGCCATTTTCCGATTCGGGCATGCTAACGCTGTACTTGAGCGAGAGACGTTTGGCCGCATCGCCAACGATTGCCATTAGCTTGGGCTGATCGATTTTATCGCGATGGAGAATTTCATCAATAATGGAACGGAAGCGTTCATTAATTTCATTTTCCCGGGCTAACCATGAATCTTGCTCCATTTGCTTACCAATATTTTTCGCCTTGGTGGCATTATAGGCCTTCCAAATGGTTACATTATGCCAGGTAATGCCAATGGCAATGGCCGCTAAAGTACTTGCGATTATGAGGCACTCATTTTTATGCAACAGGAAAAAAAATGACTTTAATTTTGAAATTTTCTTCATAGTTTTTCGAAAGTTAAGAAAAGTGAAAAGTTGATGAGGTCGTCCTGGTTACTCTTATCTTCAATTTTGACCACCTTAAAAAGAGAAGATTCGTTGAGAATTTTTTCAAATTTATTGAGTTCGGCAAGATTTTGAGCGGAACCTTTAATTTCAAAATTTTCTCCTTCGGAAGCATAGATTGAATGAAACAATATGGACTCGGGACGCAATTCGTTAATTTTATTGAGTCCGCGAAAATAGGCATGTTTCTTATTGGAGAAGAGATCCAGTTCGTGAGCGCGATCTTCTTTTTGTTGAATTTGTTTTACTTGCTCGTCCCGGGAAGCCAGTCTCTGGGCAAAACGATTTTCACAAAGTGAAAGCCAACGCAATTGAAAAAAACCGCATAATCCGATTGCGATAAGCGCGCTCGCCGCGATCGCCATGTAGAGGGCAATATGGGTCGTTATTTTATTTTTTATTTGCCTTTTTTTTAATTCAAGATTTTGCATATTGGCAGCCATGATGGCTGGATTGGAAAATGAAAAATCGTGAATGTGTTCCACGGGATCGCTCGAGGCGTTTTCCCTATGCGTAAAGCGAACGGTGAGGCCGAATTCCGTAATCGATACGACTTCGATGAGTTCGAAAACGGGCAGTAAACTTTCCTTTTCATCCGATGCGGTAATCGGGGTAAGGTTGATGCTATTGGTTACCGTCTTTTCGAAAATGGTTACGTAATCCTGATATTTGAGGATGGCTTTCACGATCGAGGAGGCAACGATGGCGAGGAAAAAATCCGGTAAAATGTAGGCGGCGAATTCGGCCTCCCCATCAATCGCTTTTAGGCGATTTTTTAGGGCGGAAAAGATATGGATCGTCGACGTATTGCCGTCGATAAAGTAGCCCCAAAAAATTTCATTCAGCGGGAACGGACTCGAAGATTCTAAGGCGAGGGCGGCAACATTTTCAATAAGAGAAGCGTTGAGTCTTCCCTCCGGAAGGGGACAGGTACTCATGAAGCAGAGATCCGAAGGAACGATGCAGACATGCTCGGATTTGGCGAGTTGGCGCTCTTCTTTCCAAGAAGAAAAATTTTCAAATAAAGTTCCCATGATTAAAATTCCTCAATTTTGATAATGTTAAACGGTAAACGCTGGTTGCGTATTGGATTACTTGTGGCATCGCAAATACAACGAATGATATGTGAGTTCCCCGTACTTGTTGAAACGCAAACCTTGACTGTAAAAAATTGTATTTCCTTGGAACAGTATAGTTCGAGAACTCCTCCATTGGAAATAAGGGGATCATATTCCTTGTCATTGAATTGCCTTGAGTCAGGTATTTTGAGATTCCCATGAGAATGGGAAATGGCCTCTAAAATTTTCGTCGGTGCGGTTAATAGATTGATTTTGAATGGTTTATCTTTTTTTACGATAGCATTGACGATATAGGGTTCCACGATAAACCATTCTTTTAGCGGTTCCACGTCAAATGTTTGATGACTCTTCCCGCCGGATGAATCTCCAGATAATGCCACAAATTCCACAGTCGACCATTTTGTAAATGTATTGTCATTCCTAATGAAATCTTTGATGTTGTTTTTGAATTTATCGTAATTTGAGGGCAATCTATCTAGCGTTTCTATCACCAAGCCTTTGGCCGTCTTATTAAATAGGTTGCTCATAGGAATTCGGGCACTGAGATCTTCAACATCGCATTGAACAGTGAGATCACCATGTTGAAATTTATTGGAGGCGGGGATTTGCTGAATACTGGGAAATCCATTGGGTAGAGCGGAGAAGGATAATTTCGAAGCAATTCTCTCTATAATGTAGGGAGCAATTAATGAGTCTAATGGGACAGTGGGATTTGGGAGAGCCAGAATGTTGGCGTCAAAAATAAGTTTATTCTCTCCCTTTTTTACGGTACCGCCGCCACCTCTTTTGTCGACGCTTTGATTTTTTTTATATTCCCATAAATGGAATAGCACGAGATCAAGGATAGAATAGGCCTCGACTTTTAGTTTCACGAGACATAGCATCTGTTGGCGGTATTTCGCATTATCCAGTACACTTTCAAGGAACATTTCCAAAATGAGCGTACAGAAAGCTATCACTATGAAAACCACGATGATAATGCTTCCCGATTGCTTTTGCGTGAAACTCTTGCAAAATTTCATCTGAACTGTGTTTCTAGTGAAAAAAATTGAAAAGTAAACGAAAATATGTTTTTTTATTTTTTTATAAAAAACCGAGGCGTTGCGATGAAAATGAAGTCAAATTTCAAAGATCAAAAAAGTGAGGATCAAAAAAAATATTTTATTTCGCTTTGACACTTCCCGAAAAAGCAATATACAATATATCCAGATTAAATGGTACGGCGTGTTCAGTTCACTGGGCTTACCCTTTATTTTTGGGGAAGTGCGCATACATGGGCCGGAGGGGCAGGGGTATCGCCGAAGGCGGAATCTCTTATTGCAGACAGTGGAATGGGGAGCTATTTAACCAATTCCTTACTGACTAGTGCGCTGATTTCCATAGCCATTGCGCTTATCGTACGTTTTGTGGTGCACAAGGGAGTGGAAATTGTTCCCCATGCGGGACAGGCTTGCATCGAAGGTATGATAGAAGGCATCGGCGGCATTTTAGAGCCGATCGTGGGACGGCATCTGTTCTCTAAAATTTTACCCCTACTCATGGGCTATTTTATCTTCATCCTTATCCAGAATTTGAGCGGCCTATTCCCCGGTATTGGCTCCATTGGATGGGGTCGGGAAGGCCACTTGCGGAGTATTTTTCGCCCCATGAATGCGGATTTGAACGCGACACTGGCCCTGGCAGTAATGGCGACGGTAGCCTGGGGTTATTGCTGCATAAAAAGCGTGGGATGGGGCGGTCTTTACCAACACATTTTCGGTAACAGGGCCGATAAAAATGAGGTCAGCGGTGTGGTTTACGGAATGTTATTGTTCATCTTTTTTGGCGTCGGATTGGTGGAATGTCTATCGATTTTATTCCGCATCATTTCCCTTTCTTTCCGCCTTTTCGGCAATGTTTTCGGCGGAGAAAATCTCCTGCATAACATGTATGAGATGAGTGAATTTCTAACATTGGGCGGTTTAGTGGATACAGATTTTTATGCCATGTTAGCCTCCTATTCGCCACGGATTGCGGTAGGATTCAACGGGATAATGAGTAAGTTGGGTTATCTTTTACCGTTGCCTTTTTATTTTTTAGAATTTTTAGTTAGCTTGGTCCAGGCTTTTGTCTTTACATTACTTGTCGCGGTATATATCGGCTTGATCTGTAACCACGGCGAAGGAGAGGAAAAAGTTGTGGAAGGAAGTTAATCCAGTTTTAAGGAGATGAATTATGCTAAGTTTTATTGCAGAAATTACAAACACCGGGTTAGTGGGTGCGCTGGGGTGTGCATTCGCAGCGCTGGGCGTAGGAATGATCGGTTCGAAAGCCGTTGAAGGTCTTTCTCGAAATCCGGGTGCTTCGGGGAAAATCCTCGTACAGTCCATAGTAGGCATGGCGCTGGCGGAAGCGGTTGCTTTCTACGCGTTATTCTTTGCCAAATAATTTGAAATCGTGTTCGAAATAGAAACAGTTATTTTGGGGACAGTAATGGATGCACTGACCGATGTTCTAGAAAATTTTGGTGTACATTGGCAGCTTTTACTCATTCAGTCGCTGAACTTTCTCTGCGTCGTGGGAATACTCTATTACTTTGCCTTTAAGCCCATTTTGAAAACGATGGAGGAACGACGGGCAAAAATTGAGAGTGGATTGCGCTATGCGGAGGAGATGCGGGAACGATTGGCCCAGTCCGATGTGACGGTCCGGGAACAATTGACACAGGCTCGGGAAGAGGCGCGGCAAATTATTGAGGATGCAAAGCGACAGGCCAAGGATTACGCCGACCAACAGAGGGCAGAGATTGAACGGCTCACGCAACAAATGATCGCTTCGGCTAAACAGAATATCGCCGATGAGAAAAACAAAATGATGGCCGATCTCAAGGGTGAAGTAAAGGAGTTGGTTGCCGATGTGGCCGCAAAGGTTCTAGCCCGAGAGCTCTCCGCCGAAGAACGGACGCGCTATTGGGATGAAGCCGTGTTACAGTTGTAGAAATGCTATCGAAAAAAAAAGTCACCACTCTGGCTAAAAAGTTAGCTCAACTCTCCTTTGATGGAGCGGAGATTGACTTATCCCGCGTGCGGGCCATCGCCGAATTAATGGCGGAATTTGCGGAAACCGTACGCCGTTCATTGCAGCGAAAATATCTCCATTTCTTAGAAAACGAGTGCCATCGCTTTCGGTTAAGCATCGAATATGTCGATGGAGGTGATTTTATTTCCATTCAACGTTTCATGGAACGGCATATGCAGCGGAAATTAAGGCTCGAAACGACAGAGAATAGGGCATTGATCGCAGGCCTGAGAATTTCCGTTGGCGATTGTATTTGGGAGCGTTCCATTCGCGGCGATCTTTCGGCACTTTGTAGCTAGGACTGTTTTTTATTGTTGAACGCGCAACGGAATGTTACCGTGGCCGTAAGGGTTATATTTGGGATTAGGCGCCGGGTTAGAGCCTGGGTTGCGTCATTTTTTGAGAAAAAAAGCGGAATCGGCTTTGATCCGATTGTGCCGATTTGTATGCTCTCACTGATCATCGTCGGCATTTTGGCAATCCGTTCGGCACAAAATTATCACCTGAATACCCAATGGAGGAGCCAGATCGTTTGGGCAGCATTGGGCATGCCGCTCTATTTCGGAATGGCATTCACGGACTATAAACTATTCCTAAAAAATAGCCATTGGATTTATTTTTTCAGTGTGGCGCTCCTGCTGTGCATTTTTACACCGCTCGGATGGCGACACTTCGGCGCAACCCGTTGGCTAAAAATAGGGGGAATCGTGGTTCAGCCTTCGGAAATCGCAAAATTGGGAACGCTTGTCATGGGCGCCAGCATACTCGCCCGCTCGAAGATCGGAAAACTCAAAGAGTCACTCCAAGCCATCGGCAGCATACTTCTCGTCTTTGGCATTCCCGTGGTGCTCATTGTACTGCAGCCCGACCTGGGATCCGCATTACCCTTCTTACCCATTGCATTTGCCTTACTCTTCATTTCAGAAGTGCCCAATAAATTTTTTATCAGCATCCTATCCGTGCTCCTACTTCTGGGCGGTCTTGTAGCCTGGGATACCTATGCCTATCATTTATTTTTGGATCGACATCAGCTTAATCCACAAACTTCCATTGGACAATTTGAAAAAATTTCTTTATTACCTCTCAAAGATTACCAGAGAAATCGAATTATTTCGTTTGTAGCGCCGGATATCGTCGATCCCCAGGGCGTCGGTATCAGTTGGAATCTGAGGCAATCATTGATTGCAGTGGGTTCCGGAGGTATGGCGGGAAAAGGCCAGGGGAAGGGAACTCAAGCCCAATTGGGTTACCTACCCCGATCCGTGGCAACGAATGATTTTATTTTCTCGGTTATCGCGGAAGAATATGGATTTATCGGGAGTATGTGTGTGTTATTGATTTATGCGATCATGATGGCGAATGGATTACGTATTGGATGCATGGCACGGGATTGTTTTGGACTACTATTAGCGGTGGGTATTAGTGTGCTATTCCTCACCCATGTCTGCGTCAATGTGGGGATGACCCTCGGCATTATGCCCATTACAGGAATCCCACTGCCGTTTATCAGCTATGGTGGGTCGTTTATGGTGATATGTTGCCTGCTACAGGGAATCGTACAGAGCATATACCGTTTTAGAAGTGAGTATTAGTATGGATCATTTTAAACAAGAAGAAGAAATTTTAGAATCGTTGAAAGAAGTTCCCGCGGAAGAATTCGGGAAAATGCCCGATAAGTCGGTGCTCAAAAAGTCCTCGAAGGAACGGGAACGGGAACAACCACTTTTACAACGTATCCTTAAAAAGTTAACTGTGGGGACGAAAGTGTTTCGGGAAATCGTAATAAGTGCCAATCCTTTGGAACGCCGGGTAGCCCTTTTAGAGGATGGATTATTGAAAGAATTTACGGTGGAGTACAACGATCGGGTCAATAGGGTAGGCGCTATCTTTAATGGAAAAATTCAAAATTTTGAAGGCGGATTGAAGGCCGCTTTTGTAGATATCGGCATGGAAAAGAATGCTTTTTTACATTACTGGGATGCGTTACCGGCTGCAATGGATTCGGGTATCGAAGTGGTGCGCAGTACCCGTTCTACGAAAACTAAACCGTTGACAGCCGATAAAATTCCAAGCATTTATCCCGTTAAATCGGAAATTATGGTCCAGGTCATTAAGGAACAGATCGGGACTAAGGGACCACGCGTTACGACCAATATTGCGCTACCGGGACGCTTCATCGTTTTAATGCCCTACGCGGGAGAGTGCGGCGTATCGAAAAAGATTGAAGATAAAAAAGAACGCCAGCGATTGAAAAAAATTCTAGAAAAATTGACCATTCCCGAGAGCATGGGTATCATCATTCGCACGGCCGGTGAAGGGAAAAAAATCCGCTACTTTGTCCGCGATTTACATATGCTGCTCCAAAAGTGGCAGGCAATTTTAGACCAACAAAATAAAAATAAGAACAAAGTGGCGCTTTTGTACCAGGAACCGGATCTAATTGAATCGTCGGTGCGAGATTTTCTAACGGAGGAGATCGATCGGGTCATCGTCGACGATGAGGCAACCTATGAGCGAATATTGGAGTTGGTCGAAAAAATTTCGAGACGTTCGAAGTCGAAAATTCAATACTATTCGGATGCAATTTCCGTATTTGAGCGATTTAATGTGGATCGCCAAATTGACCAGACATTTATGCGCCACGTAGCCCTGCCGTCCGGCGGCGAAATTGTCATCGACGAAGTGGAGGCTTTTACAGCAATCGATGTCAATACGGGCAGCCATCGCAACCGCGATGAGGAGGATCGGGGTAAAAATTTTCTCTACCAGGTCAATATCGAAGCGGCTAAAGAGATCGATCGCCAAATCAAATTGCGTAATCTGGGTGGCTTGATCATCGTCGATTTTATCGACATGAAAAATCCCCGGGATCGACGTAAACTCTATGATTTGATGTGCGATCTATTGAAAAATGATGCGGAACGGACACAAATTTTACCGCTATCAGCCTTTGGCTTAATGCAAATTTCACGCCAACGACATTCCCAAAGTACGGTTCGCGATATGCGGGCAACTTGCCACTATTGCAGCGGACGCAGTTTTGTCAAATCAGCGCGCACGGTCAGTATCGAAATTTACCGAAAATTGGTCAGCATTGTGAGAAAATATGGAAATTGCTTAAGCAAGATACGGGTTTATTTGCACCCAACCGTGCTCGAATACCTGCGCAGTAACTATGAACCACAACTGCTTGAAATGGAAGCTGCATTACAAATTAAACTAATTTTCCGAGCTGATCCCGTATTTCATGTCGAAAACTTTAAAATAGTTGATTTCGATAACAATTCAGAATTAAAATGAAAAGAGGGCGCAGCCCTTGGGCAGCTGCCATGGGGCTCCGGTCCCATACCCCGCAAGGAGTCGCAGACTTCTTGACCTCCTTTTGCGGCCCAGCCAAGCGAATTCTTCGCCCGGCTGGGCCGCGGAGGTAGTTTAAATTTTTCCTTTGCCGGGGCGCTGCGCGGCGCTTCGGCAAGAAGGTCAGGCCGCCCGCGGCTTCGCCGCGGGCGGGCCCTTTGGGCCCTTCGGGCCTTGTCCCCTGGCGTTGCCCGTGGGCAAGGCCCGAAACCCCGGTCCAGGGGATGGATCCCCTGGTTGTCCAGAGGGCAGGGCCCTCTGGACAACCATCCCCTAGCGGGGATCCATTGAGCAGCATCGCTTAGTGGGGCATGAGGCAGAGCCTCAGAAAAAAACTTAGGAAAAAGGCAAGAATATTAAGAATTGCAAATAGCTGACTTTTTACAACACTCATATGGATATGTGGGAGATTGTTTTTTTTACAGTTTTAGGTTTTATTTTACTTGCTTATGGTGGGGATTTTGTTTGTCGTGGGGCTAGTGCCATGGCTATTCACTTTGGCATCAGCCAGTTTGTTATCGGGATGACTATCGTTGCGATTTCGACTTCTGCACCGGAACTAGTTACTTCACTCATCGCCACATTGGACCGTCATCCCGAGATCGTTGTTGGAAATGTCATCGGCAGTAATCTCGTCAATATTGGCCTAGCCGGTGGCCTCGTCGCCCTCATAAAACCTTTTACCATTACTTCCCACATCATTAAAATCGAAATTCCTTTTCTATGTTTCATTACCGGTTACTTTGGAATCTGTGCAATTCTTATTCCCATAGAATTTCATCTGGGAATAATTTTTATCGCCATAAACGTTTTGTACCTCTATTTTATTTGTAAAAAAGATCGATGTGAAAATGAGGAAGAAAATGTTAACTCAAAAATAAGCCTGGAAATCGATTTAGAGAAAGCGCTAAGTCTCTTTATTTTTGGGCTTTTACTTTTATTTTCAGGCGCACAACTTGTCATTAACGCTAGCGTTAAAATAGCCCATGCGTTGGGATGGTCCGATGCATTAATCGGATTTACCATCGTCGCCGTGGGTACAAGTTTTCCCGAAATCGTCATTTCATTGGTAGCCGCATTGCGCGGCCATGGTGCGATTTGTACCGGCAATATCATTGGATCCAATATTTTTAATAGCTTAATGATCACGGGCAGCTGTGCACTCATTCACCCCATACCGGTTAGTACAGAGCTCTGCCGTACTAGCATTCCTTTTTTGGTCTTTCTAACGATTTTAATGGGGTGCTTTTTTGTGACAAGACGCAAAATTAATCGCCTCGAAGGACTGGTACTTTTTGTTGTGTTTATCTGTGCTTTTTCCTTTTCCATTTATTCAGAGGGCAGAGCCTTCTGGGCAGCATTCCCTAATGGGAATTCTAAGGGCGTGCAGCCTTTAAAATTTCTTCAACGGTAGCAGTTGCGGTTCCAATTTTTCCGACAACAATTCCTGCAGCAAAGTTTGCTAACTTTGCTGCATTTACAATTGATCCACGTGCCGCTAAAGCTGCCGTCAAAAATGCAATCGCCGTATCACCGGCACCCGATACATCAAAAATTTCCCGCGCATTACTTGTAATTTGCTCAATGATTTCACCATTTTTTGCAACCAACATGCCATCTTGTCCCAGCGTGACCACTAAATACTTCGGTTGGTATTCAGCGAAGATGTTACGGCAGATATCACTGACATCGAAACGGGAATTTTTTGTCCTTACCATTTCAAATGCCTCCGATTTATTAGGTTTAAGGAGATCAATTCCCGTGAATCGAATGCCACTTTTTGGTTTCGGATCAGCCGCTGTAACAATTCCGTGGCGTTGTGCCGCAGTAATTACCCGATCAGCTATCGGTTGCGTAATAGTCCCTTTGGCATAGTTTGAAAAAATAATTCCGTCGTAGCGATCAATTTTGGCTAATAATTTTTCCAAATACGCGTTTTGTTCTAAGGTATATTTTTTTGGCAAATCCTCGATGTCGAGGCGGCATAGCTGTTGATTACGGACAACTACGCGCGTTTTGAGGATTGTCTTCACATTTTTTTGTTGACAACTGGGATCAAATTTAATTCCATAGGCCAGAAGCAGATGCTTTAGACGCTCGCCTGGTATATCAAACCCAAAACTTCCCAAAACTTCTACATCGGTACCAATGGAGCATAGGTTTAATGCTACATTTGCTGCCGCACCCAGGGTTTCTTTTTCTTGTTCCACATCAACGATGGGAACCGGCGCCTCCGGAGAAATGCGGTTGGCATCACCAAAAATATAGCGATCGAGCATCAAATCTCCAATCACAAGTATCTTCAATTTTCTAATGCGCTCTAATAAATTTTCTAATGCTTTCATTCGCCCATATCATATTTTTAGATATTACAAATATATTTTTAATAAAAAATAAATAATCCACACGCCAACGTTAAGTGTGATGTTTTCCATGTTTCTACATCCTGATTCATCCTTTCATCATTGTCAATTTATTTTTGTTTAGCTTTCCTCCCGTCAGGGGATGGTTGTCTAAGGGCTGCGCGCCCTTAGAATCCCCGCCAGGGGATCCATCCCCTGGCCCGAAGGGCCCGGGCCCGCCCGCGGCGAAGCCGCGGGCGGGGCCAGAAAATGATATTTTTCGCCCCTTACGGCCAAACCATGGGAAAATTTCCCATGGTTTGGCCGATAAAAAGGTCAAGGAACAATGTTCCTTGCGGGGTCACGGGGCCCTCTGGGCTTGGCGACTTATTTTCCAGACAAATGTTCCTGGGCATAGTTTTGGGCGATGGCATCATTTCCGGCAATGGAATTGATATAATTTTTATTGACATGGGAGGTATATTCAAAAATTTGCGCCGCTCCATATTCCTTATTATGTCCATAACTACTTTCGGACACAGAGGCATAAGCCCAGGAGGCTTTTGCTTTCGCTACTCCCTCTTGCATAGCCAAAATATCTCCTAATACGACCTTATTGATCAATGCGATTGTTCCCAGGCTGACGGCGACGATGTATTGTTTCACCGCGGCGGACTGTAGCGTCAGGCGCGGTTTCTGGTTTTGACTGTCCCAAGGATAGAGCGCGTAGGTCGTTTCACTAACACCCCCATTGATTACATTCTCCACCGCTTTTCGAACCAATACAAAAATGATTCCATCGAAGCCAGTTGCCGCATTCGCTATCATAAAAACTCCGTCCTGGTAGCCACAGTAAGCCTGATTGTTAGCATCTAATATCGGCGCTTTAGTGACCGCGTTCAAAACATTTTGCACATTTTTTCCCGTGTTGGCAACGAATATTTCCTGCATCCGCTTTTCCATTTTACCCGTATTTTCCGCCATATGTGTCAACAGTATTGGCAGCGAAAGGCCGAGAATTCCAATCGCTAAAACTACTTCCAATAAGGAAAATCCCCGTCTCATATCGCCTCTTTTATCGCACTTTTTGATTCCAATATTACTCCACTACCCATTGCCGTAATGAGTAATCCGCAAATATTAATATCTTTTTTTATCTTTATATCATCACCGACTTTTGTACCATACCCGATCCCTAAAATTGCTACTTTCGCATTAGATAAATGTCCCTCCGGATCGAAAATGAAACCATAACCACCGATACTTTCTCCCTGTAAAATGACCTCTTCTTCGACATAAACATATGCGGACAAATCCGCATTATCCAGATATGCTGAAAAATCGCTACGCGATAATATAAACGTCCGTTCCGGAAGTACAATTTCATGCTCCGTTTTCCAAGTATTTCTCGTTTTTTTCATAATCGCTAGCCGACGAAATTTCAAATCCGATGATGTATCGATGAAAATTTTCACGTAAGTATTATCTGCAATCGCTTGCCCACGCACACTATCAAAACTCGACGTAAGCAATAATACGGCCGTCTTAATCCGATGGTTTTCATCGCCCGCCGTAACATTCAATCTTACTAAAAAAAATAAAAATACCGATACTAATGCGATTACCATTACCAATTCGACTAGCGTGAAACTGCTAACTTTTTTTTCCACTTAGTCCCATGTTGAAATTATTCTATGCCTTGGCAAATGTTTATTACACATTGTGCTGCCCAGAGGGCGGAGCCCTCTGGGCAGCACAAGGGCTGCGCGCCCTTAGAATCCCCGCCAGGGGATCCATCCCCTGGACCGGGGTTCCGGGCCTTGTCCCCGGGCAACGCCCGCGGCTTCGCCGCGGGCGGCCTGACCTTTTTGCCGAGGCACTGCGCAACGCGCAGCGCTTCGGCAAAGGAAAATTTTAAACTTACCCGCGGCCCAGCCGGGCGAAGAATTCGCTTGGCTGGGCCGCAAAAGAGGTCAAGGAGTCCGTGACTCCTTGCGGGAGTCCAGAGGGCAGAGCCCTCTGGATAAACCTCCTTGCGGGGCCATGGGGCGGAGCCCCATGGTAAGTCAGAGGGTGGAGCTCTACTTTTGTCTTTAAATGAAGTAAGTTTTGGATATTATAGCAAAGCATGGAGAAAGCTTTACGGAATGCGTTAGGAGAAGGGTTACTACTATCACAGACGGTTGAAAATTGCAAAAAGTGGTTTAGATACTTACCGGAATGGGGAAAAGCGGCGATAGGGGAGCTTATAGAAGGGGGTAATTGGGAAGAGCTCAACAATAGATTTTTCAAAAATTTAGAATTTGGAACGGGTGGTATGCGCAGTCGAACGATTGCCGAAAGGATTACTCAGGCTGAACGGGGTCATGGGTCGCCTTTCGATGCTCCCGAACACGCCGCCATTGGCAGTGCCTATCTGAACGATTTCAATATTGCCCGCGCGACGATTGCCTTTTTTCGCTATTGTAAAACGCAATCCGATGGGACACTCAAACTGATTATTGCCCATGACGTTCGCCATTTTTCTGAGCATTTCTCTCAAATTACGGCAAAAATTTGGAATAATTTAGGCGGGAAAGCGATCGTTTTCGACGGTCCACGTTCGACGCCCCAGCTCAGTTTTTCGGTACGTCAATTTCAGGCCATTGCAGGTATCGTGATTACGGCGAGCCATAATCCTGCCCATGATAATGGCTACAAAGTCTATTTCAAGGATGGGGGGCAGGTAGTCGAACCCCACGCTTCAAAGATTATCGAAAATTTTAACCGAACGTCGCTGCAAGAAGCCGTACAAATTTTGGAATCGATTGCGAGAAATAATTCACCTATCGAACATTTCGATGGAGCGGCCGATAAAAGTTACATTGGGGAAGTGGTCTCCAATCTTTTTGATGCCAATATCTTTCGAGAATTGCCGATTAATATTGTTTTTACGCCCGTACATGGTACCGGCGATATCATTATGGTTCCCGTATTTCAACAACTTGGCATTCGTGCTCACTTTGTTTCGGAACAAATGGTCCATGATCCACGCTTTCCAACGGTAAAATCACCCAATCCGGAAAATTTTGAGGTCTTTGATCTCGCCATCAAAAAAGCGAACAGCGTCGATGCGGAACTCATTATCGCCACCGATCCCGATGGGGACCGTATCGCCATCGGTGTGCGCAATCGGGAGGGAGTTTTTGAAAAATTTACGGGTAATTTGACCGGTGCGTTACTCCTAGAATTCCGCCTATCCCAGATGAAAGCGCTGGGCTGGATTCCCCCGGAAGGTTCCCCACATGTCACATTTATTAAGACTTTTGTAACTTCTCCGCTCCAGGATAAAATCGCCGAAGCCCATGGCGTAAAGGTTATTAATACGCTGACGGGTTTCAAATGGATCGGCGAGAAATTGAACGACTATGAAACACTACTCCAAAATCGTCTCGAAAAACTCAACCTCCCTTCCTTTGACTATGTCCATACATCCGCTGAAAAGCGCCGCGAATTATTATTGAAACACAGCACATTTTTTGTAATGGGTGGGGAAGAGAGTTACGGCTATCTCGCGAGTAACAATACGCGCGATAAGGATGCCAATGGAGCAACGGTAATGGTTTGCGAAATACTCACTACGTTGAAAAAATTCGGTAAAACACTCATCGATTTTCGCAATGAAATTTATCGGAAATATGGCTACTACGGCGAAACACAGCTAAATATTTATTATGAAGGCGCATTGGGAGCGGGAAAAATTAAAAATATTCTCGAATCCTATCAAAAAAATCCACCGACAATACTCGGCCATTTCCACATTATTCGCATTACGGATTTCAGTAAGGATGAAATTTTCGATCCCGATGGTAAACGCATTCCGAAACAGGATTTCTTTGTGGTTGACCTCGATAATGGTTACCGCTATGCCCTTCGCGGTAGCGGTACGGAACCTAAAATTAAATTCTACATATTTGGCAATGTCCCGGTAACGACTTCCATCGAGGATAGCACGAAAGAAACCGCGGAAACTATGGCCATTATTAAACAATGTCTCCAAAAAGATGCCGACCAACGCGCCTTAAAAAGTCGTTGAAACATAACCTGGCAAAAGTGGGGAATAAAAAACAGTGCCGAGCCGTAAACATGACGCTCGCTCCCACCCTCTACCTTTCAGCCTTGCCGTACTTTCAACCGCTGTCAAGTTTGTTCTTCTCAGAGCTTTAGTCGTCATTCCATTGAGTTCCCCATCATTAGGGAATGAACGGATGCCAGTGAAATAGCCATGATTTTATAAATTTGTTATAAAAAGAGCACCCGGAAAAACTTTTATTTTTTTGTTGCAAATTTTACGAAAATTATAACAATTGCTCCTCGATATGGATACTCATAAAAATAACATGGATAATGTGAGTCGACTTCGGGATGGGAAAATTGACCTCCAGAAAAATTTCCCCTACGGCGCTAAGCAAACGTCGAAGGCGGAAGATTTCGAGGCACTAAAGCTGCGTATTGCGGCATCGGTTCAAAATGGTGAAAAGGTGGATGATCGGACAATGGAATGTTTTTTCAATGATATTACTGGAAAATCGACGACATCCCAGGAATTACACCTAGCCAGTGGCCTCACTCATCAATTGGCTCAGCATCCCGAAGTACTTTCCGAAAAAGGGCAATCGCTTCTTATGGATGCCGTCTCAAATCTCGCGAAGCATCGCAATAGTGACTATTCCATGGTTCGTGAAAGTCGGGAAACGTTTTCGGAAATATCGAAACACCTTTCACAATTGACCGGAGAAGCCCAAAGGAAATTTTTTGACAACGTCAATTCCTCCACGTCTGACCAAGATCAGGAGTTGAATTTCCAAATCACGACCAACATTGCTCATGCAAATGAAAATGGAATCGATGACATTAGGGAAACCGCACAAGATGCGTATATTCATCTTTTTGGACGCACAGCCCAGAATATGCTTTCACTTTCTACGGAAAAACAAGCCCAATTTCAACAGGCCGCCGTCGCATTGATGCAAAAGACACAATTCCCTATCAAATTCGATGCCGATTCGTTTAGAGAAGCCCTCTTCGTTGTACCGGAAAACGTGCGTACAGCGGCCTATAATGCACAATTGGTAGAATTTGAAGCCAAATTTTCATCTGCGGATACAGCTGAAGTCAACGAAGCTTCTTCTGTAGTTCCAGAAGTTGTTCCGGAATATGGATCACCTTCCAATGAAACAGTGGGAACGCCCGTCGAGGTTCTACCACAGGCACTACCCGTCGCTCCGGAAGCCCTGCAAGCGGCGAAACGTGATGAGCAATATTATGCTCAAGAGGAGTTGGAGGAAAATTTGGCCACTACCCAGGCAGAGTAAAGGATTGACCCACTCTAAAAATTTGCTCTATTCCTAAAACGTGGGTCCGCTCTATAAAAGAATTGTTCTAAAGGTTAGCGGAGAATTGCTCCGAAAAAACGCTTCAGCAATCACCATAGATCGCAGGCTACTGGATTCGCTTATTCAACAAATCATTGCCGTACATGCTCTCGGAATAGAGCTTGCCATCGTTATTGGGGGCGGTAATATTTTTCGAGGCCAGGTCTGCCATGGCCGTAATTCTGGATTTATGCGCATTGATGCGGACAAAATGGGTATGCTCGCAACGACAATTAATGCCATAGCCTTGCGAAGTTCCCTAGAATCCTACGGCATCGACGCGATCATCCAAAGTTCCATTGCTATCGAAGGTATCGCAGATCATTTTTCCATCCATACTGCGGAACTAGCCTTAAAATTAAAAAGAATTGTTATCTTCTGCTGCGGTACGGGTAATCCATTTTTCTCAACGGATTCCGCGGCAGCTCTCCGAGCCTGCGAGCTACATGCCGATATCTTACTTAAAGCGACAACAGTCGATGGCGTCTATGATTGCGATCCTCATAAAAATATACATGCTCAAAGACTTGATCGCCTGTCCTATCGAACGGTACTCGAAAAAAATTTGAATGTCATGGATCTTACCGCATTCATCCTCTGTATGGAAAATAATATTCCAATCCGCGTTTTCTCCGGACAACGAGATAACGCCATCGTTGGAGCGGTACAAAATCCATCTCTGGGAACTTTTATTGGAAATTTTTAACATGGACATCGAAAAAATTTTAAAGGAACTTAAAGTAACCATGGATAAAACCGTAGCCCATACCCAAAGTGAGCTTTCTTCACTTCATACGGGTAAAGCATCGACGACAATGATAGAAAATCTTGTCGCCGATGTCTACGGATCAAGTATGCGCATCCGCGAAATTGCCGCGATTACAACGCCCGATGCGAGAACTATTCAAATTCAACCCTGGGATAAATCCTCCGTCCAACCTATCGAAAAAGCAATCCTAATCGCCAATATTGGACTAACTCCCGTTGCCCAAGGAACTTTGATTCGCTGTACTATCCCCGAAATGAGCGGCGAACGCCGCAAAGAGCTTGTCAAAGTCGCCAATTCCATGGCCGAAGAAGGTCGCATCGCTATCCGTGCGATTCGTCGCGATATTCTCGAAATGTTTAAAAAATTGCAAAAAGATGCCGTCATTAGCGAGGATGATCTCAAACGCACCGAAAAAGAAATCCAAAAATTAACCGATAATGCTAACGGCGAAATTCAAAAGCTCCTCGAAACTAAGGAAAAAGATTTGCTAAAAGTGTAAGTAACCCCAGAGGGCTCCGCCCTCTGGACTCCCGCAAGGAACATGGTTCCTTGACCTTTTTAACGGCCAATCCATGGGAAATTTTCCCATGAATTGGCCGTAAGGTCAAAAACTTTACTTACCTTTGCCTTGGCGCTGCGCAGCGCGCAGCGCCAAGGCAAAAAAGTCAGGCCGCCCGCGGCTTCGCCGCGGGCGGGCCCTTTGGGCCCTTCGGGCCTTGTCCCCGGGCGATGCCCGGGGACAAGGCCCGGAACCCCGGTCCAGGGGATGGATCCCCTGGCGGGGATCCAAGGGCGAGTAGCCATTGGGCAACCATCCCCTGTTGGGAGTCCAGAGGGCAGGGCCTTCTGATGGGGATTTTATAGGGTATTACACATATGTTCAAGCATTTTATATAATATCGCGATGAGATCTTCTCGCGTTTTTTTGTCCATAGGGAAATTCTTACGAAGGTTGTACCATTTTTGATCAGCTTTTAATTTACTCAGGATTTCTTTAATAATTTCAAAGAATTGTTCTTGTTTAATATCGTTTTTAAAATCGTAGTCATTCCACCAAAAAAGGATGTAACTCAACAGCGTAGGTGAAAGTTTGTGTTTTAAAAAATTTTCACATGCGACGAGGAAAATTGTTTTACCATTTTGATCTACGCGATTAAGAAACTGTTTTCTCTCATTGTGGGGATTACCATTATTGGGATTACCATTATTGGGATTACCATTATTGGGATTACCGTTGTTGGGATTACCATTGTTGGGATTCTCCACCAATGAGTGTTTATCATTTATTTTTTGTATTATTTTCATTGTTAACTCAATATCGCCCAAACGAGTAGCGAAATGTAGGATTGTTCCCTTGGTCGATACTTGGAATAGATCGGCGCCTTCCTTTATAAGATGATTGACCATTTCTATGCGACCAAGTTTCGTTGCCCTCATAAGTGGTGTCATTTCTTCATGCACATAATTGATATTACAGAGTGGTTTTTTTAATCCTGATTCGTCGAAATATTCTGCGGACACAAGTGCAGCCAAAGTAAGAAAATCATTGTTCATAATGGCAATGTGAAGGAAGAGACTAACATCCTCCAGACAAGGAGAAATGCGATTCAAAAGTAAAATCTCCAGGACTTTAACTGGTTTTTTACTTTGAACGGCATCCAACAATTGATTGCGTATCAATGCAGGCGAGGTTTCAGTAAATTGAATGATAAACTCACATTGGGTTGGTTTTTTCCAGAATTGGGATGGGTCTTCCCAAAGTAGTCTTTTTTGCCCAACGTCATTCAGTGATCGTATATGCGTTAGAGGTTGTCTTGAAAAAAGCGCCTGACCCATACTGAAATATAACCCGAATGACAAAAATGTCGTTCCCATTAATAATTTTTTTGTATATTTATTTTTCATTTTTTTCCTTATTATTGATAACGATCCCACCGTCGTTTAAAATTTTTACCATGTCAAGCTGTTTTTTTAATTCTTTTTAAAAAAATCGTAGACGAAAATATTTTCCTTGGATTTGTTGTGAGAAAAGATTAAGTTTTATGGTAGTTTAATTGTCCTAAGAGCGTCATGGGAAAACTTTTTAATCAAAGAGAAAAAAATTTGAAATATGCTGAGATGGCTCGAAATATCCGCAATTTGATTCAGGAAATCACCGAAACGAATGGGGGACATTTGGCATCCAATCTCGGGGTTGTTGAGCTATCGATTGCGTTTCATGAGGTTTTTGATTCACCGAAAGATAAAATTATTTTCGACGTTTCCCATCAATGTTACGCCCATAAAATCCTCACCGGTCGTCGGGATCGATTTTCAACCCTCCGCCAAACGGGTGGTCTTTCCGGATTTACTTCGCCCCATGAAAGTCCCCACGATGTATTTTATTGTGGCCACGCGGGAACGGCCCTATCCAGCGCGTTAGGTATGGCCGTGGCGCGGGATCGATTACGTCAAAATTACCACGTTATTGCCGTTATTGGTGATGCGTCATTAACTAACGGACTGACCCTTGAAGCACTCAATCATATCGGGAAAACGCGTCTAATTGTCGTGTTGAATGATAATGGCTACGCAATTGCGAAGAATGTGGGTTCTATTGCACGCTATCTCAATGGGATCATGTGCAGCAATACTTATAATCGCTTTAAAAATTTCTTAAAACATAGCTTGCGAAAATTACCGCTTGGCAATCCATTTATTCATTTATTATCCCATGCTAAACGTCTAATCAAGGCATTTTTACTGCCGTCTTCGTTTTTTGAGTACTACGGCTTGCGTTACATCGGGCCCATCGATGGGCATAGTATAACGGATCTTGTCGATGCTTTAAAATTTTGTAAACGAAGTAAGCGTCCTCTTCTTTTGCATGTCAAGACGAAAAAAGGCCATGGCGATTCGAACGCGGAACATTGTCCCGAGAAAACTCATGGCATTACATCCGATCGGCAGCATTTCGTGGGATATTCCCAAATTTTAGGGCAAGCCCTATGCGATTTAGCGGAAAAAAATCCGCAAATTGTAGCGATTACGGCGGCGATGGCGCAGGGAACGGGACTCGATCTTTTTCAGCAAAAGTTCCCGGAGCGGTTTTTTGATGTAGGGATTGCCGAAGGCCACGCTGTAACGTTTGCGGCGGGGCTCGCAAAGGCCGGATTATTGCCCGTATGTGCGATTTATTCCACTTTTTTACAGCGTGCGTTCGACAATATTTTTCACGATATTGCGTTGCAAAACTTACCCATCATTATAGCCATCGACCGGGCGGGCTTATGTGCCCATGACGGTCCGACTCACCATGGACTCTTTGATATTGCTTTTTTGCGAAACATTCCCCATCTCGTCATTATGCAGCCAAAGGATGGCGATGAGCTATGTAAAATGCTTGAGGCAGCGATTCATTTTCATGTTCCCTGTTGCATTCGCTATCCTCGTGGCGCGGCAGTTCAGACGGTGAATCGTCGCAATTGTTGCGCTGGTGTGGTACTAGGACAAAGTGAAACGATTCAGCGTGGAAAAGATATTTGCATGATAGCCTTAGGGGATAGCGTTTCCGTTGCAATGGCCGTTGCTAGGAAATTGCCCTATTATGCTTTTACAATTATTAATGCCCGTTTTATAAAGCCATTGGATGAAATTATGTTGCGCACATGTGCTCAGAATTGTAAAAGGATTTACACATTGGAGAATCATGTCGAAGCGGGTGGATTTGGAAGTGCGATTGCTGAATTTTTTGCACGGGAAAATATTGCTATTGATTTACATATTTTTGCTTGGCCGGATTGCTTTATTCCCCATGCTTCAAGCAATGAGGATCTCGAAAAAATGTTCCATTTAACAGTAGATGACATTGCCATGAAAATTGAAAATGATTGGCTGACGCCATGGGGTTCTGCCCCATGACCCCGCAAGGAGGTTTGCCCAAAGGGCTCCGCCCTCTGGACTCCCGCAAGGAGTCCGTGACTCCTTGACCTCCTTTTGCGGTCTAGCCAGGCGAATTCTTCGCCTGACTAGGCCGCAGGGGTAGTTTAAAACTTTTCCTTTGGCCGAGGCGCTGCGCAACGCGCAGCGCTTCGGCCAAAAAAAGGGCCCGCCCGCGGCGAAGCCGCGGGCGGGCCCTTTGGGCCCTTCGGGCCTATTCCCCGGAATCGCCCGGGGAATAGGCCCGGATCCCCTGGCGGGGATCCAAGGGCGCGCAGCCCTTGGGCAGGGCCTCATAATTTTTGGAAAAATTTACGAATAGTGTTGACACGGGGATAAAATTTTTAGAGACTAGCGAACATTATTTTAGTATTATTGTTTATTTATGGCCGATGATTGCATTGAAGTAACAGGAAAAGTAATTGCCGTGCTACCCGGAACGATGTTTCGGGTAGAGCTTGAGAATGGGTACCACGTGCTAGCCCACATTTCAGGGAAATTGCGCAAAAATTTCATTCGCCTTGCGGTAGGCGACCGCGTACGGATGGAAATGAGTCCCCACGACCTCGAAAGAGCGCGCATTACTTTTCGACTCAAAAATGCAGTAGTCCACAAAAATACACCCATACACAGTTTTGGACCGCGTCGTTCCTCTCGCTAATTCTGTCCATGCCTGACACAATTGTCGCCCTAGCCACACCGTTTGGCGTGTCTGCCATTGCGAAGATTCGTGTGAGTGGACCGTTAACACAAATATTGATTGGAAAACACTTCGGAAAAGAAAATCCGGGTTCTCGTTCCGTATTTCTAGCGAACTACAGAACGGTTTTGGGAAAAATTCTCGACCAAGTTATCGTACTATTTTTTTTCGCCGAACGTTCCTATACGGGGGAAGATTCCATGGAAATCGACTGCCATGGTAATCCGTTGATTATTCGTTCGATTATCGAGGACCTTCAACTTTCTGGATGTCGCATAGCCGAACCAGGAGAATTTACAAAGCGCGCTTATCTGAATCATAAAATCGATCTCTGCCAAGCAGAAGCGGTATTGGATGTCATCCACGCAACCAGTGAAAATGCGCTCGAAGTTTCGCAGAAACAGTTACAAGGAATACTCAGTGAAAAAATTTTTCATCTTAGTGAAATTCTACTTTCACTATTGGCGAAAATCGAGGTGTACATCGATTTTGTCGACGAAGATTTCGAATTTGATGGCAAAATTTTGAACAAATTAGACGAAATGTTAAGTGAAATCGAAAAAATTATTGATAGCCATAAATTTCGAAAAACGTTGCTTCATGGCATTTCGGTGGCCATTGTTGGCCATCCCAATGCCGGAAAAAGTCGCTTACTCAATGCCTTGTTGAATGAAGAACGGGCATTGGTAAGCGATATTCCGGGAACAACACGCGATTTTATCAGCGAGAATATTAGCATTGAAGGATTTTTAGTAAAAATTATCGACACAGCCGGATTGCGCATCACAGACGACGAAATTGAGCGACTAGGTATAAAAAAAACGATAGAAAATATCCGTATCGCAGATCTTTGTTTAATCGTTGTGGATCAAAGCAATCCCATACCCCTTGAAGAAAAAATAATAGCAGAACTTCAAAAAAAAGTGTGTATCCTCGTTCTCAATAAAATAGACCTTCCCAAAAATCTATCTCCTCATCTTCAGATGGAACTAAAAATTTTTCCGCAAGTATTCATTTCCGCTCAATACGACATGGGCCTTGATACTTTAAAATCAGCTGTTGCAGGCAAAATTCGAGAAAATGTGCTCCTGCCACAGGAAATAACGATCGCTATTAATGAGCGCCATCGGGAAATTTTTCAAACGGTTCATGATTCGATCTCTTCCGCAAAAAATATCCTTAATAATCAGCAATCCTACGAATTATGCGCTAGCGATCTACGATTCGCTCTGGAAACTTTAGGCTATATTACAGGCCAATACAATACCGAAGAAATGCTTGGGAAAATTTTTCATCAATTTTGTGTAGGAAAATAGGTCCTTAAAGCCCTTTGATTGATCAATAAATGGAATAAAATATTGACAATTTTTCAGAAAATCTTAAAAAAGTAAGTGTTTTATATTTTTGACATGTCGTTCGCTCCCACCCTCTACCCCTAGCCTTGCTGCTAACGGAATAGCTGTCAAGCGATTTTCGATCCTTAACGCCAAAATATAATTTACAACTACGGACCCATTAAAAGTAAAATTCATATAAGCTACAGGCTGCGTTTTTTTGACATGTCGTTCGCTCCCACCCTCTACCCCTAGCCTTGCTGCTAACGGAATAGCTGTCAAGCGATTTTAAAAACTTAACGAATTTTATCGGGAGGGTCATTGAGACCCTCCCTTTGGATGGATGGTTTTTCGGGAAATTTTTTATTCCATCTTATTCATTTGTTGACCGATAATAATCGATTCGCGTAACTGACTGGCTAAATCGGCGACATTTCCGGGCGAATTGGGAACAAAAATGACATTTGACTTCGATGATCCGGCAATTTCTTTGAGTGTATCGATATACTGAATCAGGAGTACCATTTCCATGACATCTTTCTGAGAAAGCCCGGGAACTTGGCGTATAAATTCTTCAACGGAATCTTTCAAACCCGAAACGATGGCGTGACGTTGTCCAGCAAGGCCCTTTCCGTGTAAAACACTTGCCTCCGCTTCCGCCTCTGCCTGCTTTACCTTGAGTATCTTTTCCGCTTCACCTTTCTCCGTAGCCGCAACGCGTACACGCTGTGCCGCATTGATTTCATTCATCGCCGCTTTGACATTATTTGCCGGCGAAATATCCGTTACAAGTGCCTTAACAATTTCATAACCGAATTCCGCCATCACATCGGATAATTCTGACTTCACCGCATTGGCAATGTCGTCTTTTCTTTCAAAGACATCATCGAGTAAAATCTTGGGAACTTGCGCCCGAACAACGTCGAAAACAAACGCTTCAATTTGTTTCGTCGGATTCTGTAGCATATAAAACGCTTCGTAAATTTTATCGAGCAAAATGCGATATTGAACCGAAACAAGTAAATTAATAAATACGTTATCCTGGGTTTTGGTCTCAATATTTACATCGAGCTGGCAAATTTTTAGCGATAGACGCAGCCGAATTTGATCAATAATTGGAATAAGAATATTCAAGCCGGGATTAGCAATCCGATGAAATTTTCCAAAGCGTTCGATGACAGCACAGGTCTGCTGCTCAACCGTAAATACACTCGAAAATAATATAACACCCGCTATAATTAATAAAATCAATAATGTTTCCATAAATTTTTTCTGCCCCCATTATACAAAAAAAGCAATACCCAATGCAAGCAATAAAACATAAAAATTAATAAGTAGTAGTTTTTCTTATGTGAAAGTGAAATATTTTTTATAAATAGAACAAATTCTAAAAAAAAGGTTGATCCGAAAATATATATTCACAAAACACCCCCTAAGTTAATTTTTTGAAAAATTTAGTCGACATCGCCGGAAGTAGCAATACCTTCGGAGAGCTGCGCGTTTAAAGAATAGGCTCGGGTGGTGGAACGGTAGACACGCCAGACTTAGGATCTGGTGCCGCAAGGTATGAGGGTTCGAATCCCTCTCCGAGCACCCTTTTTGCTTTTTTCCAAAGGGCTCCGTCCTCTGGACTCCCGCAAGGAACATGGTTCCTTGACCTCTTTAACGGCCAATTCATGCGAAATTTTCGCATGGATTGGCCGTAAGGTCAAAAACTTTATTTTACCCTGGCCGAAGCGCTGCGCGATGCGCAGCGCGTCGGCCAAAAAATCAGGCCAGCCCGGGGCAAGGCCCGGAACCCCGGTCCAGGGGATGGATCCCCTGGCGGAGATTCTAAGGGCGAGGAGCCCTTAGACAACCATCCCCTGGCGGGAGTCCAGAGGGCAGAGCCCTCTGGGCAGGGATTTTAAAGGTGTACAGCTTTTAGGCGTCCTGATTTTAGAACAAAGGATTGCTGCATTTTTTGTGCAAGGGTTATATTATGGGTAACGAGGATTAGGGCGGAGTGATATTTTTGGCAGAGATTTAGCAGAAGTTCGATGGTTATATTAGCATTTTTTTCATCTAGATTTCCGGTAGGTTCATCGGCGACGATGAGTTCTGGATTGAGTATAAGGGCACGGGCGATGGCGACCCGTTGCCGTTCACCTCCGGACAATTTTTCAGGAATTTGTTTAGTTTGTTTATGGATATGGAGTTGATGGAGGAGGTCTACGGATCGGGGCAAGTAGTGTTGTAAATTTTTTCCGGCGATACGGATAGGAAGGAGAATATTTTCTAGGACCGTTAATTCGGGAATGAGATTAGGATTTTGGAAAATAAATCCCATGAAACTTTGGCGTTGTGCGGCGAGTTGATCGATGGACAGTCCTGAGGTATATTTTCCTTTCCAGAGGATGGAGCCGGATGAGGGGACATCGAGACCGCCAATGAGATGGAGTAGTGTAGATTTTCCTGAGCCGGATTCGCCACTAATACTAACTGTTTGGTTTGGTTCGATTGCGAAGAAGATATTTTGTAGGACGGAAACAATTTGACCGTCTGGGGAATGGAATTGTTGGGAAATATTTTCTAAGGAGACGATAGGGGATAGGTGAGGCATACAACTTGGCTGCTTGACCAGGATTCGAACCTAGACAAACTGAACCAAAATCAGTTGTGCTACCATTACACCATCAAGCAAAATCGATTTGTGAATAGAAAAAAAAAATGAATGAGAGCAAGATAAAAGGAACGGAAACTAAGGTTAATTTTTTCGGTGGACGATATGGTGGAGTTTTTTTGCTTTGGTCGCTTTATTTATTCTTAGAGTGTTTTGAAAAGACAGATTCAGGATATATTTTCCTATGGCTTCCCGTATTATTAGGATCGAAACGGAGACCATGTGGGGTAGGTTGAGATATTCGGGTTAGTCCGAAACGTACTGATAGGCGAAATCAAACTAAAAAAATACCTCGGATTTGAACATGTCGCCTGCTCCCACCCTATGCCACCGAGCTTTGAAACGATTCGCCAAT
>JAITAG010000026.1 GCA_031284265.1 Puniceicoccales bacterium | reverse complement strand
GTTACTGTTTAGAGCGTCTTTCAATACGGCAAATTGCGGGCATGTGGGTTGCCGCTCCAATGGAAAATATTCTGTTTGACGGAATTTTATATCGCTCTTGAAAATCGTTTACGGGGTATTAGCTTATTATGTGTAATTAATGTGTATGGCAGCCTGTGGTTGGGGAATGGATCGGCCATACTCCGAGCGGTCAAACGTGGGGAAATCTCATGGAGATTTCCGATCATTTGGGAATCGTTTTCGCGACCTTATTTTTTGTTTTTTTCAATTCCTTAAATGTTTTCTTTTTTACATCTTCGGGAATTTCGGAATTTTCGATTAGCTTTCGAATGGCATCTAGAGTTTCCTGGGATTCCTTAAACATTGCTTCAATGGCTTCTTTTGTATTCATAGGGACGATTGGCTAAGTGTTTATTATTAGTTAAAATACTTAGTTTTGTAGGGGTTGGTCACCGGTTAGATTCTCCAGGATAGCCGCAGTTCCATCGCCGGCGACAATCATCGGAGCTCCATGGATGGCGCCCATGACCTTTCCCGCAGCGTAGGCACCTTCCTCTATGCCCTGGGCCGTGTCCGTTGCGAGTGGTATAATATCTGATCGGGTATAATTGACGATTTCTTTCAACTTTTCCGTTAGCGCTTTAATTAAAGCCAAGATACCATCAAGCACTGAAATCACCAACTTTCCAATTCCCTTAAAAATGGCGCCTAGAATACGTCCCAATGCGCTAAAAGCTTTTATGATACCATCGCAGATTTTATCGACGATATCACCATTGTCTATGTTTTCCAATCTATGGTCCAGGGCAACATGGAGGGATTGGCCAGATTCTTCCCTTATTACTTCATTTCCCCTTTCCGGAGCAATGGAGCTACCTGGGTTTGTTGCTTGGGTTTGTACGCCAAAATCTGAATGGACTGATCCCAAAGAGAGACGTGAGATATCATTCATAATGTATTTAATTATGTTAAATATTTTTTCAATGTAAAGTGAAAATTAGTAAAACTAAAATTATAAAATATTTTTTTAATTTCTTTTTGGGTTTGTTTTTTTTGGAAAAATTCGTACCATGAAAAGCATTCGTACTATAAAAGGCAAGGTTGTGGAGTTTAGAAAAGATAGTTTTCGAAATGTTAGCGGGTATCGCTGCCGAAGGGATAGTATGGGCGAGCATGTTAGCGGTAGCAATATCTCACGTACAATAAAGGAGAGAATCATGAAAATTAAAAAAAGTGGTTTTACGTTGATCGAGATACTCATGGGAATTGCTATCGGGGGAGTAGTAATAGGCGGGATGTTTGCTGCGGTGATGGCTTACATGAGAATTTGGCAAGAGATTTCCGGCGTTAAAAACAATGAGCGCTTCAATCGGGAAATTGTAACCCGCAATGTTTTGTCCAATGAATTATCGATGCTTCTCATGGGATTAGATAAATTGGAGGGAAATCCGAGTCTTACTTTTAGAAAACTTAACGGCGCGCCGGCAATTTATGGAGATGAGGACGTGTATCTTTATTGGGAATCCACCAGTTCATTGACATTACTAGAGCAGGATAACGGCGGTATTACGCAGTGTTGGTTAAAATTTGAAGGGAAACGGAGTGGGGATAAGGATGTTCCGCCCCAGGAGTTACGCCTTTATTATCGCAGTTTGAAACCCGGTGAAAAGCCCGATTTCAGTGGTAGTGCGGGCGATGCTAAGCAGTATTTTACATTGCTAAAGGAATGCAAAGGCATCAATTTGGGCTATACGGATTTCCTGACGAAATCGCCGGATATACAATATTCTAGTACACCGAAATTTTCCAATGGGAAGGATCCGGATTTGCCGGAAGTGATTCAAATTTTGGTAGATGACAATCCCGTAACATAGGTTACGGACCACATTGAAATAGACATGGAATGGGAGAAAAGTTTACCGTTATCGGAGAAAATACGCCGTAAAAGGGATGGATTTTCTTTGGTTGAAATGGTCGTCATTTTGACCATTTTAGGAATCCTGATGTCCGTTGCTTTCCAAGGGGTAAATAGTTTAGGTGAAGCGGCGCGGAAGGCGAAAGCGATAAGCAGTTTAAAAGCGATTGCAAATGCCTATCGGCAATACATGGAGGATACGGGACATCCGATCCGTTGGAAAGAATTAGATGAAATCGCAGCCGGACCCTCCGGTTACGATGCTACGCTCATTGCGGCCGTTTTAGCGAAAGGAGGCTATTTAAATGCCGTGGAGGCGTGGACGTGGGATTTCGATTACAGAGTCAAAAAATACATAACCGATGGCAATAGTTTACCGGCGAAAATTTGCGATATCCAAAGGGATGGAACAGGGAAGATAACATCGGCTAAGGTAAGTGCCAATTTTCGAGGGAAAAATGGGTTTCCGATTAGTGTATGTGCCGTTGTCGCGGCTAACACGTGTACGAATGACGATTTTTTCAACAATGCCGGCGAAATTCCCATAGCCTATTCCCGGGGGTTGCGCGATGGGAATACGACGCCTGGAACCTGGGCCGATGGGAAGATTAATTTTGATTTGGGCGGTGTATTGGGGAGTAAGGGTGGATTCATTGTATTTTTAGATGGGCACGTGGAGTGGTACAATAATTTGGGTACCGGGGACAAATGTACCCTGAGAAAATATGGTACGACTGCGATGACCAATAAAATCTATGAAGCGTTACCGAAGGGTGGTAATAGTATAGTTTTAACGCAATCACTGGTACTGTCCTGGAAGGGTGGAGTTTTGGACTGCGGCACTTTTTAGGCGAGACTTTTAGGGTAATTCATATTGCTTTGACAGAGTTTGGCGAATTCTTATCCAGTCCTAGAATGGATGTGGACGTTGTTAAAGCTCGTACGCGCGATGTAATAGGGAATATATTTCACGAATTGGGGCAAATGTCGGGGTTTATCCCGGGGATTGGTGCCTACAGAGCAAAACCGTTAGCGATTCACAATGGAACCGCTTCAAGCGATACGCTGCAGCATCTCACGATTTTTTTCGTCCATCCGGATGGGGTATTGGAGAAGGCGGGTATTTTATCGCCGAGCGTCCTATTTTCTCAATCTAGGGACCATAGGTCTCAACCGATCATCTATTTTTCACTCAAATTAGATTTTTTGCGTGAGTTTGATGGAATTGCGAGTATGCGCTATGGTCAAGAGGACATGATTGCGATTATCCGTCGCCATTTTGAAGCGCTAAATGATCGATCATTTTCGGCATATTTTGAGCACTGCAATCGGTTTATATACCATAAGGCGGCGCTCTTGGCGGGTAGTATTCCCGGTTGGGTAAGCCATCGCTCGGGGGCGAGTCGCGGTTACCGTGGGCTTAAGGGACATCTCCTTTTCATGATGGACCAGTTTTTGCACCATGACAATTTATTGGATATTCCTGCAAGAGATTTATTAAAGGCTTGGGCAAGAGTTATATCCGACGGCAGTCTGCCGACACTCATTTCGCGAGATTGGGAAAAGGATCGTATGACGACCTTATCATTTGTGCGCCTATGGAATTGCGATTTGCGCTACGAATATATTTACGACATGGCGGGAAAGTTTTGGCGGGAAATGGTATCGGAGGAGAGCCACCATTATCTTGAAACGGCTAAAAAAACCTCTCCCGAACGTATGATTACACTCGACGAGGTGCGTACCTATCTACAGGAATATCGAAAATTACTTAAAAAAGGTAAATAAAGAAAATAAAAAATTGCCAAAACATAGAAATAAAGCTCGCTAAACTGTAAATTAATCGTATAGTTTCTAGAATTACAGAAATGGGAGGAAAAATGAGTGAGATCAATAATAATAGTTTTAGGAACCTTCATGAAGAATTAACGAAATTGCAAGAGACGGTATCGACGTTACGTGCTAATGCAAAGAAAAATAAAAGCGCTCAAGTGGGCACATATACAGTAAATGGTATAACATACAATGTCCAAGTGAGCAAGCCGCCTATGCTGTTTGGGGCCGAGAAAGTTATCATAACAGCCAAATTGGCTGATAGAGAGGTGATACTGTGTCAAGAAGAAGATTTGAGTGAATCAAAATTGAAGCATGTAATTTTGAAACATCAGTGGAAAAACAAAGGTAAGCTTTCGCTGGAAAGGCAGGGTCAATTATATGCGGAAGCTGCCGGTCATGGAATTGGTAAAGATAAAATAATTGCTTCCAAAACAGTTGATCCGAAAGCATTCGCGGAACAATGTTTAGAAATTGCTAGAGACAAGGGTGAATCGGCGACAAAAAGAGCGGATGCTCTATTGGGTTTATGTGCGGCATATGGTAGTTTGGATATTGCGGGTAAACAGGCCAGTTATTACGTTACCAGTTTTTTTATTGAAAGGGAGAACCCCATACAGACCATAGCCGATGGCCTATTTGATGCCATAAAAAATTCAAGTTTGTCGAAAGAGGAAAGAGAAAAAGCGGGAGAATTATTGGCAAAAATGTACAACAATCCCGAAATTACGAAAACGACAAGGAATCATATTTGTGAACAAATACAAACCGTAGCCAATGGCTTATTTGAAGCAGTAAAAGATCCAAACTCATCGGAAGCGGACAGAGAAAAGGCGGGAGAATTATTGGCAAAAATGTACAACAATCCCCAAATTCCGGAAGCGACTAGGAAGCATATTCATGGACAAGTACACGCTATGGCACACGAAATTTGCGTTAACGCTGCCGTATGCAGATTTGGCCTGCCGAAATCAGTGATAGAAGAAATGCTCCCTGAAAATGGTATAGCTGCTTTTTCGTTAGAATCGAATGAGGCGCGCAAGAAAGGGGAAGTTAATACTGTTACAACTGAAAGCTATGATTTAGTCACGGAAGGCAATATTGAATTAGGGGAAGGAGGAATGCTGAAATACAAATACGCTACAGTTAGTCCCGAAAAGCAAGCCGAAAACAGTGCAGTTTCGTGTGTGTTTTTGCCAATGGGAGAAGGTATTTTAGAATATGATCAAGAGCAAGGCAAGCTAGTAGGAGAATTCCATTCTCCTGGGATAACTTTTGATACGAAAATGAAAGGAATGGCTAGTCTATTATCAATGTATAACAAAAATTTTAATTCCGAGATTGGTTATAAACCCGAAATGGCTTTTGGAGATGCATTTTCGCGTCAATTGGGGAAGCTCGGATTTGGTAAAGGTGAAAAAACAGCAATTGGTAGAGCTGTCTATGCGAATAGATTACTCAAAGAAGAAACTGAGAAACAATTGAGGAAGATGGTAGAGACAATCATACAAGAACATTTGAAAAATCCCAATGGCAATGCATTTTCTGATGATCAGAAAGACAACATCGTAAAAGCTTGGTCAATTGTGACGAAAGAACAAAAATCGTTTGAGGAAATCATAGCCCAATTCCAAAGGTAAACTTAAATCCCATTTCAATCCAAATAATGCCATCCAAAGTCCGGTGCGGGGCAATTCCCAGTGAATTGCCTTATCTTCAATGGGGAAATTTTATTCCAAATTTGTTTTATTTCCGTTAGGAATGTTTCTTCTTTACCCCAGCAGTAGCATGTGGCGATACTGGTCGAGGAGTTCGGATTTCTCTTCCTCTTCGCGCAGTAAAGCGTCAATCCGTATCCATAATTCTTTGCTGAATTCCTGCTTTTTTTCTTTTTGTTCGCTCATCAATGTTCGTATTTCACGGATCTTTTCGCGAAAATTAATGGGCGATAGTAGGCTGCGATCCTTTACCTCCGGCCTCAGTAATTGCATCACTAAACTGTCCACCGTTTTGATGTTTAAAACTTTTTTTAATTTCTCTTCAATTTTTCCCTCGCTCGGATCTAAACTCCCCGAAAGGGGCAATTTCATCCGTTTTTGGTATTCATTGCCCTTCGTAATACCCGTAATTCCAAAATCTAAGTCGAAGTTTTCCGCCACTTCGCTTCGTTCATCTCCCGTCGCACTCATTTCCTATCCTTTCCGGTTTCATCTCTTCTAGTGGTAATTTGCGAAATTTCAATAAAAAACATCGAGGACAAAGTATGAGTTTGCGTTCTTGTTTTTTTTGAAAGCATGAGCGGCATGCGAAGTTTCATAGCATTGATAGGTGTTGCGATAGTGTTGGTTGGCAAGGTATGTCCCAGTGGTAATGCCTCGGTGTCCTTAAATGAGGATGAACGTGTATTTTGTGAATGCTGTGACAAATTAAAAGAGTGGAAAAATTTTACCATTGCTGAGTGGTTTGCCATGGCGGACAATGACTTCGGTCGCTACAACCTGATTATCGAAGAAATTAAGGAAAAAATTAAAGCGCTAAAGAAGGTAAAAAAATATCGATACAGTGGATGTCGTATATCGCTTAAAAAGCTCAGAGATTTTTTACTAATAACCGATATTGATGCGTGGATAAGGGAAGAGATCGATGAAATGTCAAGGGTATTACGCATCGACGGTAGTGCCGAAGGTTGGGCCGAAGCTATCCAAGAAATCAACGAAAATAAATCCGAAAGAGAAGATTATGACCATTTTCAAGAATTTATAGAATTTGCTTGTAAATATAACGAAGAGTATCCCAATGCTTTTGGCGAAGAAAAATATGCTCGTTTTCGGCGTGCCGTATTGGATGCCAATGTTTCCTAACTGGAGAAAAAGTTTTGCGGCAGCGTATTTTGGTGCACAGCTTTTTTCTGGCTTATGGGGAAGAATGGATGTTTATGTATATAACGTTGGGGCAGGAAACTTCATACGGGTATTATGGGATTGTCCAAATAATAATCAAAAAGAATTGATTGTTGATTGTGGCAGTAAAAATGGAATAGGCGCAATCGAACGGATAATCGCCTCAGGGGAGAAAATAGATAGGTTGCGCGCTGGTACGCGCGAGATAAGGGAAACGATGCTGTGGGTGACGCATCTTCACGAAGACCATTATAATGGGTTAGGTATAGAAGAAGGGATGAAGCATGAACTGTGCAGTCGCATAGGGACTATTATAATTGGTGGAAGTATCGAACAAGCTAAACAGTGTGGCGATTTTGGACACTGGATTGAGCAAAGAATACAACAAAAAAAACCTGTTTTGTGTCTACAAATTGGGAATTACAAACAACCAAATATTAAAGAAGTAACGAAAAATTTAAATTCCTTTCAAAATGGATGCGTTGGTAATCTGAAACTCTTTGCAATTGTGCCTGTATCGAAGTACTATAAGTTAAACAATGGGGATAATGAGAATGCCCAGTCTTTGGTATTGGGCATTGAATATAACGGAGTAAAAATATTATTCCCTGGAGATGCTCCCGGAAAAATATTCCAAGCTTTGCCTGAAAAAAGTAAGGATTTTGTTCAAAATACAAATATTTTGATTGCACCTCATCATGGCAGTTTTGAAGCAGACAATGAATGGTGGTGGGCCTATGATCGCGATCTTGGTAATTCTCCGTTGTACTGCGTAATCGCCTCTTGCGATCCAAGAGGCCATAGAAAATGGAATTTACCTAAAGAGGAGTTTCAAGAAAAAGGAAAGGGATATATGGCATTTAGGAAAAGGCAAAGCAGTAAAACTGTTGCGTATTATAACAAGTGTACCACTAGATATTACATAAAAAAAACCTACCAGGCAAAGTTCGTAACTTGTACGACGGAGTACGGATATCATGTTGTTGTTAAAGATGAACCATCAGAATTATTAGCAAAGATCAAAATTTTTCAGATGAGACAATTTACAAATGGAAACTTTTGGGAAATGGAAATGGAAATGCTTGATACTCGTAATGAGTCTGGCGCTATTTTAGTTATGCCCAGTGATAGGGAAGAGGAAATTACTTCATAGGCTGGAAAATTTTAGAGAGAGAAGTTCCAGCATTTATTGCTATTCGAAATGATCGGCGAATTGTTTGAGGCGCGTGGTCATGTCGATGAGCTGATTAACCGCTCCCTCCAACGATACGGGCGAAAAATCCTCTTTCCTGATCTTAATTGCGAAACCCAGTAGGTCATCGTTCCGTAAAACGGGATTAGTCAGAAAATTGTGCTTCGCTTTCTCTTCGCAAAAGAGATAAGCCGTTGAAATAAGCTTAAAATTTAAAACCGGAAATGTATTGAGTAGGTAAAGAAAAATACTGGATCGTTGAATATCGATGAAGAGCTCGCCGGTATTTGCAATCGATAGGTGAAGGATGCCGTGGGCATTTGTCGTGAAATCGGGAAAACCCATTTTTTTTCCCATATGGGTCAAAGTTTCCGCGATATGACGTTCCATTTATGAATTCCCCTCCGCTAGAAATGCTGAAGCAGCGGCTTCTTCTTCCCGTAGAATTAGGGCATCGAGCTTGGTCTGCATTGCCGTGAGCAGCTGCGCCTGTGCCTGATCGTCTTTGAAAAATTTTTGGGGAAGATTGCGCACAAGCTCGATCGTCTGATGAAGTGTGTAGATAGCAATTTCCAGGTCTTTAGTACTGTCGGGGCAAAGAAGATTGATCAAATTCGTGACCTGTTGACTGCTCACAAATGCACCATGTGCTAACCGGACCAGTTCCCGGGTAGCGGCTAATTGTTCTTTATCGGTCATTTCTTGCATCATCATTCCTATTTTTGGCGAGGGGTTATGGTGGACATATTTCCAGAAAACATGCGGCGGATATTGTGTCCCAAGGTACCGATGCTGTCATAAATCTGTCCGCAAATTTCGATGCGAAAAAGGCCATCGCGCACATTTTGTAATTCTTCCCGAGAGCGTGAGGGGTTCGAAGAGGCCATATCGACGCCGAAGAGGGCGATCATCGAATCGATGTAGGGGCGGAAACTTTCCCGTTTTTTTTCCTGGCGGCGGATAAATGTTTCAAAGACATCGAGCGGATTGGCCATACCGAGGACTTCGTCGCGGTAAGTCGCAGCAAAACTGACTGCGCTTTCCGTTGCACCGCCATCGCCGTACCGTTGATTTAAAATGGCAGCGGCCTTGGGAATGAGATTATAGCCATCGCGGATTTCCCGTTTATGCGTCTTTTGCAATAATTCTCGGGCACGGAGCAGTTGTGTTTTGAAAGAATCGCTCGTTTTGAGACTATCTTCGAGGGCTATTAGTTTTTCGTTCCACTTCATACGTTCGGAATTGGCGAAGCCGATATTACGGGTATGGGGCGGTGGATTTGAAAAAAAATCGATCATTTTTTTGACCTGGGTGATTTCTACTTCGAGCGTTTCCCGTTCGAGCGCATGGGTTGCGAGGGCGTATTCCAGAACGTTATCTTGTTCCGTAACTTCACCGAAGTTTTCAGCGACCTTGTATAATAAAATATCGCGGAGAGCGTCCTGATTTTCTTCTTCCCGGTATTCCGGTTTATACCGCTGGCGTGCGAGATCGGCATAGGTCTCCTTGTACCGGCGAGATTGTTTCATTTGGCCGAGGCGTTCGGTATAGGTTGCGAGGATTTTTTCTTTTTCCCTGAAAACTTTTTTGCTAACGATATGGCGGTTAAGAAGAGGTTCGCGCAATTTTTGTTTTGTTGCCTCGAATCCGGCAATATGACTCGCCAATTGGATGGCGGAAGGTGAAGCATCTTGGACAATCGTAACCGGTTGGCCGCGATAAATTCCCTCAGTGTGGCCAATCCGTTTATCGCTCTGTCCCGTTGAACGCTGAACTTTTTTAACTTCCGCCATCGCAATAAAACACCCGCCTGATAACATATGAAGCAAAATGAAAATGGCAACCTAAACCGAATGGGCGTAAAATTTTCCTTAAAAATATTGACTCCTCTATTTTTTCTCATTAAATCCAGCCCCATCGATTGATGGGATTAGTGCTCAAAGTCTTATCGGGGCCACACCAAGGAGCGGAATTCGATGTTCCCAATGAAGAAGTCGTTATTGGTGCGGCGGATGAGTGTGATGTTATTATTAGTGATGTTTTAGTTGCTAATAAGCACTTGAAAATGAAAATAACCGATGGTTGCGCTTTCGTTACACCCCTAGAGGGAAATGTATTTGTTGCCGGAAAATTATTGCGCGAGCCTGCGGCGATTGATAATTTTCAATTCCTAACCATAGGAGCTACGCACATGATGTTTGGCGAAAGCGGCGGTGAACAATGGCAAACCATTGCACTGGGCGATTTTCCAGAATTGGAAAAGGTCGAGGAGGCGGTTTCAACTTTTACGGACGCTGCGGATGGTACTCAGGGCACCATAGAAGGTGGTGCGAATGGCGATAAAAAAGTAGGCGAAAAATGGGTTGTGGAATGGAATGAGGACGGGACACCAAAGAAAAAAGAATTTAATTCTGCGGCGGGATTGATTACGTCGACGGAACTTACGGATCGCGAAAGTGAGAAGGGTAAGTTCTTGATGAAATTTTTCGGAGGGCGACAGCTGACATGGCGCCAAATCGTCATCCGTTACATTTTGGGTTTCGCACTTTGTGTGATCATCGCCATTGGAACTTCCATTGCCGTAGTCGTTTTTAATCAGAAAGGGCCTGTTCCAGCTCCTCCGCAATCCATTGAGGTGCGCGTACAAAAGGCCATCGATGCCCTAAATTTAAAAGGAAAAATTAAGGTTTCGAAGGTTGGGGATGAGCCGGTATCCGTTGTGGGTTATGTCGATGCGATGGAGGATTCCGTTGCGGTGAAATCGGCACTAAAATCGATTTCGGAGGACATTTCCATCAAACTTTTGGCCATGGAAAAAGTTCTGAGTAGCGCTCAGGAGATGGTTAAGGAATCGAAACAAAATATTGTTTTGAAAAAATCGGAAGAATTTGGGGAATTGATTGCGACCGGATACGTTAAAAAAGAGGAGATTTGGACTAATCTTAAATCGGAAATTTCTTCCATTAAAGGCATTACGAACATTAAGGACGAAGTTTTAACGAAAAATTCTGCGGTTGAGTTAGCCAAAGCGGTTCTCAAGCGCCGCAAATTTGGTGACAAATTGGAAGTCGCTGCCAATGATGAAGGTATCGAAATTAGCGGCACCATTGTCGATGCGGACAAGGATAATTGGGGTGCAACGCGGGAAGATTTCGAAAAAACATTTAAGAAAAGGGCACAGGTTAGTTTTAAAATTTCGGTATCAACCGATCGCAATTTAACCATTGAAAAATTTTTCGGCGGAAAGATCGATAGCGTAAACTTCAACAGTCAAGGGCTGGATTGGATAAATATAAAAGGTGGGATTAAATACTTCCAAGGTTCCGTACTGCCGAGTGGTTACGTTATCGATCGCGTCGAACAGGACCATGTTATCATTCGTAACGCCGATGAGGTGATTAGACTCGATTTCAACTGGATATGAAATATCTCAATGAGGACTGGAACAATGGGGAAAAAAGAGCGCGTAACATTGATTGAAATGGAGCGTAAGTTGCTCGACGATAGGGATGGAAGCTATCGGCAGGAATTACTCAAGCAATTAGAGGCCTATCAGCAATTCGTTAAATCTCGCATCAATAGTGGATTAGATTCACATGGATTTGATGTTTTTAATAAGTTAAAGCGAGCGCTCGAGAGTGCGAAGGACGCGATTATTAATTTTAAATGAAAAACACAAAAAAACTTATTGATTTTATAATCTTTTTGTATATTTTAGTACCCGTAGTAAATAAATATTAACCATTAAAGGAAAGGAAAAATTATGGCATGGGAAAATCCTACGGATTTGGGATTTCAAATGGGAGGCGAAACTCTTCCGGAGCTAAGTAGTACCACAGGGAAGTTAAGTATCTTCAATATGTATATCGTTTTGTCGAGTTACATGACGGCCTACGAAAAAGGTCTTGCGGATACGATTAAAGTTATTGAGGGGAGTACGGCGTCGGATATCGACCAAGGAACACTATTGCGTTTGCAAGCAATGGTGCAGACTTGGGGGACGGTTTCGGCGACGGCAACGGGTATCGTCCGTACGGTCGGAGATACGTTGACAAAGATTGTACAAAATATCCGTTAATCATTATGCCTTTTACGTTCCATCAAAGTACAGATTTCGATGAAACAGAGGTGCCGACTGAAATGATTCGATTGCTCCTTGACATTGGTTACGTATCGACGGGGAGTGGGCGAAAGCAGGATGCCGAAAATATATTCGAAAGCATTATTGCGGCACGTCCGAATCAGGAGTTATCTTTTGTGGCCTATTCTTTCATGCGGATAGTTTTTGGGGAATACGTCGAAGCTTCACACTTATTGATTGAGAAAGCATTAAAAATCAATCCCAAGAGTGAGATGGCACAGGCCTTTTATGGTCTGCTCCTGTATCAGGTGGGGCGTAAGGGCGAAAGTGATATGATTTTAGGTAATATTATGAACACTGGAGAAGACAGAGATGCATACCAATTAGCGGAAAGCATCATTAGGGAAGGGAAATAAAATGGCAATGGAAGTAGCAGCAGTAGACAAGATAGGGAATACGTTGGCGCGACAGGCAACCGATGTGAAAGGCTTATCGGGAGCGAAGATGTTTGATGAAGGCGTCGTTGCTCCATTTAAAGCGAGCGCCAAAGAATTTCAAGCAATGGTGAACAGCAATGTCCCATTACACGGTATAGGAGGCATTACAAATGGCAATCGGCGTCGACGGCGGCGTCGGCTCATAGAACCACTACAGTCGAACACGCCCAGCAAGGGAATTATAAACTCGATTCAGAGTGTGCGTGACAAATTTATGGAGATTCAGCATAATATTGAAATTTTAGCGAAAAAAAAAGAGGATTTGTCAAGTACGGATCTCATGAAGATGCAGTATAATATAACGCAATTGGCCTATTTGAACGAACTTTCATCGAAGGCGGCGGACAAGACGAGCCAGGGGGCGCAAACGTTATTCCGTAACCAAGGCTAAGTTTGTGGAAAGGGAATTCGGATTTTTTCCGAAGCCCTTTTTATTATCATGTGCCATCGAAGATAGCGGGCAAATCGAATTGAAGTCTACAAACGTTGTTTTTTGCGATAAACCAAAAATCCCGGGGAATTTTACCGGGATTTAATGTTAATATCCGTTATCTTCGCCAAACATTGGTATTTTTTAAGTTAGGGAGTCATAGGGTTGGCTGGTGGATTTTTTTTGTATTTGTTGAGTGGGTTGGTTTCCAAGTCGGATTTGAGTGCATCCAATACACCACGCCCCGTATATTCTTCCCCGGAAGGACCTATTATAGACGCTAATGCTGGAGGATTGGCCTCTGATTTTTTAGCGGGAGTTGGCTTAGATGGAGGAGGTGTTGCGGGTAAAGGGCCTTTTGATTTTGAGCTTTTTTGTGGTATTGCAATGTTTGGGTTAAGAGTTGGCGGGTTCGAAGCAAGCGCAGGAATATTTTTTTGTATTTTTGATCGAATAAATTTTGATCGAATAAATTTTCCAATGGAAATGTCTCTAACTTCGCATGACATTAACGGTTTCATGCCATTGATAGAGACCTTAAAAAAGCAATCGGATTTGGTAAGCAATCCTGCGTCTTCCGCATTGCTTGGGCTATTGATTTTCTTCCTTTGACCTTCATCGATGTTTCCACCAGCTTCGTAGACATTTATTTTCGTTTTATTCAGAAAGCGGAGGAAGGTATGTTTTGTTTCCCTTTCCGCTACTATGATATAGCTTTTCCCACTGAGATGGGAAATAAAGGGCACATTTTCCTGAGCAGTTCCTTTTTTAACAGCTTGAGCAAGACTGAATATATTTTTAGTTAATTGATTAATAGCGTCCATGATCTCACTATAATTAATTTTATAAATTTTTAAATCAAAAAATACTATTTTTACAATATTATTTTGTGAATTTAAAATTTTGAATAAATCGTGGGATATGGAGCCATAGATTGGGTATTATTTCGAATAAATTCGCCAATAAAATGGCTTGCAATCTATTTTTGGGTTTCAGGATAGAGCGTTATGGCGCCTCTAGCTCAACTGGACAGAGCATCTGACTACGGATCAGAAGGTTGCAAGTTCGAATCCTGCGAGGCGCGCCAGGACGAAAGTGTTCTGTTTCCATAGGCTGCGTGACAATATAATGTTCGAATTGCAGCTTTAATTTTCCGTGGGATTCATCAATGCCAGGTATTGTTTTTCTACTGCTTGGCATAGGGCATTATATTCTTCGAGATCTATCTGCGATTTGAGTTCATTGATTTGCGCTTCCAGTATTGCTTTCATCTGACTATTCGGAGTACAAGCCACTTGTTGTTCATATTCGAATAATTTTTGCATATCATTTTGTTTATTATTTATTGCTTGTAAATCTTTGAGCGATGCTCCGTTGGCATGGGCTGCGGTAATATTGATGATGTTTTGTGCTCGTACTAATTCAACTTTGAATGAATTTTCATTAAAAGTTATATTATTTTTCAGGATTCTTTTTATATCATCCGTTTTATGTGGTGTACCCGAAGTTCCCGTATACGTCGTTTGATCTAAATTATTCAATGTTTCATTGGCTTGGCGTAGGAGTTTTGCTTTTTGACTAATTATATTAGCCGCGCTTTCATTAATTTCTTGGAAATTAGGTGATTTGTATTTCTTGGATTTTATAGCTTCATTTAAGCTATCCATACTTGTTTTTAATGTTCCCAATTTGTTCTTTCTTAGATCTTGCATATTTTCGAGTGCTGGAATATTCTGTTTGAGATCGTCCATAATTGTTTCATCATTTGTCGGAGTTGGTGTCTTTGGGGGCTGTTGGACAGTTTCCGTCGAAGGGAGCGGTGATTGTCGTTTCATGAATATTTTTGATCCTCTAATCGATTGTTCAGTTATATCAGAAGGTTGATGGGGAAGGACGCTTTGAGATTTTGATTTTGTTTTTTTATCTTGTGTACTTTGATTTTCTACATTTTGGTTTTCTTTTATGAATTTTTTCAATCCTTTCCCTTTGTTGAAATGAAAAGTATGATCTTGATTTTTTGGCTGTTCAACGTCGTTTGTAGGGGAGGGTCGTTCCTCAAAATTTTGATTCAGCGCCCGTGTTACGATCCGGTGATTGATCATTTTTTCAAGTGTTGAGCATTCATGAACGATGATTTGTGTCTTTTTGCATCCGAAGAAGCGGGCGATAGGATTGGAGTGGAGGCTGACAAAGGCCTCAATGACATATTCCTTAGATCCTACTGAGATACTTTTTGAGAAGGAACCTTCGGCTTTACCTTCGGCTTTTTTATTTTCTTTAAATTTTCCGACGGCTTTGTTTCTTACTTCTTTTACCTGTCTTCCAAAATCTGCAATCCCAAGAAAGCTTATATTGTTAATACTCATGATTTAACTATAATAAGAAACTTTTTTTAAAAGAAAATAAAAAAAATATTAGTTAATTTGTGTGCAATGGATATTCATTGTAGAATAAACATTTCGTGCTTGCTTGGAACGGAAAAATCCTAATTAGGTAAAGGTAAGGGGGGTCGTAGCTCAGTTGGTAGAGCGCCACAATGGCATTGTGGAGGTCGTCGGTTCGAGACCGATCGGCTCCACCCGGGAGTATCATCACACTTTTTGCTGCTTTTACGAACATTCTTGGCCAGTGGGTTTCTATCGATGTTTTCAATGAACTCCATCATTTTTCTTCCAATCCTTTGCTTTATTATTATCTCATCATTGATGAATCGCGAGAGGGTAGTTATTACCGGTGTGGGGCTAACGGCGCCAAATGCTAACAATTTTGTCGATTTTCGCCACTGCTTACTCCATAAGATCGTGCGCATACGAGAATTTGAGGTGCGCCATATGGGGAAATTACCCGCCGGTGTCTGTGATTTCGATCCATTGAAATATCAGACCAAAAAAGAATTGCGCAACTGTACCCGTGCCGGATCCATTGGAATTTTTTGTACTCGGGAAGCCTTGCTGGATGCGGGCATTCAGCTCGTGGCGATTGATACCGCCCGCGTTGGCGTGTACGTCGGGATTACGGAACATGGGAATGTCGAGACGGAGAATGAAGTTTTTAACTTGGCGCAATTTGATGACGATGTAAAGTTTTGGTCCCCCCATCACAATCCGCGAACGATTGCCAATAATCCCGCTGGCGAAATTAGCTTAAAATTAGGTCTCCATGGGCCACACTATACCATTGGTGCTGCCTGTGCGGCCGGAAATGCCGGGATTATTCAGGCCGCTCAAATGTTACGCCTCGGAGAGGTAGATTTGGCCATTGCGGGTGGTATAAGTGAAAGTATTCGTTCATTTGGTATTTTTGCTGGATTTCGCAGTCAAGGGGCGTTGGGGCATGGCGATGATCCTCATAGGGTAAGCCGACCATTCGACCGTGCGCGCAATGGAATTGTTGTCAGCGAGGGCGGATGTTTGTTTACCGTCGAACGGCTAAGTGATGCGCAAAAGCGGGGAGCGAAAATCTATGGTGAAATCGTCGGCTATGGTATGAATACGGATGCCACCGATGCGGTACTTCCCAATGCGGAGCGGCAGGCGCAGTGTATTCGCATGGCTTTACAAAGGGCTAATTTGAGACCGGAAGATATTGATATTATCAATACGCATGCGACGTCGACGCTGATGGGTGATGCGATTGAGTGTGAGGCAATTCGCGAGGTATTTGGAAGTTCTGAAAAAACATATATTAATAACACCAAAAGTTTTATTGGACATGCGATGGGCGCAGCCGGTGCCCTCGAATTGGCGGGAAATTTACCGGCATTCGACGATGGTTACGTCCATCCAACCATTAACATCGACGAATTGGATCCCCGATGTGTGCTTAAAAATCTTGTAATCGGCGAGGCCAAACCAATCGGTACGGTAAAAACAATTTTAAACATTTCCTTTGGCATGTTGGGTACAAATTCTGTCGTCATTGTGAAAAAAATCTGAGCATGGGGAATGGGTATTTTGATGTATGCGATTTATTGTATATAGTAACGAGCTGGATCATCCGTCAGCGTACTGGTCATTCTCATCATAAATTGAATATTTCTTTTAACGACTTTGGACTTATCTTTCCCATAAGCTGGGTATTTTTTTAAGTCTTTGCGTATTTCCTGTATGCTTACCTCTTCGGAACATTCGGTATCAAATAATCTTCTCAAGAGAGTTTCTATTTTGAATTGTTCGCATTGGAATGCCAAAAGTACGAGGTCATTTAATTTTTTGTTGGTTTTTTCCTCGTCGTCAGAATATGTTGAGTGCCAATGATAAATTATAAAAAGAGCTACGGCGTCAAGGCTGCCCTTTTCAATGGCATATTCAATCCATAAAACTTGTCTTTCATTGAAAAACCGACCGATAGTCGTGTAACATTCGTTTTCGAGTGTAGTTACATTATTTTCTTTTTCAGCTTCTGTTAAAGCTCCTATGCCATGTTTACTTATTTTTTCGTATATGGAACGGCCAATCTCATCGTTTAAAATTTGCGCTATTCTAAGAGAATCGTCATTTTCTATGGCGTGGAGCATGGTTTGTTGGATGGCAAAAAATTTTACCTTTTCCGCCATATCCAATCGTAAAATCTTGCAGAGATTTTCTATAAATGGACTTATTAAAGCATCCACTTTTTCCGAATCTCTTTTCCGTTCCATGCAAAACTTTTCTTGCAATGCTTGTTTGACGCTTTCGCTATTTATTACGATTAAATTTTTAGCATCTTCATCTTCTTCATCACTTGATGAATAAATTCCACCCTCTTCTTCGTGTGTAGAGTCGGGACCTTGCGTTGCCAAGAGATCCTGAAATGATCCACTTACTACGCCACAAATAACTAATTTTATTAAATTTCCACCCATATCTCATTGACCTTTCGGCGGCCGTTTCTCAGATTTTCAGTAAAAAAACTGTAGATTCCAACTACCATCCCTTTTATCAAAAAGATTAAGTTTTCCCGATGGTAATACTACCGAAGTGTCTCATTCGCCAATTGCAACTGCACTTTTTCCTCATTGGAAAAATTAAGTCTTTCTTCTATGAACAATAAAAATGGTTGTATAACTGCAGGATTCTGAACAAATACTTCCTCAAAGCGTCTCTCAAGACTATGACACATTCTTTTTTGTTCCGATGTCAACAATGAAGCATTACAAGGGATACCCGCATCTTTCTTCAGCCTTTGCTTTGTTTTTTTTCTGTATACCGTAGCTTCTTCAATTGTGACTTCTCCATTTAGTGCGTCTATTACTATTCTTATCCATAAATCGGCCAATTGATTTATCAATTCAGGATTTCTGGCTACTAACGCTACTGACCTCCTAAAAAAGTTGTCCGCTATCTGTTCAGCTTTATCTGTATCCATCAATCTTGCATCTACGACTTCTGCCCCACAGGGGAAACCTAAGGATAATGTTCCTATTCCAATTATGGACTTCAACGATTTTAACTTTAACGATTTAATCATATCGAGAAACGTATCCTACGACCATTTTAGGGATGGCAAGCTTTTTCTTAGTATTTAAAATTATTTTTCGATGGTTGAGATTTATCGCCGGAGGATGGAACGGCGGTAGAGGTATTCGAACCCCAAAAGTGCAATGACGAGCAGTATAAAAGCCGTTATGCCAACTGTCCACGGCCCAGCATACTCGAGCAAAATATAGCCCAAAAGAGGCGCTAGAGCGTCGCGCAGTCCCATGACAGCCGTATTTGCACTCATGTATGCACCGATTTTATCCCTTGGCGCGACGTTACTGACCCACAAACTCCAAAAAATAACACCGCCGCTCCGCCCAATGCCGAGCAAAATACTCGCCAAATAAATCATATTGATGTTGTCCGTTGCGAAAAACAACGGAATGCCGACGAGAAAACATGCGGTTACGCATTGGCGCATCGTTATCCAATGGACACGGTCATACAACTTCCCCCAAAGTGGTCCGCTGATAATGCTCGCTAGAGGCTGAATAACGGCAAAGATCGCTAAAATTGTCCCCGGAGCAAGTCCCTGTTTGTGGTTCGCCAGGTATTCTAATCGTAACGGCAATGTCATCTGATTCGCAATGGCGATGAGAGAATAAAAGATTAAAACGCTTCTAAATAAGCGGTCCCTTGCGATCCATTTGAAATTATCCCAAAGTGGTAGGTGCGAGGCAGCGACGACTTTCCGTGCCGGAATTTTTAGAAAACATATCGCACAAAGTAGGGCTAATAGGCTCGCAAGCCATAATGCATGGCAGAGATGATGCGGACTTTTATCCCCCAAATACCGCGCACACTGCGAAAAAATAATTCCGCCAACCGGCATACACGCCAGGGCTGTTCCCACTTTAAATCCGCGATGTGCCCTGGGATAATTATCGCAGTAAACGTCGATCATCAACGGAATCTGTTGTTTATCGAAAATCCGAGCCACCGCCATAAACATGAAAAATATGACCCAAGAAGTCGCAAATGCTGCACAAAAAAAAGTAATGCTAATCAACAGAAAATAAAGTGCCGAAATTTGCATGTTATTCCACCGCGAACGATTCACAAGCTGCTGGGTAATGGGCGTAAAAATCATACCGATGAACCCGATTGAGGTCAATACAGTTAGACTTACTTTGGGACTTACGGATGTACCTAAAACTTGGGCTGCCATCAACAATAAAACGGTACATAATTCCTTATCCAAGGCTCCCTGGAAGATGTAGCGCAGGCTATCGAAAAACAGCGTTTTTCGCCCAACACTTGCGTCGAAATAAACACATTCAAAAGGCGAAGTAATGGCGACCTTTTCCGTGGAAATACCACGCCAACCCACTCCCCTTTCCGAAGCGGTTACCGCATCCAATGAAAATTCATCTTGCCGTTGCATGATTTTTCCCAAATGTTTAGTTGATTGTGGAAGAAATTCTACTTAGTCAAGAAAAGTTTTAAAATCGGAGGAATATTTTGAATAAGAATGATATCGAAGATTTAATCGCGATTATGGATCGTTCGAACCTATCGGAAATCGAAATCGCAGACGGAAAGACGAAAATTGTCTTGCGCAAAAATAGTACCCCATTGGCTCCGGTTTTACCGCAGGCTTACTCCATACAACCCCATATTTCAAATGTTTCCATAGAAACCGATGTTCCCGTTAAAACGACACCATCCGAAAATCTTTACATCATTAAATCGCCGATGGTCGGTACGTTCTATGCGGCACCTTCGCCCGATAGCGATACTTTCGTGCGGATTGGTTCGAGGATTGAGAAAGATTTCCCCGTTTGTATTTTGGAGGCGATGAAAGTGATGAACGAAATCCAAGCCGATGTTTCAGGAATTATTCGCGAAGTACTCGTCAAAAATGGCCAACCGATCGAATTTGGTCAACCACTGTTTAAAGTGGAGGTTTGCTAAATGTTTGATAAAATTTTAATCGCTAACCGCGGGGAAATTGCCCTACGCATCATTCGGACCTGCCGCGAGTTGGGTGTGAAAACATTGGCGATTTATTCGGAGGCCGATGAACAGTCGCTACACGTACAGTTGGCCGATGAAGCGATTTGTATCGGCTCAGCACCGGCATCGGAAAGTTATTTGCGGGCGGATCGCATTTTTAGTGCGGCGGAGCTGGGCAATGTGGATGCCATTCATCCGGGCTACGGCTTCTTATCGGAGAATCCAGTATTTGCAGAGCAGTGTTTGGATTGTAAAATTAATTTTATCGGTCCCAGTCCCGAAGTCATCCGTCAGATGGGCAATAAGGCCTATGCTAAAGATATGGCAAAAAAAGCAAAGGTTCCCATCGTCCCCGGTAGCGAAGGAGCAATCGAAAATGAAAATGAAGCATTGAAGGTTGCGGAATCAATCGGCTTTCCTATTATTATAAAAGCCGTTGCCGGCGGTGGCGGTAAGGGTATGCGTTTGGTACATAATTCCGTTTCTTTTAGTAAGGAATTCAATGTGGCCCGCGCCGAAGCGGAGAAAAATTTCGGAAATGGAATGGTTTATATCGAAAAATTTGTCGAAGATCCACGCCATATCGAAATCCAAATCGTTGCCGATAAACATGGAAAAGTACTGCATCTGGGCGAACGGGATTGCTCTATTCAACGGCGGTACCAGAAAATTATTGAAGAGGCGCCATCGCCATTTCTCGATAATAATTTGCGGGAAAAAATAGGGGATGCTGCCGTACGCCTCGCAAAACAGTGTGGCTACGAAAACGTGGGGACCATTGAGTTTTTGGTGGATAAACAGAGCAATTTCTACTTCATGGAAATGAATACGCGGATCCAGGTGGAACACGGCGTAACCGAAGAGGTGACGGGAATCGATCTGATCGATTTACAGTTGCGTATCGCGGCCGGTGAGAAAATTCCATTTGATCAGAAAAATGTAAAATTTATAAGACATGCCATCGAATGCCGTATCAATGCGGAGGATCCGGAACGTAACTTCACGCCCTGCCCCGGTGAAATTATACTGTACTATGCGCCGGGTGGTAATGGCATTCGCGTGGATAGTCACGTCTATGGTGGTTACAGGATTCCGCAGTATTACGATAGTATGATCGGCAAATTGATCGCGACAGGCAATACTCGGGAAATCGCCATTAACCGGATGAGTCGCGCCCTGGGAGAATATATTATCCGCGGCGTTTCGACAACCATACCCTTTACAAAGGCAATTATGTCGGATATCGATTTTCGCGCCGGCCATGTGACGACGAAATTTATCGAGGAGTTCATGAAACGTAGTAATCACGGCGTTTGAAGGGTGGTATTTTTGAGCTGGGATTGCTGGGTATATTTTGGGGCAAAAGCTGCGCGGGAACCGCGCAAGGCATGGAGCGAAGCTCCATGCCTTTCAAGGAGCCTATGGCTCCTTGAGCTTTTGCCCCAACCCCCGGAGGGGGCATTTATTTTCTTTAACATTGCCAAGTACACGGGTCTCCCAATGATTGATCCATGCGTTCACTGGATAGGATTCGCAATTTTTGCATCATCGCCCACATTGACCACGGCAAGACGACATTGTCCGATCGCCTTTTGGAGTTCACCCATACGGTTCAAAGGCGAAAGATGCAGGATCAGCTATTGGATTCGATGGATTTGGAGCGGGAACGCGGGATTACGATCAAGTGCCATCCGGTCTCGATGACGTTAAAGCGTCCGAATGGGGAAGAATTTTTACTCAATCTAATCGATACACCGGGCCACGTGGATTTTTCCTACGAGGTTTCGCGGAGCATAGCGGCCTGCGAAGGGGCACTACTATTGATCGACGCATCCCAGGGCATCGAAGCGCAAACGGTAGCCAACGCGAATTTGGCCATTGGGCAGAAGATGGTCATTATTCCCGTGCTCAATAAGATTGATTTACAGAGTGCGCAACCGGATGTGGTATTGGCGCAGCTGGAGGATGTTTTAGCCATACCGCGGGAGGAGGCGATACGGGCAAGTGCGAAATCGGGAATGGGCATCGAAGAAATTTTAGATGCGGTAGTGGAGCGCATTCCGGGACCGCGGTGGGCGGATTACCCCCAGACCCGCTGCCTCGTTTTTGACTCCGTTTTCGATGTTTATCAGGGAGTAATTTGTTATATTCGCGTATTTTCCGGAGCGGTAAAGATAGGCGATGAGCTATTACTCATGGGGACGGAGCAGCGCATTCAGATTAAGGATGTGGGTATTTTTGCGCCGCAGATGGTTTCGACGGGAGCACTGGCAGCGGGGCAGGTTGGATTTATCGTTACCAATATCAAGAATGTGGCGGAGATTAAAATTGGCGATACGATTACCCATTTCGCCGATCCGGCGAAGGAGATGTTAGCGGGGTACAAGGAGGTCCGACCCATGGTTTTTAGCGGCATTTATCCCATTGATACGTCGGACTACGAGAAATTGAAGGCGGCATTGGCGCGCCTACAGTTGAACGATTCGGCATTGGTTTACCAATCGGAGAATTCGACGGCATTGGGTTTTGGATTTCGCTGTGGTTTTTTGGGGTTATTGCACATGGAAATCGTACAGGAACGCATTCGCCGGGAGTACGACCTGGATGTCATTTCCACCTATCCCAGTGTGGTATACCGGGTGATGAGGACCGATGGCGTAGAATTATTGGTGGATAATCCGCTCCATTTGCCGGATCCTTCATCCATTAATTACATTCAGGAGCCGATGATTCATGCGATGATTCATATTCCCAACGATTCCATCGGCGACATGTTGATGCTAATTTCCGAGAAGCGGGGGACATGTTTGCGAACGGACACGGTGGATCAGCGCCGGGTCATGTTGGGCTGCGAGCTGCCATTGAACGAGGTTTTAGTGGATTTCAATGACCGTTTGAAGAGCATTACGAAGGGTTACGGTTCCATGGACTACGAATTGACGGAATACAGGACGGCGAATTTGGTGAGGATGGATTTGTTGGTAAACGGGGAAGCGATCGATGCTTTTTCGTTGATCGTCCATCGGGATAAGGCGGTGGCCAAGGGTCGGGAACTCTGTCAGAAATTGAAAGAGATTTTACCGCGGCAGCTTTTTGCCATAGCCATTCAGGCGGCCATAGGGAGTACGATTATTGCCCGGGAGACATTGAGTGCGCTGCGAAAGGATGTGACGGCGAAGTGTTACGGCGGGGACATTACGCGAAAGCGTAAGCTCCTGGAGAAGCAGAAGGAGGGCAAGAAAAAAATGAAACAGATCGGAAAAATTGCGATTCCCCAGGATGCTTTTATCAAAATTTTAAAATCCTCCACCT
>JAITAG010000015.1 GCA_031284265.1 Puniceicoccales bacterium | reverse complement strand
TGAAGGATGGTTTTTTGTGCTTGTAATTTTTCCTTTTGGCTGCCAATGCTTCGTCTATTTCGTGGAATTGTGCTTGTACTTTCATCCCTTTGGCTTGCCAATGCTTCATCAATTCCATGCAATTGCGCCTGCATTTCGTCCATTTTGGTTGCCAATGCTTCGTCTGACAATTCAAACAGCCCTTCCAACCAATTTATATATGCTTTGCGTTGTGCATCCGCATTTCTTTTCATTTCCGGATTGGCTTCCAATTGCTTCCGCTCTGCATGTTCCCGGCATAATATTGTGCACCTTTCTTTTAATTTGAGTTCTCTTTCTTCCGGACTCAGGTTTCTGAATAAATTGAACAATTCCAAATTTGCCTCGAGCTCTATTATGGGAACGTGAGGATCTTCCATTAGTGGGTCACCAGCGAACATTGGTCTTAGCAAATCGAACTGCCGCATTATGAGGTCGACATCCGTGGATTCGAAAACATCGCGGTCGAATTCGAGTCCTTCACCAAGTTCATCGATGCTTTTTCCACTGTAATCGGGATCGATGCTGTGTGGGTCAAATTCGAGTCTTTCACCAAGTTCATCGATGCTTTTTCCCCTGTAATCGGAGTCGCGGCTCTGTGGATTGGGAGCATCGGGATCGAATCTGAGTTCACCCGTAACATCCATATAAAATCGCCCCGGCAATGGGGCGGGATTGCGTTTGGTGAACTCTGTAATATCCATAGAAAGTCGCCCCGGCAATGGGGCGGGATTGTGTTTGGTGAACTCTGTAATATCCACATAAAATGGCTCCACGGAACCATGAACCGCAGGCGCAGAACTTATACTCGAAAGCCCCAGCAATGGGAGTAATTTTATGTTTATCCCATGGCCGATGCTCCATTTTCCGATATTTATTATCCACCGCATGGGCTGAATATATAAAAATTTTATCAGAAGAAAAGAAGTAAATTTTTAAAATTTGGATATCAGGCAATCGTAATCGATGGCTCAAGGTACACATCCTGGATCGCATTGAGTAGCTCAATGCCGTCTTTCATGGGCCGTTGAAATGCCTTTCGACCGCAAATTAATCCCGAACCGCCGGCCCGCTTATTGATAATTGCCGTCTCTATCGCTTCGTTAAAATCATCCTGGCCCGAAGCGCCCCCGGAATTGATGAGTCCCATCCGCCCCATGTAGCCATTCGCAACCTGGTAGCGCGTCAGATCGATGGGGTGATCCGTAGTCAGTTCGCTGTAAACTTTTTCGTGGGTTTTACTGAAATTAATCGCCTTAAATCCACCATTATTCGTCGGTAGCTTTTGCTTGATAATATCCGCCTCAATGGTTACGCCGATGTGATTGGCTTGGCCGGTTAGATCCGCCGCCGTGTGGTAATCTTTATCGGCTTTGAATGCCGGGTTGCGCAGGTAACACCATAGGATCGTCACCAGTCCCAGTTCATGGGCCAATTGAAATGCTGCGCTGGTTTCCTGTATTTGGCGAGTAGATTCCTCGGAACCAAAATAGATCGTCGCACCAATCGCCGCCGCTCCCATTTCGTAGGCCTGTTCCACCTGGCCGAAATAAACCTGATCAAATTTATTGGGATAGGTTAGGAGTTCATTGTGGTTCAATTTGACGACGAATGGAATTTTGTGCGCGTATTTTCGACTCATGCTCCCCAAAACACCGAGCGTCGAAGCTACGGCATTGCAACCGCCTTCAATGGCGAGTTTTATAATATTTTCCGGGTCGAAATAGATCGGATTGGGGGCGAAACTGGCTCCCGCCGAATGCTCAATACCCTGATCCACCGGTAAAATGGATGTGTAACCCGTCCCTCTCAATCGTCCCGTATGCGTGATCCGTGCAAGATTGTTGAGAACGCGCTGGGAGCGATCGGTATGCACAAAAACTCGGTCGATAAAATCCGGCCCTGGAAGGTGTAGTACCTCCCTGGCGATCGTTTGGCATTTATGCTCGACTAATTTTTTTTGATCGTTGGCGACAAAATCCTGAATGCGCTTATTCATATGGGTTACATGCTAATCCAATTTTTCACTAAGGCAATCTCGAATTGATGCTGTTTTTTAAATATTGTGCGACGTTTGAAAAATCGCCGTTGGATAGGAATAGAAAAACCTGTTTTCCGCGGTCAACTTTTTGAGGGAAGGTCGCCCTAATGGTATCGACATTGACCGGTTGCGCGGGACAGTAGGAGATGGTCTGTGCCAGTCGATGGATGTCGAGGGAATGGTTTCTTTTTTTATGCGTTTCGGCGATGTAGACTTCGTCGCTTTCCCTGAAAGCTTCGACAAGAATATCCTGGAAGCAGTCGGAACATGCCGTATTGCTGCGGGGTTCGAAGGCGGTGATGAGTTGGTGTTTGGGAAATGCTTGTCGGACGGCGCGGATGGTCTCTTGGATCGCCGTGGGATGATGGGCAAAATCTTCGATGATGACCGTCCTTTCGCTATTAAAAATAATTTCCTGGCGCTTTTTAACCCCTTTGAAATTGCTCCAATCAACGTTTAAATCCGGGCCCAGGTACTGCCGCGCCGCGGCGATGGACATCGCCACGTTGCGCATGTTGTGTTCGCCGAAAAGTGGGCTACGAACCGTCATGGCGGTGTCTTTATCGGTGAGTGTAAATTCCGTGCCGTCTACCGTTAATTTTTCGCCACCGATGGTCCAATCGTTGCCCTCATTTTTTCCAACAAAAATGATTTTTGTCCAGGGAACGGGGAGTAATTCGCGGATGGTTGTCGAATCGCCATTGGCGATGACGCAGCCGCTCGAAGGAACCAGTTTAATGGCATGGGAAAAGGTCCGTTGAATATCGCATAGGTCGCGAAAAATGTCGAGGTGGTCGACTTCGATATTGTTGATGAGGAGTATTTTTGGCGAGTAGTGAATAAATTTGCTGCGCTTATCGAAAAATGCGGAGTCGTATTCGTCGCCTTCGATGACAAAGGGGCTGTTTGCCTCACCGTAGCAAGCTCCGGATGGAAAATTGAGCGGAACGCCACCGATAAGGTAACCGGGGTTACAATGGTTGAGTGAAAGTAAGTAGGTGAGCAATGCGGTAGTAGTCGTTTTTCCGTGGGTACCGGCGACGACGATCGCATCCCGATTGCCAATTACTTTTTGATGAATCAATTCGGGTAGGGAACAGTAGGGAATTTTTTTACCATCGAGTAACCATTCGACTTCTTCGTTACCGCGCGCGATCACATTGCCGACGACGGCGAGGTCGGGCTGGAGCTTTTCGAGGCGTTGGGCGGAATAGCCATCGTAGGTATCGATCCTATGTTCCGCGAGGAGATCCGTCATCGGTGGATAAATTTTTTGGTCACTGCCGCAAACCTTATGGCCCTGCGATTGGAGTAAAATCGCCAAATTTCCCATCGCCGTTCCACCAATGCCCAGAAAATAAATCTTCACGTCCATCTTGCTAGGAATTTGCGGAGAGACATCAATTCTTTATATTTTTTAGGAAAAAGTTCACTATTTTAAATGTTTTCCAAGAGCATCATGAGCGAACTTATGCCACTGCCGATGCCGAGCAAAATGATTTTTCCATGGATAATATTTTTTTCGATGGCGAGCGATAGGGTTAGCGGGAGGGCGACGGAACCCGTATTGCCGAGAAAGGGAAACGTCGAAAAATCCTTTTCCAAATCGAGCCCCAAAGTTTGATAGAGCAGCAATCGGTGGCGTTGGCCGACTTGATGGCAGATCGTATGGGCAATATCCGTATTTTTAAGTTGAGTGTGGCGTAGAAATTGTTGCCAGCTACTGTGGGCGAGTTGGATGCCGAGTTTCAGCAATGCTTCCGAATCCGTTTGCATGGCTAAACCCTTATCAAACGTCGCATCACCCTGGCATAGGGTGCAACCATTCGTATCGGAAAGTCCGGAAACCGCACTTAATTTTAATTTATTTCTACGATTTTTTGCAAGTGATTCGTGGCAAAGCAGAGCGGCAACCGCTCCAGATCCGATGGTCAGATTGGCAAAATAGGACTTTATTGTTCGACGGGTAATGGTAGCATCTTCTAGGCATGTGAACGTATGGTCGAGGAGCGGCTTACCATTTTCACCGGAAACAATTAGGGCCGAGCGAATTTGCCCCGCCTCGATCATCGATGCTACCATCGCCATTGCATTTAGAAATCCCAGGCAAGCATTCGACAGGTCAAAAAATAGGGTATGTTCTGGGAGTCGTAAGTTGCGGTGAACATAGGCTGCCGTTGCCGGCTCTAATCGGTCGCGGCATACGGAGGCATGGATGAGTAAATCGATGTGGTCTGAGGGGATCGAAGTTTGCTCCAAAACATTTTTAGCGGCCTGCGTACTGGCCTGGGATGGGAGAATGGGTTCGTCCCAGATGCGCCGCTCCCTAATCCCCGTCATCAGTTCGAGGCGGCCGAATGGTAAGTGAAGCCGTTCGTAAACTCCGCTCAACCGTTGTTCGATTTCGTCCGATGTGATCACCGTCGGCGGCAAAATATGGGCAATGGATTCGATGATAACGTGGGAAAAAGAAAGATTCATGGCACTAAATTTTTCAATGCGTCATCGCGATAATATGCTTTGCTTTTATAATGATAACGCCCCGGTATTTATGCGGGGCAGTTTGACCACTGACCGTAACCGTTTTACCCATAAGACTAGCCAGTGAAGTTCCCATTGCGAGATCGGAGATGTCTAAAAACGCCACCGTATTTCCCTTTTCGTCGGCGATGCAATAGTCATAGTTGGGACGGAGGAATGGCAATAGCCAAATGGAAGGCTCGTAGCGCTTCAATGTGCCGCTGTAGGCATAGGGGCGAACTTTTGCCTGTGGAATATCGGGAGCGGTAGAGTAGGATTCATGATGTTTACGCGTCTGCGATAAATTTCCGGAAAAAGTACTGGAGCATCCCGATAAAAGGAGCATAATGACCGTTCCCATTATAAAACTCGTTTTCGGATAGCGCACGATAAGATACACTTTTCAAGAAAAGAAAAATTTCAAGCAACAAATACTTTTCTTTGGACGTGGCTGTGAAAATTTACGTTTTATGAAAAACTTGACAATAGGGCGAGGGCTTTTAAGGCTGAAGGGTAGAGGGTGGAAGCAGCGGCGCGTTGAAATTTTGGATATCGGCGCATTTTCGCGTTTTCGTCGACATTATTTTACATATGTGCGGCGATTTACACCTGTGTTTTTTGCCAATTGGCGGTGATTTCCTGGAGATGTTTTTCGATTATTTCCGTCAGCTGACTTTCGCGGGTAATTTGTGTGAGTGTATCCATAGCGACGGTTGAGCAATAGGCGAGTAACGATTCCGCTGCGGTATTGACATTGTCGAGGGCTACGGCATCGAAGATGCCTGTTTTGATTGCCCAGAGCAGGACAATTTGGTCTGCGACGCTTTTCGGTGCGTTAGCCGATTGGCGGAAGAGCGCCACGATACGTGCGCCACGGTCGAGTTGTTGCTGTGTTTTGGCATCTAGATCGGAACCGAATTGTGCAAAGGAGCTCAATTCGTAATATTGTCCCAGTTCCAATTTTAATTTTCCCGCGACTTGTTTAAAGGCTTTTATTTGAGCTGCGGAACCGACTCGCGACACGGAAATACCGATTGAGATTGCCGGTCGCACGCCTCTATTGAATAGGTCTGTATCGAGGAAAATTTGTCCATCGGTGATCGAGATGACGTTTGTTGGGATATAGGCTGAGACGTCGCCGGCCTGGGTTTCGATGATGGGCAATGCGGTGAGGGAGCCATTACCATTTTCGGCATTGAGTCGCGCGGCTCGTTCGAGGAGTTTAGCGTGCAAGTAGAAGATATCGCCCGGGTAAGCTTCGCGGCCGGAGGGTCGTTTTAGGATGAGGCAGATTTGTCGATAGGCGACTGCGTGTTTAGAGAGGTCATCATAGACGATGAGGGCATCCATACCATTGCGCATAAACCATTCGCCTATGGCGCAACCGGTATAGGGTGCGATATATTGGTTAGCGGGGTTATCGGCGGCGGCGGAATTGACGATGATAGTAAAGTCCATAGCTCCGTGTTCTGTGAGTGTTTTAATGGTACGTGCGATGGTAGAATTTTTTTGGCCGATGGCGACGTAGATGGAATAGACGGGGCGGAACTCTGGGGAGTTAGAGGCGAGGCCTTCCCGATTAATTCTGGCTTGATTAATGATGGTATCGATGGCGATGGTTGATTTCCCCGTAGCGCGGTCGCCGATGATGAGTTCCCGTTGGCCGCGGCCGATGGGGATCATTGCGTCGATGGCGAGGATACCCGTTTGGAGGGGTTGATTAACGGATTGGCGCGGCATAATTCCGGGGGCGATTTTTTCGATGGGGTAATATATTTCGGAAGCGACGGGGCCTTTACCGTCGATGGGTTGGCCGAGGGCATTGACGATGCGGCCGAGGAGATTTTTACCGACGGGGACGGAGAGTAATTTTCCGGTAGCGGTTGCTTGGTTACCGGTTTTCAGGTGTAAATAATCGCCGAAGATGACGACGCCGACGAAATCTTCTTCGAGGTTTAGGGCGACGCCAAAGGTATCATTGCCAAAGTCGACCATTTCGTTATACATGACTTTGGAGAGACCATTTATCAGGGCGACGCCATCGGCGATGGCGATAATAGTTCCGACATTTTTTTTTGTTAGGGCGAGTTCTGTCGAGAAAATTTCTCGGCGGATTTGATCGAGAATCGCATTGGTCATGGATTTTAAAGCTACGGATGGGCATTAAAATGACAAGTTTAATCTTTTTCGTGAAGGATTCTTTATAGTCGCATAAAATATTTTCATAAAAAACAAAAAAAATACTTGAAAATAATAAAAAGTATTTATTATAAGAATCGTTAATACTTAAAAATTTAACAAAGGAAAAGATATGGATTTTAGAATTAAAAGTAAATTATTGAGTGGGATGTTCCTCGTGACACCCCTTGTGGCAAATGCCTGG
>JAITAG010000018.1 GCA_031284265.1 Puniceicoccales bacterium | reverse complement strand
AATTTATTTTTAGTAATTATTTTCCCCATGACTTTCCAGATTTCGGGGTAGTTTTATTGGATTGATAAATTTTTATTCCGAAATATTTTTTCTATTTTCAGTGATTTTCTGGATTTTTTTTAATTTTATCATTTGGCAATATTTAGGCTTACATGGAATTCCTTCAGCGAAAAAAGACTGAAAGAAATTATTTAAAAAATCCCATCATTGCGTAATACTCTGGGCTTGTTTTTGGATAAAGTTTACTATGGTTGACCTCTATGACGATAGATTGTAAAAACTATGATTTTCGAAAAATAGAACCCTTTTGGCAGCAAAAATGGCTAAAAGAAAAAACGTTTCATGCGGAGAATGAGAGCCCAAAGGAAAAATATTACGTTTTGGACATGTTTCCCTATCCTTCGGGCACAGGCTTGCATATCGGCCATCCGGAAGGGTATACCGCATCCGATATTTTGGCGCGCTACAAATGGGCCAATGGGTTCAACGTACTCCATCCTATGGGCTGGGATGCTTTTGGATTACCGGCGGAACAGCACGCCATCGCTACGGGCCAACATCCCTCAATCAATACGGAAAAAAATATTCAGCGCTTCCGCGAGCAAATTCAATCCCTCGGTTTCGCCATCGATTGGGAACGGGAAGTCGATACAACAGATCCTCGCTATTACCGCTGGACCCAATGGATTTTTTTACAATTATTTAAGCATGGATTGGCCTACGTCGGCGATAAGCCCGTTTGGTGGTGTCCAGAATTGCGGTCCGTATTAGCCAATGAAGAAGTGATTAATGGCCGTTCCGAGCGCGGCGATTTCCCTGTGGAGCGGAAAAATTTGCGCCAATGGGTCCTCAGAATTACAAAATATGCGGATAAACTGCTACAGGGACTCGAAGATATCGATTGGCCCGATTCGACGAAAAGGCAGCAAATCGCTTGGATTGGCCGGTCGGAAGGATTGGAATTGGACTTCGAAATTATTCCCTATGGACCAAAAATTCACATTTACACGACGCGTTCCGATACGGTCTTCGGCGTAACATTTTTAGTTCTCGCCCCCGAACATGAACTCGTCGAACGGGTAACAACTCCGGAAAATCGAGAAAAAATCCAGGAATATGCCCACAATGCGAAAAAGAAAAGTGACCTGGAACGGACAGACCTGGCCAAGGAAAAGTCGGGAGTATTTACGGGAGGTTTTGCGAAAAATCCATTTAATGGGGAACAAATTCCAATTTGGGTTGCAGATTACGTGCTCATTTCTTACGGAACGGGAGCGATCATGGCCGTACCGGCCCACGACGAACGCGACTTCGAATTTGCGCAAAAATTCGATATCCCTGTAAAGCGGGTGATTGTTGCCGAGAATTTATCCTCTAGACCGGGATTCGAAGAATCTGAGACCCTTCATGGAAGCCCTGAGGATAAAGTTCTTCGGGATAACTTACCTTTTTGTGCAGATGGAATACTGATTGATTCCGGCGAATTTAATGAATTGACGACGGAAGAAGCGAAAAGGAAAATGGCGCAAAAGGCTGAACAACTCGGATTTGGCAAGCGCGCGGTGAAATATAAATTGCGCGACTGGCTATTTTCACGGCAGCGCTATTGGGGAGAACCGATTCCGATTCTTTGGATCGAGCGATCCCATTATGATCGCGCATTGGCTGAGGGAAAAGCCTATTTTCTTGATCAAGTTCCGGATGAGATCGTATCCTATGAGAAGGACGGCGTAGAATGGTGCGCGATTCCGATTATTGAGAAACAATTGCCCTTAAAACTTCCCGAAACGGATACCTATCTACCTTCGGACGACGGGGAAAGTCCACTGGTCCACGCGAAACGGTGGCTCAATGTTTTTGTCAATTTGTCGACGGGAGAAATTTCTAATAATCCTCAAACGGGATTTATTCCCGCCGTTCGCGAGACCAATACCATGCCACAATGGGCCGGATCCTGCTGGTACTACCTACGTTACATGTCACCGGATTATGAAAAAGGTCTCGTCGATCCCCTGGCGGAGACCTACTGGAAAAGCCCTGATTTTTACATCGGTGGGGCGGAACACGCCGTTTTACATCTGCTCTATGCACGCTTTTGGCACCTATTCCTCTACGATAGCGGAATCCTGTCGGCAGCTCAGGAACCTTTTCGAAAATTATTTCACCAGGGCATTATTTTGGGAAGCGATGGCAGTAAAATGTCTAAAAGTCGTGGCAATGTGGTCAATCCGGATGAAGTTGTTCGGCAATACGGTGCCGATTCGCTGCGCCTATATGAAATGTTTTTAGGGCCACTCGATGCGATGAAGCCTTGGAGTACGCAGGGCATCGAAGGGGTTTATCGCTTTCTTAAAAAAGTGTGGGCGTTTTATGTCGATGCCGATGGGCAGATTAAAAATTTTTTAACGGAAAACGATCCTGCAATCGATCGCTTACTCCATGAAACCATCAAAAAAACTACAGAAGATATCGAAACATTACAGTTCAACACGGCGATTGCACAGATGATGATTTTTATTAACGCAGCACAAAAAATAGGTGTAAGCCATCAATCGGCGGTAATATTTTTACAGTTACTCGCTCCATTTGCTCCGCATATTACAGAGGAATTATGGGCGCGCCTGGGCCAATCATTCCCCATTTCAAAGGCTAAGTGGCCAACCTATGACGCTTCTAAATTGGTTGCGGACCGTATTAAAATTATTCTCCAGGTCAACGGAAAAATGCGCGACGAAATCTTAGTGGACAGTGACGCCACACAGGAAAGGATTGAAAAAATCGCCTGGCAACAAAACCGTTTTATGGTATTTCTTTCTGGTAAGGAAATTATGAAAAAGATCTATATCCCCGGAAAGATTTTAAACGTTGTCGTGAAATAAGTGGAGCTTTTTTCTTTCGTTCCATGATCATTAATTTATGGATTTATCTTTTGAAAACTCATTAAATAAAAAAATAAATGAATAAGATTAATATCGCTTTTTGTTTCGACGAAAACGTATGGACATTGGCGGGTGTCGCCATGACATCACTTTTCCACAATTCGAAAAATAAATGCAATTACCACGTTTATTGTATTGTTTCAATGGCAGTTAATCAATTTAGTCGGCGAGAATTGGAAGCAATTGTCAAAAAATACGACCATCAATCGTCCATAACTTTTCTCGAAGCAAACCATGATTTTGATCAGTCCTATTTCGACCAATTTACCGTCGGCATGTATTATCGGCTGATGCTCCCTAAACTTTTACCGCATTTGGATAAAATTATTTATTCGGATGTGGATGTCATTTTTTGCGAAGATTTATTGGAAGTGGATCGAATTGATCTCGGTGACAATTGGATCGCCGGCGTGAAGGATATTTTCAATCTCAGTACCGTCAAGACGCGTAAAAAAAAGCAATATAAAATACTCAACGATCATCAATATCTCTGTTCTGGATTTTTAATTATGAACCTAAAAGCATTGCGCGAACAGAACTTATATGGGACCTGGATAGAGTTGTCGAAAAATACATCCTTTAATTCTCCGGATCAGGATATTTTGAATTATACTTGCCATGGGAAAAAGCTTCCCCTCCCCTTGAAATATGCATTCATACCCATGGGAACGAAAGATTATGACCATTGTCTCAGCGAAAATATTTATTCAAAACAGGAATACGAGGAAGCGATCAATCGACCAATAATCATACATTTTGCGGGATGTAAGCCGTGGAAGAGTACCGTGCACTTAAGTGAAATATGGTGGATACATGCCCAAATGACACCATTTTTCGATATTTTTTGGTTAAGTCAGCGGGCACCATATGTAAAATTTAGGAAAAAATTCTACCTGTTAAGTTGTATTCCCTTCCTTACGGCAAAAATCACTGGAATTAAAACAAAATATTACCTATTTGATCTCATCCCCATTTTTAAAACAAAAAATAAACGATTTTAAAAAATATTAAATTTAAACGGGATATCTCGATTTAATTTTACATTTAATTAGGAATTGTAATTAAAGTTTGACGGCGATTTTTTTACGCCTATGAACGAGTTATGTTCGAATCCATTGCAGACAAAATCAACAATGTTTTTAGGAATTTACGCGGTCTAGGGAAACTTTCGGAACAAAATATTGCGGATGCTTTGGGAGAAATTCGTTCGACGTTACTCTCCGCAGATGTCAATTTTTTTGTCGTCAATAATTTTATCCAACGAGTCAAGGATAAATGTCTTGGAACAATCGTTATCCAAAATATTACACCGGAACAACAATTTGTTAAAATTATTTTTGACGAACTGGTTCAACTTCTCGGAAGCAACACCCTATCCGCTCCCACTTCGAAACGGCCCTTAAAAATACTGATGGTTGGCTTACACGGCTCCGGAAAAACGACTTCAACAGCAAAGCTTGCCTATTTTTTTAAAAACAAGGCCAACTTTTCGCACACTTTGGTAATTGGTTGCGACGTTTATCGCCCCGCTGCCATCGACCAATTGGAAGTTTTAGCGCGCCAGGCAGTAGTCGATTGCTACGTGGATCGCCAAACTAAAGATGCGGTCAAAATTGCCATTGCCGGACTCCAATATGGAGAAAAAAATGGTCACGATTTAATCCTCTTTGACACGGCCGGACGCTTGCAAATCGATGAGCATCTCATTGGAGAAATTAAAAATATTGCGGCTCAAATTAACCCCGACGAAGTCTTTCTTGTCGCCGATGGAGCGCTTGGTCAAGAAGCGGCTAATGTTGCCAAACGATTTCATGAAGCTGTTCCTTTGACAGGTATTATTCTCACAAAACTCGACGGTGATAGTCGTGCTGGCGCAGCTCTCTCCATGAAAGAGGTAACAGGGGTTCCGATCCGTTACATGGGCACGGGAGAAAAAATCGAAGCCTTCGAAATTTTTTATCCCGAACGCATTGCACAAAGAATTCTAGGAATGGGCGATATCGTATCTCTAGTCGAAAAAGCACAGGAACAAGTCAGTGAAAAAGAAGCAAAAGAACTAGAGAAAAAGCTAAAAAAAGGAAAGTTTGATATGAATGATTTTCTCAATCATTTACAATCAATCAAAAAAATGGGCTCGATGGAATCGCTCCTAAAACATATCCCCGGCATGCACAATGCCGAAATGGGTGCCGATGCTAGCAACAAAGTTAAACGAACGGAAGCAATCATTCATTCCATGACGGCTAAGGAACGCGCCAATCCTAATATCATCGATGGTTCCCGACGCCTACGCATTGCAAAAGGAAGCGGCCTATCCGTCCAAGAAGTTAATTTATTGTTGAAAAAATTTAAGCAAATGCAAACCATGATGAAAAAAATGAAAAATTCGCGCTTCGATTGGACGTCATTTGGTAGCCGATAATACTGCGAAACCGATTGCACTATGAAAATTATTTCCCTATTACTAATTTTTCCCATTCGAGTTTATCAGTTATTCTTATCACCTTTGAAATTATTTTTCTTTGGCCCTTATTGTTGCTGTCGATTTTCGCCGACTTGTTCCCAATTTGCAGTTCGCGCTCTTCAAAAATATTCCTGCTTTCAAGCCCTCTATTTTATTGCCCGTAGGCTGGCCAAATGCCATCCATTCTATCAAAAATTTTCCTAAGGGCTTCTCGCCCTTAGATCCCCGTCAGGAGATGTTCCCCAGAGGGCTCTGCCCTCTGAGCTCCCGCCAGGGGATCCATCCCCTGGACCTGGATTTTCTGGCTTTTATCCTGGGCGTTGCCCAGGATAAAAGCCAGAAGGGCCCAAAGGGCCAGCCCGCGGCTTCGCCGCGGGCGGAGGTTTTCCTCTGCGGCCTAGCCCGGCGAAATTTTCGCCGGGCTAGGCCGCAAAATGAGGTCAAGGAGTCCGCGACTCCTTGTGGGGTCACGGGGCAGGGCCCCACAAATAGCTTGTTCAGTGGGTGAAAATTATTATGGGTATTGTATGGGTATTTCGCTGCATCTCTCCGTTGGAGAACTTATAGGTCGGCCCAATCGTTTTATTTTTGAGGGAGCAGCGGATGGAAAAATTCAGCGATGGCACTGCCCTGCAACGGGTAATATTGGATTTATTAAAGATTTCCGTGGAATTCCCTGTCTTTTTACGCCGGCGACTGACGGTGAAAAGCGTACGACCCAAGGGACCGTCGAGGCAATTTCATTAAATCATGGCGCTGACTGGATCGGGATCAATCAAAATCGGATTAACGGTTGGGTCGAATACTTTTTACAGAAAAATGTTTTTCCGGACATGATCGATACGGCAGGATGTTCCGTGGAACATGAAATCAAAATTGGCGATTCGCGCATTGATCTTGTCGTCAAGAATGGTGAAAAATGTACATTTTTAGAGCTTAAAACGCCGATCCATGATCTACTTCTTTTTCCGGGCGATCATTTTTCGCGGCCTTCGTCGAGCACATTTTTCGACCGTGGGTTACGTCATTTCCAAACGCTTGCCCACCTTGCACAATCTGGTTATCGCGCCATCGTTGCGCTATGTTTTATGTACGACGCGATTCCATTTTCTACGCCGGATCGGGATAAGTGGAATGCAAAGATCATCGATATTATCGGTGAAGCAAATGCCCTTGGTGTTGAAAATTGGCAGCTTAATTTGAAAATTTCTCCTTCCGCATTAGATGTCATTTCTTGTAAAAAAATGGAGACTACCCGAGTGGAATCGGCCGTCATTACGTAAAATATTTTCCTATAAAATCCTGAATCGATCTCCTTTTATTCAGTATTGTCAGAACGCTTAGAAATGTATAGTTTACGGATATGGAGTCCAATGACCAAGCTATTCGTGAACGTTTTATCCATGAACACAATTATAATTTTTCGGTTATTGCTCCGGCGGGTACGGGTAAAACGACGGCCATAACCCGGCGCATTGCCGATATCGTTGCGCATCAGTCAATCCCTTTAGAAAAACTAATCATCGTAACCTACACCAATAAAGCCGCCGAAGAATTACGCCAACGCGCGCTATTGGAAATCCAAAAAATAGGTAAAAATTTAAATTATTGCAACAAAATTTTTTTCGGAACAATCCATGCTTTTGCCGATCAACTGCTGCGAAAATATGGATATTTAATTAACATTACTTCGGATTTTGAAATTGAAAAAAATGAACATTCACTGTGGAATGATTTTTTACAAAGTTTCGAATACAAAAGTTTTGTTCCGCCTATCGTTGGAAAATTTGCCTCTCGGGATGCCTTATATTCACTGGTCATGAATCATTATCATCGAAAAATTACAAATTTCACAATCGATGCACAAAATTCTTTACCGCTTTGTCTGGAACCGTTACTCGAATTTTCGGCTAAAAATAATACAAATATTATCTATTTTCAGCAAAATCTTCGCCTCTGGTTAAAAAACCCAGAACTTCCTTTTCCAAAACCTAACACGAATTCTAAAGAATTTATTGCGCTATATGAGCATTTATTACGTTCCGTCACGGACGAATGTTCCCAAATTTGCGCATTTTATTTCAATGATTTGGCGCAACAATTCGAGCAATTTCGCCTCCACGAACGACGTCTTACGTTTCATGATTTAATAAAATTTTCTATTAATTTATTGAATCATGAAACAGCCAAAAATTTATTGTGTGATTTTTTCGTCATTCTCGATGAAGCCCAGGATACGGATCCCCAGCAATTTGAATTGTTATTGAACATTGCCACTCCATCCACATTTCCAAATATGGATTTTTTTCACAACCTTCCACTACCTGGCCATTTTTGCATGGTTGGTGATCCTCAGCAGTCCATTTATGCCGATCGTACCGACGTCGTATTTTATCAGAAAATTCATAAAACATTCACCGAAATCGGTACCTTTGAAGCGCTTCATTTTTCGACAACCATGCGTTTTGGACAAAATATCGCCCGTCGAGTAAATCAAATTTTTTCTCATCTTTTAGACGGAAAAAACGGCCAAGTCCATTTTTCACCGATTGTTTCAGCCATCGAAAATTCTGCCCCAAAGGAAGGTAATGATACCGTTTTTAGCCATGTCCACGACTGGTTTTGTCTCAATAGCACGCCCTTCGAAGATGAGTTGTCCTTTCTCTGTCATTTTTTTTATGAAAAAAATCCACAAAATTTTAATATTTCCTCGTGGAGTGAAATGGCAATCCTCTGCCCGCGAAAAAATTGGCTATACGAAATTGATGACGCATTTTCGAAAATGGTAAATTTGCCAAAATTACAGATCCATTCCACCACACAAACTTATAGCGAATTTCCTGAATTTTCCTGGCCACATGCCTTAGTAACGTTGCTACTCGATCCCCAAAATCATTTTGAGTTTTCCGGCATTTTGCGCGAAATTTTCGGGTTTCCCGATGCCGTAATTGCACACCATTTCCGCTTCCACGATATTAAGGAAATTATAACGATTGAACAAAATTTTCAAAATATTCGCCCCCAATATATGACCCTGTCTCCTTTACAAATTCTCGATCTGCTGTCTCATAAATTTGATTTGCTTGCACGAATCACAGCCATTTATGGAAACTTTCGTAAAGAAATTCAGAAAGAACTACAATTTCTCGCCACAGAATCCATCTGTAATACCGATTTTTTATCCCGCTTACAAAAAAAATCCCATGAAATTTACCAATCGGATCGGATCGACCAGGAAGCCATTCAACTATACACCTTCCATAAAGCGAAAGGTCTCGAATGGCCCATCGTCGTCATCCCTTTCGTCCGTCGCAAACAAATACCCGCACCACATACTTTTCCAGATGTGGTTAATCAAAAAATCGCCATCAACAAACGACAATATGAGGAATGGACGGATCCATATGCCTACAAAAATAATATGCAACGCCTGCTCTATGTCGCGCTGACACGGCAAAAACAACAAACCATTTTTATCAGCGATGGCCGCGAAATAGGTACAGATTCCATCGCCGCCATCTTAGGTAATTTTTCGCAAAACGAAGAAATCCTGCGGCCTAGCCAGGCGAATTCTTCGCCTGGCTAGGCCGCAAAAGGAGGTCAAGGAGTCTGTGACTCCTTGCAGGGTCACGGGGCAGAGCCCCGTGGCAGCATTGCCCAGAGGGCTCCGCCCTCTGGACTCCCGCCAGGGGATCCATCCCCTGGACCGGGTCTAGCTTCTAGCGATCGTACAATACTTTATAGACATTCAATTTTTCAGCGACGGATGTTTCGAGATAGATGAATTGTTCTTCGGTCATGCGCCATTGCCAATTAGTTCCCTGGATGCCGGGCGTATTGAATCGAGCTTCTGAACTTAACTCGAGCAAATCTGGAACACAAACAATACTGAGAAAACAGGGAGAACGATAAATTTCCATCAAAAAATTCCAAACAATTTCGTGGTTATCGATACCGAAATAGCGGCGAATCTGGTCTTTAGCATTTTCATCGAGCTTGGCATACCAACCTCGCAGCGTATCATTATCATGGGTCCCCAAGTATAGAATGGCATTTTTATCGTGGTGGTGGGGGAGATAAATATTTTTCGAATCTCCGGAAAAAGCAAATTGTAGGACTTTCATACCGGGAAAATTCAAATCTCTTTGTAATTGGCGGGCACTGTCATCGATGGCGCCCAAATCTTCGGCAATAAATTCGTTATTTTTAAAAAAATCAAACAATTCTTTACCGGGACCAGCTTCCCATTTTCCATTAATGGCATTTTCAGCACCTGCGGGGACAGTCCAGAAATGATCGAAGCCACGAAAGTGATCGAGGCGCAGGACATCGAACAGCTCTCCGTTTCGTTGGACACGTCGCTGCCACCAATCATACTGATTCTGCTGCAAAAATTTCCAATTGTAGATGGGATTCCCCCAAAGTTGCCCCTCTGGGGAGAAGTAATCGGGGGGAACGCCGGCAATTTTTTTAGGATTCAGTTGTTTATCGAGCTGAAAATTTTCCGGTTCGCTCCAAACATCCGCGCTATCCAAACCGGGATAAATGGGAATATCACCGATCATTTTAACGTGGCATTGATGGGCATAGTGCTTAATTTTCTGCCACTGGATGTGTAGAATATATTGCAAGATCTCGTGGCATTCAAAATATTTAATAACGATATCCGGCAATTTTGGGTAATCGATTTTTTTATAAATTTTATATTCCTGGGGCCATTCGAACCAAGCTTTTCCATTAAAAAAATGTTTCAAAGAAGCAAAAAGCGCATAGGGCCTTAGCCAATGGGCCTGCGTCCGTTGAAATTCCAAAAACCGCACATCCTTTCCAAAAATTTTAACCCATGAAGGGCCAAAATTTTCCAATAAATCATTAAAGTATTCGTAAAGTCTACCAAAAGAAACGCGGTCTGACCGTATAGATAAATCGGGAGGAATGTTTCTGATATCGAGTGTTTCAAGGTCGAGGAAATAAGGATTGATCGCAAAAACAGAAATCCCTTGATAGGGAGAATCGCCGTAGCTAGTCGGATTCAAGGGGCAAATTTGCCAATAGCCCACACCGGCATTTGCTAAGAAATCGATAAATCGAAAGGCCATTTCATTGAAACACCCAATGCCCTGTCGGCTCGGCAAACAAGAAACATGCATCATGATCCCTACTGATCGTTTTCGTTCTTGAAATGTAATTTCTGTCATGACATAATTTTAACAAAAAATAACTCAGATGCAAATAAAATTTCTCGTTCCAGAATTATTCCATATTTTTCAAAAACTTTCTGGCGAGTCAGATTGATGAGCCGTTTAACGTCACTAACCGTTACTTGGCCAGTTGTATTGACGATAAAATTAGCATGTTTTTCAGAAATTTGTGCGCCGCCGATTCGGGTACCTTTCATGCCGGCTTGATCAATTAATGCTCCTGCAGATAAATTGGGAGGATTCTTAAAAATACTACCGGCATTGGGTTCCTGAGGTTGGTTTTCTCGACGCCATAACATTTTTTTATGAATTTTTTCCAAAAGAATCGCCGACATTTCCTTTTTCGTAAACTGAAATTTTGCGCCTAAAATAATACCGTTGCGAAAGCCCCGTCGATAGGCAAAGGGGATTTGAGATTTATGAATCACTTGACGATTCCCTGCAAAATTTATTACATCGATAGATGCGAGTTGATCCGAAATCGTTTGCTGAAGTGTTCCCGCGTTCATGTATAGCGCACCACCGATTGTCCCCGGAATTCCGACTAATTCTTCACAGCCTTGAAAGCCAAGTTTTGCGATTTGCTTACAGAAAATCGACAAAGAAAAACCCGCTGAAACTTCAATCCATCCCTCTTTCTGCGTAAAAACTGGGGCTATTCTTTTGAGAGAGATCCAAACACTGCGCAGGTCGTCAATCAAAAGATTCGATCCATGGCCAATAATGAAAAAAGGAATTTTTGTTTTTATGAGTTCTTGTATGATAATGATAAGGATTTCAACGCTTTCCGGTTCGATTATGAGCGGAACTACGCCGTCAATGCAAAGCGTATTATGTTTTTTTGCGGAGACATTTTCGAAAAAAAACGTTCTCTGCATTGCTAAAAAAACCTTTAACAATTGAAGTTGTTGTTCGAAAATCCACGTTCGTGCTTGGTAAAAAATATCACCTGCTCCAATGAATACAATTTTATTAGGAAGTGCATTTTGATCTGGAATTTGCAATTTATTATCATCATTTTTAATGAGAAAATTATTTAAAGATGTGACAAAATTAGGTTTACTATCTTCGGAAAAATGGCTTAAAATCGTTTCTGTTGTGCCGTTGATTAAAAATTTTTCACCGGCAGAATATACGGGCAAAAAGGTACAATTTTTCCCCTCAAAAACTTTTGCAAAATCTTGGGCGTATTGTTGCGTACGTGTGTAGCGATGCGGCTGAAAAATGAAGGCAATTTTTTCCTCTTTTTCCTCAAAATGAGCAATACATTGGGCGATTTCCGTTGGATGATGTGCGTAGTCCGCCCAAATTTCTATGGGCCGCTCAAAATAAAGTGTGTTCAAAAATTGATTGCGACGAAACAGAGGCGAAAAATTTAAAGGAATACGAATTTCAAGCTCATCTTTTTCAAGTACTTCGAGAGCACTTTGTAATATGGATAAATTTCTGTTAAAAGCTGATACCTGTGGAGCAATTTTTACTTTCATAACTTCCGCTGTAATATCGGATTTTTTTATAATATTTTCCAATCGCTCATCCCCGTTAGGAATAATAATGGCATGGCGTGTATTTTTGAAAATTCTTTCAAACGCTAAATCTAGGGTTTCAGGACGACCGTATTGAATGAGATGGTCGTCTTCCAAATTTAATACAACCGTTACATGAGGCGAAAAATGTTCAATCGTATGGTCGCTCTCATCCACTTCACAAATAAGAAAATCATTTTCTAACACATACTTTGCCGGTAATTTTTCTTCATTTTTAAATAATCCCCCCAGAATGTAATCGCAGTTGGAAAGACAATCGATGAGCATACCCGTTACCGTCGTTTTACCATGAGAACCAATTACGGCGATCATTCGCTTTTTTTTACAAAATTGCGCCAAAAATTTACCGCGAAGATATGTTTCAATACTTCGTTTTTTCGCCTCCATTAACCATGGATGATCACCTTGAATCGCGCTAGAATAAATGACACAGTCGATATCTTCCGGAAAAGATTCACAAATGATAATTTCTTGCCGCATTAAAATATATTCCAAAAAAGCCGGCAAAGCATCGTCGTAACCATAAATATTATGGTTTTGCTGGCGCAAATAGAATGCCAAAGGAGCCATACCCATACCCCCAATCCCAATGAGTAAAAACTGCCTACCCGTTTTTGCTGATTTTTCCACACCGCATAGAAAAGAAATTTCCCTTAAAAATAGCGAGCATAATCGATGGCAAATCATATTTTAATTTTTTTTGTAATTTCTAAGGGCTCCTCGCCCTTAGTAATCCCCGCCAGGGGATGTTTGCCAGAGGGCTCCGCCCTCTCTGGACTCCCGCCAGGGGATCCATCCCCTGGACCGGGATTTCTGGCCTCACCCCGGGCAACGCCCGGAGTGAGGCCAGAAGGGCCGAAGGCCCGCCCGCGGCGAAGCCGCGGGCGAG
>JAITAG010000053.1 GCA_031284265.1 Puniceicoccales bacterium | reverse complement strand
GGGAACGAATGCTCGCTCCAAAAAACCGAGACACCTTTTATAGAATTTTTTATTATTTTGTCAAGTTATTTATGGCAAAATATTAGGAAAAAATTTCAGGCAATGCGAAAAAAATTCTTCGCGTTTCGGGTTGTAATCGCAGCGAGTTCCGATTCTGCTAGTCCCAGTAATGTTGCAACATAGCGGGCTGTTTCGCGGACAAAGGCGGGTTCATTTTGTTTCGAACGAAAGGGAACCGGAGCCAGATAGGGACTATCCGTTTCCAACATGAGGCGTTCCACTCCCTGCGCGAGTAGGGCTTGGCGAATTTTTTCCGCATTTTTATAGGTTACAATTCCCGTAAAAGAACCGCGTCCGCCCCGGGCATTGATTTCGCGAATCGCCTCCGCATTCTCGGAAAAACAATGAATGACGATATTTTCCCAGTTACATAGGGACTGGTCGATCAGCGTTTTACAATCCTCAAAGGCATCGCGCGAGTGAATAATAATGGGGCAATCGTATCGCTGGGCGATTAAAAGTTGCTGTCGAAATGCTTCTTTTTGCCTGGCAATGATGGTAGTTGTATCGCCTTCGATGCCGTGGTAGTCGAGGCCAAATTCGCCCATGGCGACGGGTTTCGGTGTTTTGGCGAAAAATTGTTCCAACGTTTCGAGGTCCGTCTCCCAATTTTGCGTCACATTGGTGGGATGGATACCGACCGAGTAATGTACCTGCGCGTATCGATTTGCAATTTCGCAGTGCAGAGGCCAATCGGCGGCTTCCGTACCGCAGGAAATCATCGCTTCGACGGCTGCTTCTCTGGCGCGTTGTAAAATTAACTCGAGTTCATTTTTAAAAAAATCGAGATGGCAATGGGTATCGATAAGGCTCATAGGTCAAGTAATTGGTGTAAAATTTTGTCGACCAATGCCGGATTAGCCTGGCCGTCGGTTACTTTCATTACATTACCCTTCAATGCATTGATGGCCGTTATTTTTCCGGAACGATACTCCGCAACCGCTCTGTGATTGCTTTCGATGGCCGCCTTACAGAAATTGACCAATTCCTGTTCGTTAGAATTTTGAGCCAAACCTTTTTCTTTGATGATATATTTCGTATCTTTCCCCGTTCTAAACATCTCGATAAAAACATCCTGGGCCGTTTGTTTCGAAATAACCCCATCGTCCATGAGTTTTACTAGTTCTGCCAATTGTTGTGGCGCAATGGGGAAGTTATTTTTTGTAGCGTTGAGGTGAGCTTCGGAAAGTTCACGCAGAAGGTCGTTGGCGATGAAATTGGCGATGGCCTTGGGCTGATTGTAAATTTTGACCACTTCCTCGAAATAGTCACAGAGTTCCGAATTTGGGTAAAATACCGATGTAATGGTATAGGGCAAGTCGTACGTTGCAAAGAAGCGTTCCTGTTTTTGGAAGGGAAACTCGGGGAGTAATTGCCGCAATTCGTCAACGAGTGTGCGTTCAATTTTGAGTGGAACGAGATCGGGATCGGGAAAGTAACGGTAGTCATTGACCGTTTCCTTGGAGCGCATGGTCGTAGAGATTCCTCCATCGGCGTCCCATTTTCGCGTTTCCTGGACGATGTGTCCACCCTGGGCGAGGACCCGTTGCTGCCGCTGAATTTCGTAGGCGATGCCATTTTTAACACCGGAGATGGAATTTAAGTTTTTGAGTTCGACCTTTGTTCCCAGTTCCTTTTGTCCCTTTGGTCGCACACTTACATTTGCGTCACAGCGCATCTGGCCCTTTTCCATGTCGCAATCCGAAATACCGGCATAGGACAGATGCATCCGCAGGGAAGTGAGATAGGCGAAGGCCTCATCGGCCGACCGTAGATTGGGTAGTGAAACGATTTCCATTAGTGGAACGCCGGCGCGGTTGAAATCGATCAAACTTTGCTCGCCTTCGTGGGTCAATTTGCCCACATCTTCTTCGAGTTGGATGCGATCGAGTGCAATTTTTTTATGTTCGCCCATTATATTTCGCGATGGTCCCGGCAATTCGATTTCGACGAAACCGCCTTTGCAAATGGGATAATCGAGTTGGGAAATTTGGTAATTTTTGGGATTATCGGGATAGAAGTAATTTTTGCGATCCCAGCGGGTAATTTCGGGGATGGTGCAATCGAAAATCAATCCGGCGCGAATCGCCTGGCGAACGGCCTCTTCATTGAGTACGGGCAGCGTTCCGGGAAGTCCCAAAACAACGGGATCCGTGAGCGTGTTAGGGGCAGCGCCATAGGCATATCCCGAACGGGCAAATAATTTTGAATGGGTTTTTATTTGTACATGAACTTCTAATCCAATGACCGCTTCGTATTCCATCGCAATTTTTTGTTCTTAGAGAATTATTTGGAAGCGTTCTTTCAAGCTCAATTTACATCCAGCGGCGAATTTTTATTTCGAAAAAGTTGACAGGGGTCAAAAATATCTTGAGGATGAGAAGTATGGGGAGGGAGCAAGGCTCTTGTTTAAAGAAAAACGCTTCCCTCTGGCTTTTTTCTTTATTTTGTCAAGTTTTTCGCTGTAATGCCCACTCACTTTCGTTAGTTTCCGTGCGCCGATTCTTTCGGTTTACGATTGTACGTTGGCCAACATTTCACGGGCCACTTCGGCGACGGTATCGATTTCATCTGGCGTATTGTTGAGCTGAAGAATCATATGGGAAGATTTTATAGATGGGATAGGGGCCGAAACGCTGTGGGTCTGTGACTGTAAATAGGCCGAATGTTGGCTGTCAAATGGCTACGAAAATTTTTTACTTTTAAGAAATCATTTGAAGCGTTCTTTCAAGCCCAATCTACATGCGGTGGCGAATTTTTATTTCGAAAAAGTTGACAGGGGTCAAAAATGTTTTGAGGATGGGAAGCATGAGGAGGGAGCAAGGCTCCTGTTCTGAACAAAAAAACGCTTCTTTCTGGCTTTTTTCTTCCTTTTTGGCGAGATTTTTAAGGAGCTTAGACAAACATTATTTTTTCGTATTCAGGTTTTTAGTTCATTGCCTTATACTAGTCAACATCTCATAGGCTACTTCAGTAACGATGTGGACTTCATCGAAAGTGTTATTTAACTGTAATATCATATGGGAAGTTTTTTTGATAGGGTAGGGGCCAAAACGCTGGGGATCGGTGGTTGTAAACAAACCAAATGTTGGCCGATCGAGAGCGGCAGAAATATGCAAAGGACCACTGTCATTGGCAATGACTAGTTTAGCATTTTTGATTAAAAATACGATATCCATTAGCGAAGTTATTCCCCGTAGATCGAAAAATTGCGGCGAAGAAATTTCTGGGAGCTTGTCTTTTCTATTGCCCAGTAACAGAATCACCGTATGAGGAATATAAGGGAGAAGTTTTGGAATTAAAGCAGAAAAGAAATGCCATTCTTTTTCGGGCCGTTGACTCTCTGGAAATAGGCAAATGATTGATTTGGAAGTAAGTTCTGTGTTTAAGAAGCTTTCAAAGGTCGATGATGAAATATTTTGAAGTTCTGGAATGATTCCTGAAACGGTTTTACTACATCCAACGACCTCTAAGAATTCTCGAAGAATATCGATGGCGTGTACCGGTCCTGGATAGTTAACCGTCTGGGTATATGCTAAAAACGAAAGTTCTCGAGCATCTTGACGTCCGATTTTGCGAGATGATTTTGCAACGGCGGTCATAATGCCACTGCGGGCAAGCCCCTGCATATCGAAAACGTAGTCGTATTTTTCGCGGTGTATTTCCGAAATAAGGCGAAAAAAAGGAAATATGCCCCCATTGCGTTCGTAAATGAAGACGTTCCTAGCAATTTTGGAGTGGATCACAATTTCGGCAAACTGATCACTCACCACCCAATCGACGACACATTCTGGTAACTGCCTCTTTAATTCACTGATGATAACCATCCCGTGGATAATATCCCCAAGGGAAGAAGGCTTAACAACCAAGATATGCATTTATTAAGTAAAAACATAATTATGGATTACTACGGACTAATTGTCACGTCCTTTTAATTTCATCAGTAGACGTAAAATCTCCATATAAATCCATATGAGCGTTACGAGTAGACCTAATGCGGCTATCCATTCCGTTTTTTCGGGGGCACCCAAACGACTCTGCCGGGCGATGAATTCAAAGTCCAAGAGTAAATTCAATGCGGCAATGACGCAGACAACGGCACTAAACCCGATGCTGATGTTCGAAGAACCGTGGATAAT
>JAITAG010000054.1 GCA_031284265.1 Puniceicoccales bacterium | reverse complement strand
CTCGCCCGCGGCTTCGCCGCGGGCGGGCCTTCGGCCCTTCTGGCCTCACTCCGGGCGTTGCCCGGGGTGAGGCCAGAAATCCCGGTCCAGGGGATGGATCCCCTGGCGGGAGTCCAGAGGGCGGAGCCCTTAGGGTAGCCGCATAGCCCTTAGGTTTCTCCATGGAAAAGAAAAAACAGTACGCTCAAACCGGGGAGGAGCAAGGATAGATACTGGGAATGGCCATGGCAAGTACCATTTTGGGTACGGCATTCGCCTGAATTGCCCAGTCCATCGCCGCCGTAGTATTCTGCATCGCCATTGAGTACTTCTTTCCAACAACCTTTGCAAGGTACACCTATTTTATAGTCTCGGCGCACCACCGGCGTCAAATTACAAATGACGAGCAAACGTTCTCCATTTCGACCGTGGCGAAAAAATGCAAACACACTGTTGTCCCTATCGTCGACAACGGCCCAGGAAAATCCGTGCGGATCAAAGTCCGACTGGGCTAAAAATTGTTCCTTTCGGTAAAAAAAATTAAGATCCCGAACCCAGCGCTGGATACTCAGGTGATCCGGATATTGCAACAAATGCCAGTCTAGGCTTCTATTGTGATCCCATTCGTTGGATTGGCCGAATTCGCTGCCCATGAAGAGTAATTTTTTTCCGGGCCAGCCCCACATCAATCCGTAGAGTGCGCGTAAATTTTTCGCTTTTTCTCGCATATCACTGCCGGGCATTTTATTGATTAGGGAATGTTTGCTATGAACTACCTCGTCGTGGGAAAGTGCAAGCATAAAGCGTTCGGAATACTGATAGAGCATACCAAAGGTCAGTTGATTGTGGTGGTATTTTCGGTAAACGGTTGGCTGGGAGAAATAGTTTAGCGTATCGTGCATCCAACCCATATTCCACTTCATATCGAAGCCTAGACCGTGGTAGCCAGTTGGCTGCGTCACGCCACCAAAGGATGTCGATTCCTCTGCAATGGTAATCGCTTTGGGAAATTTTTCATGAATAGTATCGTTGAGTTCTCGTAAAAATTCGATGGCCTCGATATTTTCGTGCCCCCCATAGCGATTGGGGATCCATTCATTGGACTTGCGTTCATAATCGAGGTAAAGCATAGAAGAGACCGCATCGATGCGAATGCCGTCGATATGGAATCGATCGAACCAAAACAATGCACTGCCGATCAAAAAATTGCGCACTTCGTGGCGCCCGTAATTGAAAACTAACGTTCCCCAATCTTTGTGCATACCCTGGCGCGGATCGGCATGTTCATAAAGGTGCGTACCATCGAAATATTCCAAGGCAAAGGCATCCTTCGGAAAATGGGCGGGTACCCAATCGAGGATAACGCCGATCCCTCTTTGGTGGCAATGGTCGATAAAATGGCGAAAGTCATCGGGTATCCCATAGCGATGGGTTGGTGCGAAAAAACCCGTAACCTGATATCCCCATGAACCGAGAAAGGGATGTTCCATGACGGGCATCAGTTCGATGTGCGTAAATCCCATTTCACAGACATAGTCGCAGAGTATGGAGGCCGATTCGCGATAATTCAGAGGGCGGTTTTGTTCTTCGACGATTTTTCGCCAGGAGTCGACGTGGACTTCGTAGACGATGATTGCATCGGGGTGGTAATCGGATTTTTTTTCATGCCAAACCTGATCATTCCAGGGAAAATCGGGCATTAAATTTGTTACAATGGAGGCATTATTCGGAGGACCTTCGAAGCGATGGGCATAGGGATCACTCTTAAGGCGGAGGTTGCCATCGGCGCCTACAATTTCGTATTTATAGGGAGAATTATTCAAATTTTCTGGAATAAACAATTCCCAAAGACCGGAATTGCCGAGCATGCGCATGGGTCCGTAGCGACCATCCCAACGGTTAAAATCACCGACGACGGAAACACGCTGTGCATTTGGAGCCCAGACACAGAAACGGGTACCTTCCATGCCTTCAAAGGAAATGACATGGGCACCCAATTTTTCATAAATTTTTCTATGTTTACCCTCATTGAAGAGGTATTGATCGAATGCTGAAATCGTCGGCGGAAAGGAGTAGGGATCGAAAAAAGTTTTCGTATTGCCTTCGAAATCTTCGGATTGCAATTGGTATTTGAAGCAATCGGTCCTCGCAATAGTTGTTTCGAAAAAACCGGATGGATCCAATTTTTTCATGGAGTATTTTCTATTGGTAGCCCGGTCGACAACGGAACAACGCTGTGCTTCTGCTAGGAATGCCCGGACGACGATTTTTTGTTTTCCATTTTCGTTCCAAGGGTGCATTCCCAGCCGATCATGGGGCTGGGAATGTTTTGCCAGCACGAAAGATAGCAACTCTTCCTGCGAAATAATCACGTTTCCATGATTACAATTTTTTTTAAAAATCCCAGCTTATTTTTATCGGAGAAAGTAGTAACAAACTAAGATTTTCTTGTAAAAAGAAAAGTAATTACAAATGAGGTGAATTTAAAAATACCCGTAACCAATAACCATAAGATGAGCTATTTCGATAATTTTCATCTAAAAGCGTTTTAAGCATATTCAAAGTGTCTTCGAATTCAAACATTCTTAAAAATTCTATAAACCGCGTAAATCTGAGCGCATTGTGATTTCCATCATCGTGTAATGGAGAACCTGGATTATCCACAAGTATTAGCTGATCTCCACGCCAAACAAAGCGAAATCCCCAAAAATGGAACATGCGAATGGCATTGAGCTGCGCATTTATCAGGATATTTATCCAAAGGGTTGGGCATTGGACATGCAAAGCTCGCCACTCTGTTACCCTATCCCTTATGTATAGATCTCTATTAGCATAGCTTGACGGCGACCAACTCGGGAAAACGACTTGGACATAATCATGATATCCTTCCAGATTGGCATCACTATCCTCGCGAAAGGCCTTACAGTTTGCGTAGCGAAATCCTTGGACCGTATCTCCTGCAAGAAACTTTATCCATTTCAACTGCCGTTCGGTGAATTGGCTTTTTTGGGGAAACCTATTTAATTCTCCCATTGCCGCAGGCAAACTTTCACGAATACCTTGCTCAACGGATTGCAAGATGCCTTGGGCAAAATCTCGCAACTGAGGCCTTCTTTGCGATTGGTCCATAATCGCCGCCGTAGCGATGAGAAAGTTTTTATTTTGAGAAGCTATTTGAACCATTGCTTGAGGAGTTAATTTAGGAATATTCGTGGCATCCTTATGTACCACTTTTTCCCAATTTTTCAATAATGCCGAAATTTCCATTGGCTCTAAAGTGGAATTTTTCTGCATAATCACGCGCTTCCCGCTATCTTCACTGACAGACGTTTTGGGTTGGTCTCTATTTGGAACAGGTTGTGATGCGAGTCTACTTCTATCGGTAGAAAGCATCATTCGATTCTCATTTGGAACGAATGATGGCGTAAGTTGTTTTAAATTCGACAACCATGTTGGCTGAGTTCTATTTCCATATAGCTGTATCACTTGTCCAGGATTTCTTCTATTTCCATTGGCAGGCAATATCATTCGATTCTCATTTGGAACGGATGATAGCATAAGTTGTTTTAAATTCGACAACCATGTTGGCTGAGTTCTATTTCCATATAGCTGTATCACTTGTCCCGGATTTCTTCTATTTCCATTGGCAGGCAATATCATTCGATTCTCATTTGGAACGAATGATGGCGTAAGTTGTTTTAAATTCGACAACCATGTTGGCTGAGTTCTATTTCCATTGGCAGGCAATATCATTCGATTCCCATTTGGATCGGATGATAGCATAAGTTGTTTTAAATTCGACAACCATGTTGGCTGAGTTCCATTTCCATTGGCAGGCAATATCATTCGATTCCCATTTGGATCGGATGATAGCATAAGTTGTTTTAAATTCGACAACCATGTTGGCAACCGTCTCAAATCCACAGGGAATTGCCTAAACCTTATCATTTCCTTCCAATTATTTTGAATGCTTAAAGCAGCCTTTGCATTGAAAGGTACCCATGTTAAAACAGTGATACAATAAATCTTAATTATCTTATCCATGTCCTTACGCTTTCCTAAAAATTTATCATTGTCAAGTTTTTTTATTTCAAAGCAGACATATTTTTCCTATTGTATAGGAAAATAATATGATTTTATCATTTTTTTAAGACCTAATACGCATGATTGCGTTCAAACTTTTTTTCACTCCATTGATCGAAATCGAAAGCACTGCTTTTCATTGTCCGCATCAATGACAAAGTATTGTTGTGTACTTGTTAAAAATATATAACCGAACCAGTTTTCATATTTTTCCTCAAAACTATATCCCCTAGCCCAAAATATGTGTCCCCTAGCGACTAGGTGACCGAAATGTTTTGATAAAAGGCAGCGATTTTCCAAAGCAATAATCCCGCCTCTCTCGGTTACAATTTATGCAAAATTTATTCGTCTATTGCCCTAATTTGTGGTAGAGTAATATGTATGGGGTTTCATTCCATTCCAATTTTCGCTCATGTACGTAAATTCTATTATCACTATACTTTATCCATTTACCTTGATTATTTTTAATGAGCACAAAATAATGCCCATGTTCAATATTGTCACCCCTATGGACGATGATACCAATAAGTTCCATAGAAACATTCCCAACATTGCTTGTACAATAGGGCTGCATATTCAATATGTCTGGTGCTTCGAATTCGAAGAACAGTTTACCCCCAGAATAATCAAATCGACAAATTTGAAACAGCATATACTCCGGAACGTGTGCTATTTTTTGATGTCTTACCGCCGGTCCCCTGCGATCTCTAGATACTTCAAATCCTTCGATAGTTTCTGGTTGACAATATATACGGTTTAGCACCCGTGGAATGGAATTTTCTCTTAAGTCAAGCGAAATTGGCAACAAATGAATTGTTTGATCGTGTTCAAATGTTTGATTACGATAGTTTAAATTTTCTGACGAAATATCAGTCTGCACGTCATAGGTAAAAAGATACCACAATGTGGGCGATGTCTCTTTCAGCTTTTCAAAGAGCTTCGCCATAAACTCTGCGCAATCTTCTTGACGATTTCTATAGCCAAGTTGTTCATAAGGCTGTCGTAATATATCCGTATCAATGTTCTTTTCATTCATATGAATAAACAACTTCCGAAGACCGTCCATTGCCGGATCCCAGTATCTACGTGCTAGTATGTATTCCTTAAGTTGCTGAATCGAAAACAACACTTGTAAGGCACTATTGATGTAACATGAGGCGCCTAAATTCGGCAATCCTACGCCATATTGATTTACTATTCCACGGACTAGTTTACCCGTTATATGAATCCTTACCCAATTAGAAATACCTTGTAGCATCGATAAAAAGCCGCCGGCATTTGCTGAGCTCATTCCGCCCCCATAAACGCCTAACAAAGATATTCCCCAAAAAAGCAAACGAATCTTAGTTCGCCTAAAAATATTAATATTTCTATCATCCATCTCCTAAATATATTGAATGAGAATTTTAAGTCAAATAAAATTATGACAAATTTTTATATGTTTCGAAAATCAAAAATAGTTTAATCCATGCGCCATCGCAAAAATAGGAAAAACAAACGTCAAACATATCTTAAGGCAAAAATAATCCCACCTATGTGAGATTATTTCTTATGATTTCATAAAGAGCTAATATTATTGGATCGCCTCTTAAGGCTGAATCCTCGCGCTAAAATCTTGCTTTAATGTTTTTATTTCACGAACTCAATCTTAATCTTCGCGCCGGTACGCCACCACATACGCCCCAACTTTTAATGCTTTTAGAGCATCTTTTTTGCCTATCTGCCGTACCCTGGAATCATTAAACTCTAAAAAGTCATTGGAACCGCTAATATATGCCATATAATGTCCACTATTAACCGTACCCGAGTGAGTGACGCCACCGGTAAGTTTATATTTTACCGGTTTAGAGTCAACCATCATTTCCGATGATAACGTAAACTCTTGTGGTATGGCCATGGGGCGATCAATTTTTATCAATTTTCCTTCTTCGTTATAATTCAGTCGCATAATTCTCATCAAAAAAACTTGGGGTGGCGTTACAATTTGCTTATAGTAAATCGTATCAACTTTTTCTCCTTTTGTTCCGGTTAACCGCCGATCTCCCGTTAATTCCTCTTTTCCTTCAAAAGCCTGAAGCGCCTGCATAAATTCCCCATCAATCTCTTTTCCTAGAGGAGTTTTACTAATGGGCAAATCCAATATTTCTTGCGGCTCGCGATAATAGGAATCTTTTCTATTCGTGGGATCGTCTTTTGCCTGGATAGTACTACGCAAACTAAACTGAAAACATCGAATGGCTTGCCCTCTGTGCTCTTTATCTTGTTTTAATATATGGAGACACAATTGAATAAATTCGAAAGCATCGCATTGCTTAGTTGTCGCAAAGTAATCGGAAACGCCTCTGATTTCATTCATCGGAAAAAATATATCCGTCCATAATTTCTCTAAATGACCCCTTTGTACTCCAGCGGTCGAATTGAGACCCTTAAATATTCCTTTGAACCCCAATAGGAAGGGATTCGTGCTTGAGCTTTCTATTATACTTTCCCTGAATTCTGTAATCGCATTCAATAGTTGCATTGCGCTATTGGCATAACATGTGGCACCCAAATTTTCTAAGCCTTTTGAGCATGTCGGATCCTGTGACAGTGGATCTTGCGGTAATGAGCGTTTTGTCGAATTTGGAGGAGATTTTTGGGACTCTACTACTTGCCTTCCACTATCTCCACGGACAAAGGTGATATTGATCGGATCGCAGATGGGGATTGGACCACATTCCCAGGTATCGATATCGGTCTCTACCTATTTTTCAATAGAACCGGTAGTTCTGCCAAATTCAAAGGAATTTTTTTGGGCTCTATTTTCCAACCTTCTCTAGGGAAGAGGCGTGCGGATTGGACCGCATTCCTAGGTATCGATATCGGTTCCCACCTATTTTTCAATAGAACCGGTAATCCATTCCAGCGATTTTCGTTGGCCGGAACACCCCAATAACGAACCGCCCACGCATTGGGAAACGTCAATGCTAAAGCGATTATATAATAAATTTTAAATATTTTACCCATACCTATCCTTCACTTGAAATACCGACAATTGTTAAGTATTTTTTTTAAAAATCATATATTATTTATAGTCCTACGCCAATCAAATTTATATTTTAATGGGCTGAAAATTTCCCAATCCGTGCAACATTACATCAAAAGACTTTTTAATGCAATGAATCCACTTTTCCCATCTATTCATTTCTAATATTTCGGCGGCTGTGCCAATCGCAGCTCCTGGATCGCCGCCACCTGCAATCATTTGCCGCGCATATTGCCGCGCATATTCTTTAATACATGCCTGCTCATCGGGTGGAAGGTCACCAAAGCTTTCCGTCTGCTTTATTTGCTTTATAATATCCTTTATAATATCCGCTAATTTCTTTTCATCTGGAGATAGTGCATTCTCTTTAAGCTATACCTTCGCATCCTCTTTAGAACCTGTAAATTTTATTACATCACTTGGGCTCGCCTCCCTGCCTCCTAATGGCCTTTCCCCAACAATTAATTCCGTAATTTCTATTGTTCCACCAGGGATCTGTTTTATTTTGAAGGTTCCAATCGATGTCTTAAATGTACCATCCTCATTTAAAGCTTCCTTAAATCCAACAGCTACCAACAGCATCCATGTTGCAATTCCTTACAAACAAAATATAAGAATATTTACATATTGCAAGCTTTATGGCCTCCCTGTCCCTCATAAGCCCTTTTCACCAGTAGGTCTTTTACATTCCACGGGAAAAGAACCC
>JAITAG010000031.1 GCA_031284265.1 Puniceicoccales bacterium | reverse complement strand
TTATTTCAGAAGTGCAGAAGTGCAGAAGTGCAGAAGTGCAGAAGTGCAGAAGTGCAGAAGTGCAGAAGTGCAGAAGTGCAGAAGTGCAGAAGTGCAGAAGTGCAGAAGTGCAGAAGTGCAGAAGTGCAGAAAAAGGTAAAAGTAAAAGCAAATCTTTCACTTTAGTGGAAATTGTTTTTACTATTTCTATTATCGGTATTTTATTGGCGATACTGTTGCCGGCGATGAGTGCAATAAAGTTAAGCGCGCAGAAAGTAAGAGACGTTTCCAATCTCAAAAAAATCGCCGAAGCCTGGCGCGAATGCGTCGTTAACCGCGGCCGAAAAATTGATAGCCTCGATTGGTGGGGACGGCCAGGATATGTTTCGTTGGTAATGGAAAGACTGGCGGGATGTGATGCCCCTAACAGTGGCCCGTCGGATATGATTCTTAATGATCTCCATACTTATATTTCTTCTGGGGATAAATATGCTGCCAAAGTTACGAAAGATATGATTTGCTTTTTTAATGGGACATATGTTCATGAGGCAGGTTGGATTACTGGCGTTTCAAATTTTATGATGAATGGTACGGGATTTCTTATGAGCTATTGCCTGGTCGCAGGACTATCGGGCAATGTTCCATTAGATACAACGCCATTTGCCTTTACGCGAGGCCTTTGTGCTGACGGTACCTGGGATGAAAAGGCGGGACTTTATGGTAGTAAGGGCGGTTACGTAATCTATTGCGATGGTCATGTGACTTGGTTTGATGGCAGTAGACCGGCGAAATTTTTAAAGTGGGATCAGTCTGGCTATACAACCGATATCCGCGGAGCAGTACCCAGCTCCACTTGGATTACGTGCGGTGATAGAGAAGTAAACGCGAATTATATGAACAGCAATAATCAGTTAGTCATATTATCTAGTGCTGGCACGGGTGGTTAATAAACAGTATTTGCGGTGTTATTGTGAACGTACCGCTTGCTCCCGCCCTCTACCCTTCAGCCTTGGAAGAAAATGGAGTGTTGTCAAGTTTTTTTAAATCGATAGTTGATAAATTAAAAGTGTGGCAATAGCGATGGCGTGGTTGATGACTCCGGATTTTATTTGATTTAAACATTCCGGAAGGGAAGCTGTACAACACGTTATTTCTTCGTTTGGATCGAGTTGTTGGGGGCCAATTTTTTGACAATTTTGGGCGACAACGATGTGTAAGCGATTATTTTGCATTGCGGGATTGGGGTAGATCGATGTCAGTAGATGAGCATTTTCTGAACTATATCCTGTTTCCTCGCGCAGCTCGCGGAGTCCGGCTATTACGGGATCTTCGCTTTTTTCAATGAGGCCACCGGGTGTTTCCAGGGAAAACGTTTCCGTACCAAAGCGAAACTGCTGTACGAGAATGAGTTTGTTTTCCGGTGTGAGTGCAATCACTTGTACCCAGTCTGCCATATCCATTACGTAGAAATTACCGGAGCGGTGGTCGATGGGGTGCATATATTTTTTTTCAAAAAGTTGGAAAATTGGACAGCTAAAGATGGACTTTTTTACGTTTAATGTCCAAGGACTTGGCAAAAGGTTTTCCATAGTTTCGTTCATGTCATTAATAGTTGGAGAATTTTTTCCGTGGGGCAATGAAATTTTGTTGTGAAAGACGAATGATTTTCATATTTTAACACGGGCATGAGGTTAACGCGGCATGAGTCGGGAAGTCTACGCGAAATTTGGTCAATTTCTTGGCCTATGATTTTAGCGGCAATGTCAAACTATTTTATGACACTGGCCGATCGCATCATTCTATCGCGATATGCTACGGATGCTTTTGTAGCCGTTGGATTTTCGCATCCTTTTTATTGGGCAAATGCGCGTGCGATGATGGCATTTGTTAGTGTAACGGGTGTGTTTATTGGTCAATTTTACGGGGCGCGCAACTATCGGCAAATTCGAAAAATTGTTTGGCAGACCATTTTCATTGCTTTTGCCTATTATATCGTACTCATCCCCTGTGCTTGGAACGCGAAAATTTTTCTTGCCGATACGATTAAGGATCTCGGCGCGCCCTATCTATCCATTACGCTATTATTTTTGCCATTTCACTTAGCAGGGTTTGGAGCTATTGGGGCCTTTTTTTTGGGCATAGGGGTTACGCGAATTGTTCCCGTAGTGATTTTAATTTCAAATTCAATTAATATTTTGCTTGACTTTTTACTAATTTTTGGTTTATGCGGTTTTCCGGAATTAGGCATACGGGGAGCGGCCTATGCGACGGGGATTTCACAACTGGTCGCTTTTATTATTTTTCTTTACAAATTTCTTGGGCGATCATATCGCCGCCGCTATTTGACCCATATTCCGCGGATTTCCATAAAACTCATAAAAAAATGTCTTCCCCTTGGGATTCCCAATGCAATTAGTTCGATTTTAAATTCGGGGGGATTTGCGATTGTCAGCCAAATAATTGCGAAAGTTTGTTCGGCTGACGACGCGTTAGCCTTTACCATTGCCAATGCAATTTATCTTTTTTTCTGGTTTTTTGCGGATGGTCTAGGCAAGGGATTGTGCATGATTTGTTCAAATTGTATCGGGCGAAACGAAATGCATATCATTTTCGATGCAGCCCGTTCCGCAGTAAAGCTTTTACTTGTTTTTGCAGGTTTTACGGCAATTTTCATGGTTATCAGTCCCCGTTTAACACTTCATTTATTTTACCGGGAGGAAGTGACGGATCTATTTTTTTTGAATTTCCGTTGGATGCTTTTTGTCGCATGGGTTGCGGTTGTGGTGGACGCTTTTCGCTGGATGTTTCAAAATATTTTAATTGCTGCGGACGACATTCACTTTGCCGTTATTTCCAATGTTGCCTGTTTTTGGTTGGCAGCTTTTGTACCCATTTTTCTTTTTGTTTACATTTTACATTGGTGGGGAGCTATTTTTTGCTGGCAGTGTTTTATTTTAGATTCTTGCGCGCGCATCGTTTCGGATTTTTTTCGCATACATTCGATGGCTTGGAAGCAAAAGGCATTGGAAGCGGCCCAATTTTCCCAGAGGAAGTTCAAATCTAGCTAGAGGCGCGTGTATTCCAGTAAAAATAAAATTCTTTTATCAAAATTGTTGACAAAAAGTACCTTTGTATACATATTTAAAATGGAGATTATGTTGAAGCCAGTTGTATATATGCTGTTTGTGGCGAGTTCCGTTATCGTGGAAGGATCAAAAAAAAAGGAAAATTTCCTACAGCAAAAGAGTCCTATGGATGAATTGGCGGAAAATATGGCAGCCTTACGGCAAGATATCAATAATCTGACAGCCGGCATGCATAAATTACAAAGGGAGGTGGATTGTTTAAAATTACAGGGGCATTCGCTCTCGGAAAATCAAGAGACTCAGGTAAAAAAAATTGCTGAAACGACATGTTGTGATAGTGCGGGGATCGTTGACCAGAAAGTCAATGCGTTGTCGCTCGCATTTTCACAAGAAATCAATGCCATGTCGGAAAGAATTAATGGGGTGTTAAATGTAATCATTTCAGCGATTAATGCCCAGCGAAAATTGTCGAGTATGATTAAGGATTCGGAAACAAAGCAGTCCAAAGGCATTATTTATGAAGTGGAGGCCGGTGAGACACTGGATGGTATTGCAGCGAAATTTACAGTGCCCAAGGAAGATATTAAAAAATTGAATTTTATTGCCGATGAAAATCATCTATCCCGAGGACTAGTGCTTTTCATTCCACAAGGAGAACTTGTTTCATCGATAAAATAGCGAATGGATATCAATCAAAAGTCGATAGGGGCATGCGGTCTCGGTTTCTTGGGGGACGGTATAACATCTCCTCGGCGTGCGAATGGGATAGGACAGTGGCGGGACAAGGTAAATGGGAAAGCGTTGGGAAAAATGACGAATGGCTGTAAATAGAAAGTTAAGACTCGGACGCGGCCTCGATGGCCTCATCACTCACGGTACATCCACACATTGCGAAGAAAGTGATCGGAGCGTTCCCAATAAACAGGAAACTGTGGAAGGAATTTGTGAATTAGCCATGGATTGTATCGTTTCCAATATGCAACAGGCTCGAAAAAATTTCGAGGCAATGGCAATCCGTGAGTTAGCTAATAGTATTCAAAGAGATGGTCTATTGCAGCCCATTATCGTACGTCCTATGGCGGAGGGACGATTTTCTATTGTTGCCGGGGAACGGCGATTCCGAGCAATGCAGCTTTTGAGAGCTGAAAAAATTTTCGCTAAAATTATCCATGGGGATGAACGGGATTGCGCAATCATTTCGCTCATCGAAAATTTACAGCGGGAATCTTTAAACCCCGTGGAAGAAGCTACCGGTTTCGTTCAATTAGCCGAGGAGTACGGTTTTACACAGGAACAAATTGCTCAGCGGGTTGGTAAGGCGCGTGCTACGATTGCCAATTCCATGCGCCTACTCAACTTGGAAGAAGAAATTTTATCGCCCCTTGAAATAGGGAAAATTACGGTGGGCCATGCAAAAATTTTACTGGGGTTCGACGATCCTTCGCTGCGCATACGGTTGCTGGAAAAAATCCTTGACGGTGATTTAAATATCCGTCAAACTGAGCGTCAGGCGAGTATTTTAAAGTCGGGCAAGCCCGTGGTGATGCCGTCGACGCCGCGTGAACTTAGCGAATCGCTTATGAAAATTGAAAAACAAATCGCGCAACAATTGGCAGCCAATGTTTCATTACAACATGGTTCGACGTACGGGAAAATTATCATCGAGTACAAAGGAGAGCAGGAGCTATTGCGCATCATCCAATCCATGGGTATTGAATAAAAATATGGGCCGATTTTGTAATGGTTATACGAAATTTTCTAATTTTTGTTACTATTTTTATCGCATCGGCGTGCGGTTTTTACTAATTCGCATGCCCTTTTTTTTTATTCATTTATTTTTTGCCCTACTATTTAATGCTTATCGAAAGCGTAGATCCGGTACATTACGGTGAATAAATGCCATGGGGCTCCGCCCCATGCGCCGCAAGGAGGCTTACCCAGAGGGCTCCGCCCTCTGGACTCCCGCAAGGAACATACTTCCTTGACCTTTTTAACGGCCAATCCATGCGAAGTTTTCGTATGGATTGGCCGTAAGATCAAAACTTTTCTTTTCTCTTGGCCGAGGCGCTGGGCGCTGCGCATCGCCTCGGCCAAAAAGTTAGCCCACCCGCAGCTTCGCCGAGGGCGGGCCCTTCGGGCCTATCCTCTTCGCGATGCCAGGGAAACAGGCCCGGACACCCTGGTCCAGGGGATGGATCCCCTGGCGGAAATCCAGAGCGCAGATCTCTCTGGTCGAAACTCGCAAATTTCATGGAGAAATCTTTTCATTCGGTAAAATTTAATGGAGAGTCTGATGCAATTTTTCTCGACGCCACGTTTTTCTTCCTTTAAAATATTCTTTTATGGGTTTAAAAAATGCACTCCGAGATCGAGTCTTTCGGTCTGAAGTTTTACTGGGACTGATTTTTGTCCCATTCGTCGCCATTCAACTTGGGATACCGTAAAGCTTTTACTCCGATCGCTGGGCTGTTTTATCATACTTATCACGCAGGTAATTAAGTGTTCCATTGAAACGGTAGTCGGCCTCGCTTCTCCTCGGATTCATCCACTCGCCACACGGGCAAAGGATACTGCTAGCGCCTCCGTACTACTCGCATTGTTCAACTCGGCATTGATGATAACTCATTGTTTGGTCAACTAAAATCCGATGGATGAAGCTATTCAATTTCTTTTAAGTC
>JAITAG010000006.1 GCA_031284265.1 Puniceicoccales bacterium | reverse complement strand
TCCTTTCTTTAAATTGTTTCCTTTATAAATAAACTTTGTTTAGGCATTTGGACATTTGAGCAATTTCTTTTGGGAAATCCTTCGAACATCCGCGTGCGAAAACGTTCTATAAATACAATAAAGCAATTTTCGTGCCAAGAATGCAAAAAAAGAAAAAAAGATGATTTTTTCGAAAATTATTTTAGGATTATTGTAGCGGTATGGGGAGGACTAGAAAAGGTATTGAAAGACTAAAAAGGATATGGTTGAAAGGAATTTGATTCAAAAATAAGGGACATAAAACTGGGGTTTATGTCTTCCGCTTGTGGTGTTACCATAGAAATGATTTATCATTTTAATGGAAGTGTGCATTGTAGGGAAATTTTCCAATGATTTTTCTGGGATAAAAATTTTTTTGATAACTTTTAAAGCAGACGCATGGATAAGTTTTATGTCAATGAAAAATAAAGACCCTACGAAATAAAATTTCCCTTCATTTTTAATTGCGGTGGGCAGGTCTTTGTTTTGGAAAATTTTTATAAATTCCCAATGTGGATGTAAGAAAATGTTATTTTTGTTGCCCGAATTGGCTCCGAGATTTAAAAAATATTTAAAATTTAATATTAAAGTTTTGTTTCTGTAGCGCAATTTTAATAAAATTTTGTAGAGCAGTGTATCGTAGAAATTGGGAATTAGGAAAGCGCGTAGGGTGTTCAGATGGGCTGATGGAGGAAACAATTAATGGTTTATCTGCCCGGTCCGTTCCATTGGCAAACCATGCCAGTAGCGTTTCGCAGGAAAGGCACATATCGTGGTATAGACCGATATATAAGGGATTTTGCCGCTTGAAAACCGCAAAATTGAAGTCGTTAATCATTATACCATTTTCCATGGCGTAGAACAGAAGCATTTCGGGATGAAATAGCTCTTGGAAAGTATTAAAAGGCGTACCTTCAGGAAAATTCAATTGTAAATGATTGACGCTTTCCAGGAGGGAGAGGAGATCTTGGGCATGAATACGCGTTCCACCTTCGAATAGTTTATTTTGAACGATTTGGAATTGTTTGTGCAATTTTTTAATATTCTGTTGCATAGTCCCGTCGAACTTTTTTTCCGAAAAAGTAATATATTCATCAATTTTTTCAAAGTACTTTTTGAGGGCTTCTTCGATGATTTTAATTTTTGCTCGCTTAATGTCTGTCGGATTTTCTGCCAATTGAACGAAATAATTCCTCAAATCATTGCATCCGAAAATTTTTAGGGCATCGATTTCGTCTAGTTTCAAATCATTTTGTGGGAGGATCCCCCCGAGAAAGGTGTAAAAAATACCCGAGGTTGTATTTTGAAGAATGAGTAAATTAGTGGTTTTAAATTTTTTACGTTTATCGGTCACTCTTTGACAAAGTTTTCCAAGGAGGTTCCAATCGATACCTTTGTGAACTTTGGAAGAATAAATCGTTGCAATGGGCATATCAATGGGATCGTCAGCGACCAATTCCAATTTCCCATTGAAGGTAGATTCTTGAAACCCAATAGCATTAATGGAATTTGGACTTGTTAGTTCTGTACCCCAAAGATGACTCCCATTCAACCCTATGCCTGAAACCAATATCGATAAATGTGACAATAATTTTTTCTGTACATATTCCATATCTTTAAGAATATGTATTTTTTTACAAAATTCAAGAGAAATATAACAATAAATTATATTATTTTTTATTTTTAGGGTCGAGTTCCAGATCGATGAGGCGTTTGAGTTCGACGCTATATTCAATGGGAAATTCCTGAATCAATTCGTTAACAAAACCGTTGACGCACAAACTGGTTGCTTGGCTTTGGGAAATGCCTCGCTGTTGGAGATAGTAGAGCCGCTCTTCGTCGATTTTCGAAACGCTCGCTTCGTGTTGCACATTGTTTTTATCGCCATGAACCGTAATTTTGGGATAGGTATCGCTACGGCTGCAATGGTCGATCAACAGCGCATCGCATTGCGTATTATTTTTGCAACTCTTTAGTTTTTCATTTACATGAACGATTCCCCTATAGGATGCCAGTCCATTGCCTTTGGAAATTGATTTTGAAATAATATTGGACGTTGTGCCGTCGGCGAGATGAATCATTTTGGCACCCGTAATTTGGGTTTGGTTATCCGATGCGAGGGCGATGGAAAGGACTTCGCCGCGGGCTTTTTCTCCAGCCAGCAGAATGGTGGGATATTTTACAGTGAGCTTCGAACCGATATTGCAATCAATCCAGCGAATCTCAGCGTTTTCATGGGCAATGCTGCGCTTTGTAACGAGATTGTAGACATTGTTGGACCAATTTTGGACTGTGATGTATTGAATTTTTGAATTTTTTAAAGCAATAAGTTCGACGACGGCGGAATGGAGCGTCGCCGTTTCGAAGCGGGGAGCTGTACAGCCTTCCATGTAGGTGACTTCGGCATCTTCGTCGACGACAATGAGGGTGCGTTCAAATTGGCCAAAATTTTGCGCATTGATACGGAAATAGGCCTGCAACGGCTGCTTAACTTTAACGCCTTTTGGAACGTAAATGAAACTCCCGCCACTGAAAACCGCACTATTCAGTGCGCTAAATTTATTATCATTAATTGGAACGACAGAAGCAAAATATTTTCTAAAAATTTCAGAATATTTTTTTAACCCAACGGTAGAGTCTACAAAAATGACCCCTTCTTTGGCGATGGTGTCCTGAATGCGATTATAGGCGGCTTCGCTATCGAATTGGGCTTCAACGCCGGCGAGAAATTTTCGCTCCCGTTCGGGGATACCGAGGCGGTCGAAGGTTGCCTTAATTTCGGAAGAGACGTCATCCCAAGAATGTTGAGGAACCTGGTTATTGGCGAGATAGTAGCGAATTTTATCGAAATTGAGATCATTGCCGACGTATGGTTTGAGGATCTCGGGCATCGGCATAGCTAAAAAAGCTTCAAGTGCTTGTAGGCGAAATGCGCGCAACCATCGATCTTCACCTTTGACGGTACTGATATACTCCACGGTATCGCGATTTAGACCGATTCCCGCATCGAGGGCGTAGGGCATATCGAAATGAAAATCAGCGGATTGCATCTGATTTTGTTCCATATTTTCAGGGAAAGAGGTCCGCGATGGGGTCATGATGTTTCCTCCGGATTGAGCAATGCGTAACCCTTTTTCTCGAGTTCATAGACAATTTCTGGCCCTCCGGAATGGATCATTTTTCCGTTTTCAATGATATGAACGTGATCGGGGGTAATATGGTCTAGGAGTCGCTGGTAATGGGTAATGACCAGGCCGGCAAAAGTTTCGGAGCGCAGCGAGTTAATGTTTCCGGCGACCAATTTTAGGGCGTCGATGTCGAGGCCGCTATCGATTTCGTCGAGAATAGCAAAGGATGGTCGGAGCATCAGCATTTGAAGGACTTCGCAGCGTTTTTTTTCACCACCGGAAAATCCAACGTTCAGTGCACGGGGCGAGAAATTCCGATTTAATCCCAAACGATCCATATTTTCGTGGAGTAGTCTATAGAAGGCTACTGTCTCCATTTTTTTATTTTGCGCATTCATGGCAGCACGGATAAAGTTGGCAATGGAAACACCCGGAATTTCAACGGGATGCTGAAAGGCAAGGAAGATACCTCGCTGTGCCCGTTCTTCCGGAGGAAGTTGTGTAATATTTTCTCCACGAAAAATTATTTCACCCCGAATAACCTCGTAATCGGGATGTCCGGCAATGGCTTTGGCTAATGAGCTTTTCCCCATACCGTTTTTGCCCATAAGAACATGAATTTCACCACCGGGAATCGCTAGAGAAAAATCGTTTAGAATCGGTTTTCTGTCGACACTAAGCGTTAAATTGCGGATTTCCAAAGCATTCATTTTCATTAGAGAAACGGCAAAACATATTCCCGCAATCTTTTTTGACGTCGGAAAAAAACGCGATACTCGCCCCACCCTTACACTTCTAGCATTGGAGTACTTTCCATTGCTGTCAAATTTTTAAAAAAATTCCCTAGTTTCCAAAGGTATTGTTCTGCGCCTACGTACTTTATCGGCCATCGTCAATGGATTGGCTGAAAAAATTCTTGAATATAGTTGTCAAAAAAATAAGTTTTCATACAATGGATTTAGATTATGGCAAAATTTAACTATAAAGGTCAGGATTCTACGGGAAAAAGCGTATCCGGAATGATCGAGGCGGGCGATCGCAAATCGGCCATTACATTGCTCAGAAATCGCGGCATTAATGCGACATCATTGCTCGAAAGTACGGTATCTACAGCCAAAAAGAGTAGATTTTCCATTTCACTGGGGACGAGTGGTAGCAAAATTGCACTCAATTTTCTGCAGAAATTTTTACAATTACACGCAGGCGGCTTGCCCGTGGGCGATGCCATCAAGATTATGCGAATGCGACTGAATAATCCTCAGGAAAAACGCATCGCGGAAACGATTCACAAGGATGTTTGTGAGGGGAAGACAATTGCGGCGTCAATGCACGGGTTTCCCGAGGTTTTCACAAACAATACGGTTTGTATGATTGAAGCCGGTGAAAAAACAGGTAATTTAGTGGCCGTTATTCGTAATTTGATCGATTTTTTGGAAATGAAGCAATCCATTAAGAAAAAATTTATTGCAGGGATGGCCTATCCGGCAACCGTTTGTGTCATTGGTTTTGTCGTATCGCTAGTTTTTTTATTTTTCGTCATGCCAAGATTACAGAAAATGTTGACTTCGATGGGGGGCGATTTACCGGCCATTACCAAATGTCTTGTGATGGTTTCGAATTTTGCGCTCCACTATTGGTGGGGGATTTTAGCGGTGACGCTATTGGTTATCGTTGGATTTTTTGCCTATAAAAGTACGCCGAGTGGAAAATTTAATCTTCATAAATGGTCGCTCCATATCCCCATTGTGGGAATCATTATTAAGGAAAATTTTTATTGTCAGGCGGCCAATCTATTAGCGACGTTGCTCGGAAGTGGCATCAATACGACGGAAGCGATGACACTGGCGGAAGGTGCCTCGGATAATCTATTTTTTCGCAAGCGATTTATCGAGTCGAAAAAAATGGTCCTCGATGGCGTATCGATGACGCAAGCTTTCGAACAGAACGAAATTTTTCCCGATTTGGGATTAGATTTGTTATCAGTCGGTGAGAATACGGGCGATTTGGCCTCATCTTTTCGGGAGGTTTTTAAAATTTATCATACCGCCCTTTTGGATCATTTGGCAATGTTGTCGACGACCGTAACGGTCATTGCCATGGGAACGGCGTTTTCATTGGTAGCCATTTTAGCAATAAGTGTTATCACGAGCGTACTTAGGATGACTTCTTCCATACACATGTAGCGCGTGAATTTGTTCCCTAATTTTTAGGATAAAGGCGTATAATTATGCTCGTATAATTTCCCATTTTTGAGATAAGTGATATCGGTTTATGATTGAGCGCGATCTCTATGTGTGCGATGCAGAATAATTGTCGAAAATTGTGGGCAAATTTTTTGGAAAAAGGGAAGCTTCCTCGGCCGAGTAGCCATGTTCATGCTCAAAGAGTAGCCGAGCTAAAGGGAAATGTTGTACCTTTTCGAGGAAAAATTTTGGGCATTGACCCGAGTTTACGCGGTACGGGCTTAGCCGTACTCGATATTAAAAATCGCGGTGAAATGGATTTAATCTTTTCGAAAACGGTGAAAGTTCAAGCAAAGGAGTCCCTATCGACCTGTACGCGTCGCATTTTTGAGGCTGTGTCGGAGACAATCGAACATTACCGACCGGCAATTTGCGCAGCAGAACAGACCATTTATGTGCAAAATTTCCAAACGGCACAGATCATGGGCATTGCACGGGGAGCCGTATTGACCACGGTTGCTATCCATTGTTTGCCGACTTTTGAGTATGCTCCGCTTCGCATTAAGCAAGCCATTTGTGGCTATGGTCGGGCTTCGAAGGAGCAAATCTCCAAAGTGGTTCAGGCGATACTCAAGATTAATGTCAATATTGGGTTCGACGAAACTGATGCGGCGGCGGTAGCCATTTGCTGTTTCTTTACGGAACGCTTTTTATCCGAGACAAATTCCAACGATAGACACTAGATCTTCGATAATTCGTGGTGATAGGGGCGGGAATTTACAAAAAATGCGTGGAGGAAGTGCTGCTCCTGTTTAATGGTCTACCTTCGAATCTTCCGTTGGTTGGCGAAAATCTCTTTCGCCATATCCCGTATTGCCAGCGCAATGGATATTTCCAGAACAATCATTGCTTTCAAAGCAATGTTGGTGCGAATTTTTCAACGATTGGACTATCTGTGCAGTACTAGGCGAGTCATTGTTGAACGTTTTGGTTTTTATGGGACCAATAATTTTTTCGATCACAACGTGAACAGAACCGAGATTATCGATGCCGATTTCCTGTTTCAATATGCTGAAAATTTCCTGTTGAAGCTGCGTACTTACCGATTGCATATTATGGGGACACGCAACGGAAACTCGCAAATGAATCCTGCGCCAGCGAACGCAAAACTTAACACGTGATTTCGATTGAGGAATGAGTGCGTGACAGATTTTTTTAATGAGACCTTTAAGGGCCGATTTTTTCATGTAAATCGGTCCGCGATGCGTCGTATAAACGCGAATGCAATTTGCACCTTTTTGGGTATAATGGCGCAGGAGAAGAAATAGCACACTGAGGATGACAAACCATTTAAGTAAAGGGTTTGCAAGAACATTTTCACCAAAAATCTGCCAGCTTTCCGCATCGGATAAATCGGCCCAGAAATCTTTTATTTTTTCTAGTATCGCTTGCATGTTCTATATATATGCAAATTTTTTCAAAAGTGAATTAAAAATTTTAAGCTGCGGCGAAAATGGGCAAAAAAAGAACTTATCGTTGACGGCCAAGGCGACTTTTCGGCGAAATATTTTTTGCTTTTCTTGGGAATAAATTTTGTTTCAATGCAGGGCGGTAGGCATGGAGGGTACGGTCGAGTTTTATAACCGCTATACGAAATCGCTGGAACGGGAAATTATTTACAGTGAATTTTTCTTGAAGCTATTGTACCACTCTTCCCTGGGGCGATGGGCAACACGTCACCTGATCGGGCAGAAAATCTTTTCAAGAATTTTTGGCTATTTAATGCGTCACCCCCTATCGAGAACAAAAATCCGTCCCTTTGTTGAGCGCTACAAAATTGATATGCTGACCGTTGAAAAGAAAATTGAAGACTTTAGAAATTTTGATGAATTTTTCTCGAGAAAATTAAAAAAAGATGCCCGTCCGATTGCAGTAGATCATCGAAAGATCGCATTTCCCTGTGACGGCCGTCATCTCCTGATTGAAAATTTTGAAAAGGTGCCGTCTTTTTTCATAAAAGGACAGCGGTTTAATCTCAAGACGTTACTGCAAAATGATGAATTGTTTGAACGCTTCCGAGAAGGTTCTGCAGTTATTTCTCGACTCTGCCCCGTCGATTATCATCGATTTCATTTTCCCTGTGATGCCGTTATCCGAAAAATTTATCAGGTTAGCGGCGATTATTTTTCCGTCAGTCCAATAGCGACGCGCAGTCGAATTTCGATATTATTTGAAAATAAACGCATCGTTTCCATTTTGCACTCACAGGACGTTGATCAATTTTTAATGGTCGAAATAGGAGCGACCTGTGTCGGCAGTATCATACAAACGGCCGAAGTTGGACGCCTCTATTTCAAGGGCGAGGAAAAAGGATTTTTCTGTTTTGGAGGATCGACAATCATGACTATTTTTCAAAAAAATAAGATAAGGTTTGCAGAGGATTTGTGCCAAAATTCTGCAAAGGGTATAGAAATGTTTGCCTTTATGGGCGATAACATGGGAGGAATATGAAAAGATTATATATATTGAGAAGTGCACATGCCGCGATCGGTGCAATTGATCGGGAGCGCGAATTGGATGAACAGGGGATAAAAGAAGTGAATTCGATTGGCGCCCAGATGGTTGCGGCGGGGATGCGCCCCAGTGTGATAC
>JAITAG010000066.1 GCA_031284265.1 Puniceicoccales bacterium | reverse complement strand
TAATCGCTTTCTCTTTCCGCCGCCTCTAAGGCTTTCAGGCCTCGCTCGCAAATGGCGAAAGGCATCCCATTTAGATATTTTCAATCGGCATCGGAACCGATACAACGGGCTGGCCCGATATCCGATCGATTGGTTCATTGTGCCTTTTTCCCAATGGAACCAACTCACCTCCTTCTCCAAACTTCCGGCCTTTCAATTGCTTTTCCGGGTTCCTTTTTATTGATTTCTTCCGCCAAATTAACGGGATATATTCTTGAGTTTCCTCCTCTAATCGCTTTCTCTTTCCACCACTCTAAGGTTTTCAGGCCACGCTCGCCGATAGCGAATGGTACCCCTCAGACGTTCTCAATCGGCATCGGCCGACGCAATGGGGCTGTCCGATATCCGATCGATTGGTTCGTTTTGCCTTTTTCCCAATGGAACCAACTCACCTCCTTCTCCCAACTTCCGGCTTTTTAATTGCTTTTTCGGGTTCCTTTTCGTTGATTTCTTCCGTTAAATTAACGGGATATATTCTTGAGTTTCCTCCTCTAATCGCTTTCTCTTTCCGCCGTCTCTAAGGTTTTAGGCCACGCTTGCCCGGGAGAAAGGTACCTTTTTTTCTTTTAGAAATGGAAGACAATGGACTGCCTTTGTGGTTTGTTGAGCCAATTGCGACGCACGGTTAATTGGATTCGAGTCACCGAAAATCATTCCCATAATTTTACAACTAGACTATCTTGGCACATAATTCCTTTGTATCGGCCCGATACACACGCAATAAAGATCCCAAGTCTTTTCCGAAGGAAACTTGTAATTTGTCAATGCCTTAGATTTTGCTTTCAAAGGGATAGGTACCGTATAGATTTATGCCGTTCCCATGAAAATTGATAACGTTAAAGTTTATGATTTGGAAGAATGTATTGTGGCCAGTGGATTGCCGATGCTTTCAGCCTATGACGAAAACGAATTTGCCGAAAATGTTATCCAATTGAAAGGCGATCACTCACAAAATCAAAGCGGTAAACACATCACCCGGGTATGTAAACTCGCCTCCAGTCCCTCCGCTTCGGGGCACTGCAATTTTCTAAAAGGTATTCTGGTGGCCTGCAATGTGACGGGAACGCAGGCGTGGTGGATACAGGCGGGGCGCTACGGTCATTTTGTCATCGATTCGAGCATGTCGAAAATGCACCGCTTAAAATTCATGGATCTGGAGACCTGCTGCCATCCCAAAACATCAAAAATTGCACGGCAAGAGATCGAAAAATTAGCCGCATCGGACGACATTGAATCACTCATTTACGCCTGCCCCATGGGCCTAGAACTCACCGCCCGCATCAACACGAATTATATGCAATTGCGCATCATGTACCACCAACGCAAGACGCATCGACTCATCGAATGGCACACATTTTGCCATTGGATTGGGTCACTACCCCTGGCGAAGGAGTTACTCATCGACGGAAAAGAATAGTATCGCGGTAATCAAAGATTTAAAACACACCAAAGAATATTTTTGGTGTGTATGGACTTAATAAAAGATTTTTAGCGATTTAATAATTTGCTGCTACGGGGTACCTGATGGTATCTCAGGCCAAAGAACCGGCTCATCATCACCATATTTAGCTTTTAAACCGGCTAGAAGTTTTAGGATCTCCCCCTTTTTATCCACATCTCTAACAGCCACCAGGTAATCTGCCGGCGTCCTCCCCATATCATCCTTGACATCGACATCTAAAACTTGCTTATCCTCTCCATATTGCGTTATACCTAACCAATCTACCATTCGATCTATGACTTCAACCTCACCAAACATAACAGCTATGTGCAACATCGTTCGCCCTCTGTTGTCACGCGAGTTAACTCTAAAGCGGGGAGACGCAACAATAAGATCAGCAGCCGCTCTGTTGTTATATTTCATCGCTATATACAGAGGAGTTTCCCCATTATAATTATGCTCATTGACATCCAAGCGCCCATCTGCAATCAATAGCTTCACGCCTTCCGAAGAATTGGCAGCGGCAGCATGTAAAGGCGTATCTCCAGCTGCCGTTTCTATACCCACAACTGCATTATCGTTATCGACTATTCTTTGCAGTGAAGCTACATTCGGCAAACTAGCCGCCAAATGAATCAGCGGAATATGAGACCCCAATATCACTTTTTTATTGGGATCAAAACTTTTAGTCGATGTAAAAGTATCAACCAGTGATTGTAATCCATTAATACCTGCAAGATTAGTTCCAATTGCTAGGCGATGATCAGCTGCACTACGAATACGAGCCAATTCTACCAAACAAGGCATTTCCGGACCTATATACTTTGGAACTGTGATTGTACTAACTGAACCAAATCCCAAGCTGCCATATCCTAAAACCAGGCCCGTGACCAGCACATGCCTCCTCCTTAACTGATTAAGTTTCCCTACCATATCGCAGTTAAGCGTTGTGTTTTCTTAAAAAACGTCAATAAAATAAAGATATTTTTATCAAAAAAAATAAGACGAAGAATATTCCATAGCTTTTCCAAGAAATATTATCTCACTTTTTCCATTGCCGTTTTCTTTTTTAGGGCTTTTTTCGGCCCCATGGCACGTAATTATCCCCATCTCGGCGCAATCGATCCCGCAATTGTTTCCATTATCGACGGCGAACTCCAGCGCCAGCGGCAGCACATCGAACTCATCGCCTCCGAAAATTTCACTTCTCCAGCCGTTATTGAAGCCGTGGGCAGTATTCTTACCAATAAATACGCCGAGGGCTATCCCGGAGACCGTTACTATGGGGGCTGCGAATACGTCGACCAAATCGAATCGCTTGCCATCGAACGGGCCAAGCAACTCTTCCACTGCGAACACGCCAATGTGCAACCCCACTCCGGTAGCCAGGCGAATATGGCCGTCTACGTAGCCTGCCTAAAACCCGGCGACAAAATCCTTAGCATGTCCCTGCAGCACGGTGGCCATCTCAGCCACGGCTATGTGAAAAATATCAGCGGCATGTTCTACACCATTAGCCACTACGGTGTCTCGGAAAAAACGGGAATAATTGACTACGACCAACTGGAACGGCTCGCCAATGAACAGCACCCCGAAATAATTGTCGTCGGCGCATCGTCCTATTCCCGAACCATCGACTTCGAACGCGCCGGTAAAATTGCAAAAAATTGCGGTGCACTCCTCATGGCCGATATTGCCCATATCGCCGGACTCGTGGCAACGGGCCTCCATCCTTCGCCCGTTCCCTACGCCGACTTCGTCACGACGACCACCCATAAAACCCTGCGCGGACCACGGGGCGGAATGATTATGTGTAAAAAAGAATGGGCCAAGGCCATCAATTCGGCCATATTTCCCGGCATTCAAGGGGGACCGCTCATGCATGTGATTGGAGGAAAAGCCGTTTGTTTTCTGGAAGCGTTGAAGCCCGAATTTGAGGTGTACCAGCGGCAAATTCTCGCCAATTCCAAGGCACTGTGCAGCGCAATGAAAGGAAAGGGATTTCAAATTGTGAGTGACACAACGGACAATCATTTGTTTCTCATTGATTTCCGACCGACGCTCCCCGAAGTCAGCGGTAAGGATGCGCAAATTGCGTTGGAGCGTGCGAACATTACGCTCAATAAAAATGCCGTTCCCAATGACAGTCGCAGTCCATTTCAAGGAAGCGGCATAAGAATTGGAACACCGGCCGTTACAACCCGCGGCATGAAAGAAAAAGAAATGCTCCAAATCGCTGATTTTATCACAACGGTCCTAAATAATATCTCCGACGAAACGGTAATTGCATCAATCAAAGGGCAAGCCATGGACCTGTGCGCCCAATTCCCATTGCCCTACTGATCTTTGCGCATGGTCCGTCTCGATTCTAAAAAGCTAATTTCGAGATTGACTTTTTGTCTTTTTTTACTGGACTCCGTCCCATGGATAGGGATGGAAAAGGTGTATTGTGTTCATTGTGTCAATGGAAACGGCCAGTTTCTTTGATCGCAGCCGTGGGAATATTTTCCATGGGTATGTCTTCGCTCTCTGCGAGCACAGACACTAGGTCTAAAACGAAAGTTTCAAAGGGATTTCCCGTAATTAAGTCAATGGATGCCGCTTCGGCTCAATCGCGAAATCGATACGGTACGCAGAAATGTTCCCATGAGCTAGCGATAGTCGAAAAACTTTTATCAGAAAAGGATGACCGTGATAAAGCCTTGGCACTCGCCGAATTTGTCGCAAAATTTACGGTCTCTAATGCCGATCTGATTTACGGACAGGCATTACAGGCCAAAATGACTGATAAGCCAACCGCCGAACAAATTTGTTACGAATCGTTTTACATTGCCATAGAACAAACACTTTTCCTCGCAAAAAATTTGGGATGTTTGGAAGAATTTGAGAAACAATTGGGTAAAAGTTATGGTTCGTCCTTCGATAGGTTTAAAAAGGAATTTCAAAGCGTAACCTATCTTGCAAAGGATCGACCGAACGATGGCAGCGGAGTTGTAACCGCTTTTGACAATGAATATGCGCAGAAAATGGAGACAAAAGTATGCTTAGGCGTGAAACAGTACACCAATTTATTCACCATAAAGAATTGTCCCGAAGAGATTTCGTCTCTTTTGGTCAAATATGCGGAAGAAATCCGGGAAAGTATGGCTAATATAAAAGCGAATCTTGGAACTTCCCAATCTACAGCCGCATTAAATCGCATTAATGATACGTTGGCGCAATTTATTGTCAGCAAAGCAAATGAAATTCACGAAAAATTTCCCGACGAAGGACTTTACAAAATTTACAGAGCCCTTGCCATTACGGCATTGCCATACGTATTGCCGGTCCTTTCCGAAATTGGCCCCCTATGGGCATTTGCCAATTCGCTAAAGAATGGTGGCATTCCAGCTTTTAGAAAAGTTTTCGAAACTAAATTCCGATTGCACGGAACATCTATCGCCAATCAAGGTAACCCGATCAAAAAAGAAAAACAGGATGCTGCGAATCAAACGGAGGCTGAAAAACGTGCCGCCGATCGACGCGAACAAATAGAGGAACAACATAGACAAGACGCAGCAGAAAAACATATCGCCGTTCAAACCGATATTATTATCGAAGCGCTGTGCGGTGTCACGCGAGGCTATCTCGATGTATTTCAAAAACGCGACAGCTCCAATTGGCCCATTTGAGAAATTTTTATCCGTTGTTTGTCTCTCCTGGGCGTTATGGTCGTTTTCCAAATCTTTTCTGCATTTCCTCCAATTCATTCAAGTGTTCCAGATTTACCACTTCTTTATTGGCCATGCCCGATCCTTCGTTATTGGTCGCTCTCAGTGCCGTCACACCTGTCGGAACTCCTACTTTTTCAGGTGACTTGTCTTGCTCTTCTTGCACTTGATGGTTCGCTAAATCCTTTAAAATATCCATTTTGCTGGCACCTCTTTCGTTTTCTTTGCCACCACTAAACTGACGACGAACAACATTCGCAAATCTAGTACGCCAGGTAAATTTACCTTCGTTGAAAATAAAACTATTACTTTTCCCTCCCCTTCGACCGCTTAGTTGAACCTCTTTGCCTGTATTGTCTACTATACGCATTCGTGCAGGCTTGTCCATTTTCTTGGGCATGGATGTTTTACCGGGCATACCGAGCATCTGTGGCAAAGGATCACGACGAATTGTGAATTCCTTTGTTTGACCACCAACCAGCACGCTAATTTTAGCTTCACCATCTTGTGAAGCGCGCTCCATGGTACTAACAAGATTACTTTTGGCGTTAGCATTATCCTTTGAAAAGAGTCTTCTGCTACCGCTGTTGTTCATATTGATCGAAATCTGTGGTATACTCATGAACTTTATCATAACAATAAATAAAAAAAGTAAACAAAATTTTCATAAAAAATAAAAAATCTATTTCTATCGGTACTAATCCCAAAAAATAATAAACGACGTTGACGATTATTTTTTCGGTCGTTTAATAAATTTGAAATTCATATGGCAAAAAAAGAAAACCTAGCCATTCTTGACGGCAACGAAGCGGCGGCAAATGTCGCCTATCGACTCAGCGAAATCATTGCAATTTATCCCATTACGCCCTCTTC
>JAITAG010000041.1 GCA_031284265.1 Puniceicoccales bacterium | reverse complement strand
CGAAGCGCCGGGCGTTGGTTTTACCCTGCGGCCTAGCCAGGCGAAGAATTCGCCTGGCTAGGCCGCAAAAGGAGGTCAAGGAGTCCGCGACTCCTTGCGGGATCACGGGGCAGAGCCCTCTGGGCATGCCTAATAGAAGACTTTATCTAAAAATAATCCTTGGGGAGGTGCTGTAACAATTTTTTCGCGACGGATTTTTTGGTGAAAGCAATTTAAAACGTAGTCTGCGGTGATTCGTCCGAGTCCGACGTCCAGCAAGGTTGAAGCCAACGTACGTACCATTTTATACAAATAGCCGCTACCTTCCGTTTCGAGTACTAGGTTGCGATCTTTTAGGAAGAATGATAGTTGATATAAATTTTTCACGAAACCATTTGGGGATTCATCACTGCGAATGGCTCCAAATGCCGAAAAATCATGTTCTCCTAGGAGGTGATTTGCCAAATCATTCATTTTTTTTAGATCGACGACCTTTTCTCCTATGGACCAGTGGTAGCGCTTTTCAAAGGGCGAAGCATAACCCCAATAGATTTGATAGATGTAGCGCTTTTTTTTTACAGAATAACGTGCATGAAATGAAGTATCGACTTCTTGCACCTCCGTTATTTGAATTCCAGAGGGCAATCCGGAGCGGAAGGCGCGGAGTAATTTTTCAGGACCGTGGAACCAATCTTCGTCGAAATGGAAAACCTGTCCCTTTGCATGTACACCGGCATCCGTACGCCCACTGCCATGGATACGGATTGTTTTTCCCAAAATAACCGCCAGACGTTTTTCGATAAAATCCTGAATCGCATGGCCATTGGGCTGGCTTTGCCAGCCACAGAAATCCGTTCCATCGTACTGACATTCGCAGCGCCAACGCATTTCAAAAATTTATTTGGCACATCCCCAGCGTTCGGTAAAGGGATATAAAATGAAAATAGCTTTTCCGATGACTTCTCGGTTAGGTACAAATCCCCAACTGCGACTATCGTAACTATTGGGCGAATTATCTCCCATGGCGAAGTAATGATGTTCCGGAATTTCCAGTTCATAATCCCGTTCTAACAGTCCTATATTCGTGTAGCCCGGATATTTATCGACCTGTTTACGATTGAGTTCAAAGGCTTCTGCACCTTCAATGGGATCGCCATTGCGGTACAGTGTTGTTCCTTCGATCTGAAGTACGTCGCCTGGTAATCCCACGAGGCGTTTGATGAAATATTTATCGTCATAGTGGAGTCCTTCGATGTTTCGCGTACGAAAAACAAAGGGATCTCCTATCCGAGGCATAGAAAAATGGTAACTTAACCGATCGACGAATAGCATATCGCCCGATAAAATATCGAAATTAAAAATATCTTCTCCCACAGATTTTCGAATTTCCGTATCGAAATAATGTACCTTATCTTCGTGCCCATTTTTACTAATTTTTAATCGTTTAAAACACCAAGAAGGCCGACGATCCAACACTTCTTTCCAGGATTTTGCTTGGGGAAATAGTGTTGCCAAAACAACGTCGTCGAAACAAAATTCCAATGGCACACGCAATGTCACGTGGCGTTCGCCGACGACAAAGGTATATTCCCGTTCTTTGGAAGGAAATAGGCCAAATTTCCGCGTATCAATAATTTTATAATAAAGAATACCACCGTAGGGGCCGGTCCTATCCTCATGGGTCATGATTGGAATCTGAAGATTGCCCGTATCCGTAGCCTGTACATTGAAGTTTGATGCACCGAAAAGGATCCATCGCTTAAATTTTTCAAGGACATTTTTACGGCCCTCGACGAGTTCAAAGGTCATACCGGCATAGGTCGGCCACATGGAATTCGTAGGAATGCGAAAGGGCTGGAAGAAAAATGTGCGCACGGCGAGCGCTAAAATCGCTGCGAACAGAAAAACTTCGGCATTTTCGGCGAGGCCTGTCATCGGATAGATATCGCCACCGATCGATTTCAATGATTGGTCGATGGCATCAAAACTTTCATAGGCTTCTTTCAACGGCAACCCTAGGGCATCATTAATTCCTGTGCGCGCCTTTGATAGGACATCTAACTGTTCCTTTGACAAAATATCCTTGCGATAATTTTCAATTTTTTTCGCAATATCGAGCAAATATTTTGCCGTCTTTTTAATTTTATCTTTTTTGAAAAACATTATACCACCCATTCGTAGGAAAAATTTGATAACAACTCCACACCATTTTCAGCGACGGCGACCACATCTTCAATGCGTACTCCACCGATTTCGGGGTAATAAAGCCCCGGTTCTACGGTAATCACCTCGCCATTTTGTAAATAATGATCTCGCTCGCCAATGGATGGATTTTCATGTAATGCCAAACCAACACCGTGGCCCGTATTGTGGAAAAAACCCGTCGCATCGGTGGAGGGATAGCCCAATTTTGTAAATGTTTTCATATTATCTTCGTGGATTTCCTTGGCATTTTTACCCGCACGAATTTGGGAAACTGCCTGATTTTGCACAATTTTAACGGCATCATACATTTTTATTTGCGCCTTCGAAGGTTGCCCCCTAAGCAATGTGCGCGTCATATCGCCGTAATAGCCGCTCTCAATCAAACGCGGGAAAATGTCGACGACTATAAATTCGTTGGCTTTGAGTGGCCCTCTCCCGCGATTATGTGGAAAGGCAGCGTCTCGACCACAGGCGATAATCGTCTCCCTAGCAATGGCCCCACCTTCAAAGCAAATGTAAGCAATTTCCATTCGTATCCGTTCCGAAGTGAGTAATCCGCCGTCGTAATATAAAAATTTATCGCGTATTTCCGCCTCCGCTAAAATGGAGCGCACTCGCCAAAAGGCATCCGCAATGACAGCACAGGCCTTTCTAACTTGAATCATTTCTGCGGAAGATTTTATGGAACGTTCAGGTAAAAATTCGTCTTTCACCACAGAAAAATTAATACCCTGTTCCTGCAACTTTAATACCAAATGGGCGGGAAAATTTTTAGGTAAAATGAGATCGCGCTGTGAAAATCTTTCGAGAATATGTTGAATAAGGTCGATAGTTCGAGGATTTTCCTGATCTACTAAATCCCGAGGCAAAAAAACTTCGTCAAACTTAGAATTGTGCCGCATCTCATCGATTTCCAGCACATTAGAAATCGCATAGCGCTGTCCCTCAACCTCGAAGGCCAAAAAGGGATCACAGGTAAATATGCCGCTCCAGTAAAGCAAATCGGCATCCTGCTCCGGTGAAGCATATGTCAGTTTTATGCTCATTGTCCGATTTCTATCTCCTGAATTAGTGCCTTCGCCATAGTCTTCCATGGATCGGAAAAATTGCCATTGATAAGCTGATTGAGTGTACTCTTTGCCTTACCTAACTCCTTGCGTTCCCATAAACTATTGGCAAGAAGACATATTCCATGGCCACGAACCAACATGGGATAGGATTTTTCTTCCCCAACTCCAGCCAAAATAACCTCACCATCCGTATGAAGTCCTAATTTTATAAGCGCAATACCTTCCCCGATTGCCGCTCGCCCCCCAAAGACATTACCGCCTAAGCTAACACGCGCGTGATGATAATAATCCGCAGCTTGCCGATATTCTTTTTTCTGGTAAGCCTTATCACCGAGCTCTAGAAAAACAGTTCCCCCTAACGGATTTGAAATATATTTCTGCGCAAAATGTTCCAGCGTATCCGTTCGCGTCGCTTCCCAATAGGCCGCCTTCATAGACCTTTTGCACATACTTCGGCCAACCATAATGATAAGCGCAAGGCCTAAGATAATACAAACAACTATCGCCGTCGATGCTACTGCCCGCGCATATTTCGTGAAAAACATCCATACTTTATCGTTTAAATCCGCGGACTTAAACGCATCGTTTAATTCATCATTGGCATTCTCTGTATTCATATAAACTTGGTGTTTAGAAGGGGACTCGAACCCCTATGCCTTTCGGCACTGCCGCCTGAAGACAGCGTGTCTACCAATTCCACCACCTAAACAACTTTTCTAACGATCAAAACTCCGTCAAATTTGTCAAGGTAATCCGTTACGGACTCTGCCCCATGCTTGCCATGGGGCTCCGCCCCATACCCCGCAAGGAGTCACGGACTCCTTGACCTTACTTTGCGGCCCAGCCCGGCGAAGAATTCGCCGGGCTGGGCCGCAGGGGAAATTTTTTATTTCTTATTTTTCCTTTGCCGAGGCGATGCGCGATGCGCATTACCTCGGCGAAAAATTAGGGCCCGCCCGCGGCTTCGCCGCGGGCGGGCCCTTTGGGCCCTTCGGGCCTTTATTCTGGGCAACGCCCAGG
>JAITAG010000025.1 GCA_031284265.1 Puniceicoccales bacterium | reverse complement strand
TGTCCGGGAAACACGATCGCTGCAACGCAATTTTGAGTATCCATGCGGGAGCCGGCGGAACGGAGTCCTGCGATTGGGCAGATATGTTACTGCGAATGTACCTGCGCTGGACAGAACGTCGAAAATTTGAGGCCGAAATTCAAGACATACAAATGGGAGACGGCGCAGGCATTAGCCGCGTGACGGTCCGCATTGCGGGACAAAATGCCTACGGCTATGCCAAGGCAGAGCGCGGGGTTCATCGTCTGGTGCGGATTAGTCCATTTGACGCGAATAAGCGGCGTCATACCTCCTTTTGTTCGGTGGATGTCATTGCTGAAATTGGGGACGATGACAGTGAGATCGAAATCCGCGACGATGAAATTCGCATCGACACATACCGTTCCAGTGGCAAGGGTGGCCAGCATGTGAATAAAACGGAATCGGCAATTCGCATCACACATTTGCCGACGGGTATCGTCGTGACTTGCCAAAACGAGCGCTCCCAATACAAAAATAAGGACTTTGCAATGAAAACGTTGCGCTCCCGCCTGTGGGAAAAAATGGAGGATGAAAAGCGCAGTGAGATGGAGAAATTTTATGGTGAAAAGGGAGAAATGGGCTGGGGATATCAAATCCGCAGCTATGTTTTTCAACCATACCAGCTGGTTAAGGATCTGCGGACGGGAGCCGAAAGTGGTAATGTGCAAGCGGTAATGGATGGCGATATCGATTTTTTTATTAATACTTGGTTGCGTGCAGGATGTCCGAAGGCGCGTAAACAAAGTGTCAGCGGCGATTGATGGCAAGTGTTTTTTAAGATGTTCCACGTGGAACATGGGGAGCGTAGAAAATTAAATGTCGAGCGTTTTGGGATAAATATTTATGGCTTGCCGTCCTTTTCTAAGTTTTCAAATGATGTTTAATGAAAATTATATCGTGGAATGTAAACGGTTTACGTGCGATTTTAGCAAAAGATTTCGAGCGGGATATGCTCGCCCTCGATCCGGATATTTTGTGTTTACAGGAAATAAAAGTTAAGCCGACGCAGCTAGCGAACCTCGATTTTTTACCGCAATTTGCTTCCAAATATTTTCATTCCGCCGAGCGTTCCGGTTACTCGGGGACGGCGATTTTTTCTAAAAAAAAATTGGCCATTGCGTCGACCGAAAACAATTCGAGCGAAATCAATAGTGTTCCACGTGGAACATGGCCTTCGACACCGGATACGCTCATCGAGCCAGGAGAAGGAAGAGTTCAGGTTGCCGATTGCGAAGATTTTTTTCTCGTCAATGTCTACACGCCCAATGCTGGAGCGGAACTCGCCCGTCTAGCGTTTCGATATAAAATTTGGGATCCGGCGTTTTGTTCATTTTTGGAAGCGTTGCGGACGCAAAAACCCGTTATTGCCTGCGGCGATTTTAACGTCGCCCACCTGGAAATTGATCTGGCTAATCCCGAGCGCAATCACCTATCCGCAGGTTTTACGGACGAGGAACGGGAAGGATTTTCACGTTATATTGCCAGTGGTTTTGCAGACGTTTTTCGAGAATTTTATCCCGATAAACCCAATTGTTACACCTGGTGGAGCTACCGAATGGCTGCGCGGCAGCGGAATGTGGGTTGGAGAATTGACTATTTCCTAGCCTCCCAGGGAATCATTTCGCCGATAAAAAATATCGAAATCCATGCAAATATTATGGGATCTGACCACGCACCAATTGGCATAGAACTTTAAAATATTTTTTTATTAGAAATTTTTATCCCCATCGGATAGATGTTATGGGAAACGCTTCGGTCAATTTTTATAGCCGTAGAAATTTTAGAATAGAAAATGTAGACAAAAATCGATAAGGTATTAAAAGAAATTCCATGGCGGTAAAGGGAGACGTAAAACCGAAAGATCGGGTCATTCAATTTACGGTGAGCCGTGAAACGAAGGATGGCTGGATGAGTGATCCTATGAATCTTCTCATTGCAAATGGGCATTATGTGTTAGGTTTTATGGGAGAATATGGTGCGGAAATGAGCTGCATACGCTTCATAACCGAGTCTCCGGACGAAGTACGCGCCCTGTTCGAAGCCCACGCAATTTATTTTTGTGAACGCGAAGTCATCGTCGTTTGCCTGAAAAGTTTAGATAATTTGGACGGCATTTTGCGCTGCCTTAGGGCCGGTGAAGTTAGTGTTTTGTATGCCTATGGATTGATCATTAATGCGAGAAATCGAGCGGGTATCATTCTCATGGTTGATGATATTGCGGCGGGTACCGAAATGCTGACGCGTAGCGGTTACGAGGTGCTGGAACAGGACGATTTGAGCCGTTAGTGGCCTTTTATATCCGTAGGCGTAAAGTGTCCGATAGGTTGGTAGTTTCTAGGAAAGTTAAAAAAATGGGAAAAGAAAACTTGACGCTAGTGTTTTATCGTTTTTCATCGACATCATTAAAAGGATTCAAATGGGAGATGTTAAAAAAGAAATCAGTTGTTTATTAATGGCTTGCGTTTCATCGGTGGCAATGGGCAGCGGAAGAGCACTATTGGAGCGCAAAAATGGGGTTCCCGTTGCGCAGAAGGTTCCCGTTGCGCGGAAAGTACCCGCCAGAGTTAGGAGTGTTTATTCGCCCCCAGAAAAGGGAGAAGATGCTGAAGCAGACACCGGAGAAGATGCCGAAGGAATTTCCAGGCGTGCGTTAATAGAATTTTGGGGTAGGTATGAAAGAATGCTGTCTAAGGATATACGTTCCGATAGAGTAATTGCAGAAATACGCGAAAACCGCGAAGTTTTTATGCCGTGTTTGGGAGGATTAGTTGATAAATCTTCCAGTTTAAGGCCATTGGATCAGAGTGCTCTGCTAACTGTTATCATAGTATTGGGAGAAAGGGAACTCATGGGAAGAATAACAATTGAAGCGGTAGCGTTTCATAACGATGCGATCTTCGGTTGGACGCCGGTACATTTTGCCATGTTTTTAAATGATTTTGATGCTATAAGATTTTGTATTGTTAGAGGAACTCATGCCGATATCCGTGATGGCCGCGGATGTACGCTTCTGATGATGGCGATTGAACGCGGCAATATACCCGCGGTTAGATTTTTGCTTGGCCGTGAGAATATTGGTCTTTTATTTCGCGATTTTCGTGGAATGTCGACATTGGGTTATGCTAAAAAAAACGGCAATCCGGCAATCGTTTTACCGACAAAAGCTGCGGTAGATGCAGCGAAGAAGAAAAATCTGAAAGATGCAGATTACGATACGGGGGACAGTGAGGATCTAAGGTCTTCGGATATAGAGTATGATACGGAAGAGGAAGATGCGGAAGAAGGTGGTGAAAAATTAGATGTAGTGAAGAGAAAAAATTCGAAAGATTCAGATTACGATACGGAATACAGTGAGGATCCAAGGTCTTCGGATATAGAGTACGATACGGAAGAGGAAGATGCGGAAGAAGGCAGTGAGAAAGCAGATGCAGCGAAGAGAAAAAACTTGAAAGCGGATGCAGAATATGATAGGAAAGAGGACAGTAAAGAAATAAATGCTGCAAAACGGAAAGATCTGGAGAATGAGAAAAACTCGGCAGATACAAATTCCGATTCGGAATACGGTGGGGATCTAGAGTTTTCGAGTACAGATTCTGATGAATAAAATGGAGATGGGAGTGATGGAAAAGAAAGTGGGAAAGTATTTCAAAAGAGTAGACCTGTAATAGTAGATTTACATAAAAACGTCAAAAGAAAAATAGAAGTTTTACGCGAAAGAGGAGTGAAAATGTTTCCGGGGAAAGCCGGCCGAATGGGACCTTTCGCAATGAAAAAGTGAATCGAAAATTTACGGTGTATTTAATAATTTAGAAATATTAGAGAATTTTCCGATTAGTCTTGAAGTGAGAAATTTTTGAGATAAAAGTTCTGCTATGCCGGATGATACGCCGAAAAATAGTCCCCGCAATCAACCCATAGATCTCGCAATTTCTGCCGTAAATAAGCAATTTGGCGATGGGTCCCTGATGCGAATGGGAGATGCCAAAAGGATGAATGTTTCGGTTATTTCTACCGGGTCGCTATCCCTCGATCTAGCGCTGGGAGTGGGCGGATTGCCCCGGGGCAGAATTTGCGAAATTTTTGGGCCGGAATCCTCCGTAAAAACGACTCTCTGCCTCAGCGTTATTGCCGAAGCCCAACGCCAGGGCGGCAACGCGGTTTTTATCGATGTGGAGCATGCACTCGATCCCAAATATACGAGAATTCTCGGCGTGGATCTCGATAATTTAATGGTTTCGCAGCCGGAGAGTGGCGAAGATGCGCTCAATATTGCGGAGACGTTGATCCGTTCTGGAACGATCGATGTGATTGTAATTGATTCCGTTGCGGCACTCATTCCCAAGGCGGAACTCGATGGCCAAATCGGCGATGCAAACATAGGGTTACAGGCACGCATGATGAGTCAGGCGATGCGGCGTCTAACTTCCGTGGTGAGTAAAACGCAATGCATTTGTATTTTTACGAATCAAATTCGTGAAAAAATTGGTGTCATGTTTGGGAGTCCGGAAACGACACCGGGTGGGCGTGCATTGAAATTTTTCTCTTCCGTGCGCTTGGACATTCGCCGCGTCAATCAGATTAAGGATAATGCGGGAAAATTTTTAGGGAATCGCACGCGGGTTAAGGTTGTAAAAAATAAAGTTGCTCCGCCATTTACGGAATGTGAATTTGACATCATGCATGATGAAGGAATTTCGAAAATGGGTTCACTCATCGATCTCGGATTGGAGTATAATATTCTCGAAAAGAAAGGCGCTTGGATTGCCTTTAATGGAAAGATGATTGGGCAAGGCCGGGAAAGTGCGAAGCAATCTTTACGCAAAGATGC
>JAITAG010000013.1 GCA_031284265.1 Puniceicoccales bacterium | reverse complement strand
GCTCCACAAAAAGCAATACTAAAATGCAAATACTGGAGTAATTGTTATGACGAATAAAATTATTAAAATCAAAAAAGAGTTAAAAAACAATATTATCGGTAGTCTTCTGTTAGGAAGTTCTATTGCTGCAATCACGCAGGCCCAGGCAAGCCAACGACTATTTCCTCCATCAGATCGGGAAATACAGGAAGTTCGTGAGAAAAGAGAACGAGTAGCTAGAGAAAACAAAAGGCTGGCCGAAGAAAGGCGCGAACACACAAGATTGGCAGATTTGGAGCGTAAAAAACAGGTAACCGAGAAACTTAGAAATAAACTGACATCGGAAAAATCTCTATCCACAGAAGAATGCATCCCTCTAATAAAAGGAAGTGTAAGTGGTAACGTTGACTGCGGAAACTTGACATTTTTGGAGGAAGCTATTCTGTCTAAATCTTGGCAAGGGGTAAGAGCTGCCATCGAAAATAAAGCATATATAGATAATATCAGTAAATGCCTAAAGGAACGCTACGGCAAAGATTTTACACTATTACATCTGGCTGTACTTTTACCGGAAGAAATGAAAGAACTTTGCCAATTAAAGAGAATTGATAAAGAAGAATCTTTATTGGATCCACATGTATCTTCAGATGTAGTAGATGAATTATTGAAGGCGGTTTCGAACAAAGATATTATGATTCGAGCATCGGAACTGGTAAAAAATAATATAAATAAGATCAATGATCCCAATATTAAAAAAGAATATAAAACGGTTGCACAAAGGATCAATGAAAAGATCACTGAAATGATAGGCAAAATGATAGGCATAACTAAAGAAGAAGGACCTGAAGCAATAAAAAAATGGAGAAAAACAAACGAAACGAAACGACAAAACGCACGAGAAAACGCAAAGCAAAAACGAAACGAAGCATTCCGGGAATTGACGAATAAACAAATAGAATATGCTTGTCAGCCGAAATAGTTTGACATAGCCCCAACAATTTTTATCCTTTTATCGCGATGGAGATGAAAGGATGGCTAATAAAGATGGGAGGGGTGGTTTTGTGTTCTACGAGCTTGGCTCTCACGAATAGGTATGTGGATGAATCCGCAAGCTCTGATCCAGAGGAAATGCCTAGCATCATCCCCAATGGCAGTATTGTCCCGATCGCAGAAGATTCAAGCAAGGAAGATTCGGGCGAGGAAGTAAACCGTTCAGATAGAGACGAAGAGAGTAGACATCAGATTCTCCACACCCTACTGACTTCACTAGATTCAGTCCGAACGGGTAAAGCCAGAAGAAATTTCATGGATCTATCCCCATTATATTCAGTCTTAACAGATGACGATACTAGAGACTTTGCGACGGGGAAGGGTCATCATGAGAAGCATTATTACAATGCATTAAGAGTATTATGGAGGTACTTATTCAGCATTCCCGATGAAGAATTTACCGATGTAGAAATTGAGGAAGAAGAAGATTGGCGTAATAAATGTTTGGCCAAGGTATTTCCGACAACAAAACAACTGAAAGAAGTGTTTACCGCGCCTCAACTACTTCGGATGGACATCGCCTTAGAAAGATTACTGGAAATAGAAAACCTCCGCACACTACGCAAATCAAGAGAGTTTACTCTGGAAGAAATTTTTCTACTGGATGAAGCTACACAGGTTCTGGATTGTTCTCCGGAACAATACATATTAGACGCGATTAGCAGCGCATCTATAACTCCCGAAGAAGCATGCGAAACAGTAAAATCAATTATCGAAACGGAAGATGTGGACGTGAATTTGCCGTACAAAGGTATACGCCTCAAAGAATCTTTGTTTTTGCATAGAGCTGCCGCAGTAAGCCAAGATAAAGGACTCGAAATTGTACAATTTTTACTGGATCATGGAGCCGATATAGACAAACTCAATGAGGGTGAGGCGGCATTATATTGTGCAATAATATGGAAAAATACTGAAGTCGCAAGACTACTCATCGATCGCGGAGCAAATGTAAATATACAAACGAGGCGGTATGATATAGACAGCCGGACTCCATTGCATTTAGCGTTGTATTGCGGAAATTTCGAAATCGCAAGGCTATTGCTCGCCGCAGGAGCCAATTCCAATATCCGAAACGATAAAGGTGAAACGCCATTCGATATGGCTATGAAAGCAGGAGAACAAATAGGCGATGAAACGGAGAGAAGGAAATTCTATGAAGCTCTCAATGAATTGCATCTCCAAACTCAATAATTACTTGACAAATCCTTAAACGGCTTCAATACTAGGTGGCATAAGGTGGGAGCAAGCGGCATATTCAAATCCAAAAGCCTCATTTTTTATGAGTTTTTAGGTCTTTGTCAATATTTTATTACTCGGTTAAATTTCAATAGACAACCATATTTTATTCAGAAATATTTACTCTACAAAAAGCAATACTAAAATGCAAATGCTGGAGTAATTGTTATGACGAATAAAATTATTAAAATCAAAAAAGGGTTTAATATCATTAATAGTCTTCTGTTAGGGGGTTTTATTGCTGCGATCACACAGATCCAAGCAAGTCAATGATCAAAATCCCCACCAGAAGGGAAAACGATAGACCTAACCAAAGAGGAATGGAAAAAGATCCAAGCGGAATGGACGAAGATGACACCTAAAGAAAGAGAAGAAAAGACAAAAATCGACGAACAAAAAACAAACGACAATACGACAGAGCGTTCCAGAGATGGATAAACAAACGAGTAGAATCTGCTTGTCAGCATAAATAGTTTGACATAACCCTAACAATCTTTACCCTTTCATCACAATAAAGATGAAAGGATGGATAATGGGCGTCAGTTGGGGGTTCTTGTGTTCTCCAAGCTGGGGTTTAACAGATGAAGTCGCAGGTTCTGTGGCAAATAAAAACCCAGAACCGCAGGAAGCCTTTAGGTCAGAAGAACAGGGAGATGACATAGTCCGATTAACCCAGGCCATAAAAGATTATTTGGATAGAGGTGCCTCAATCCCAGTAGTCCATCCTCTACTAGATCAAGTAATCCCAATCCTACTAGATCATTTGGATAGGCCTGATCTAGACACAATGTTTCAAGCCCTAATAGAAAATTTGAGCGTGCATGATCTAGGAGGAGTAATCCAAGTCTTGAAAGGATCTTTGGATCTTGAAGAGCAAATCCAAAATCTCAAAATCCTAGAAGAACGTTTGACGAGTGACGACCTGACTCTGCCACTCTCAGCGCTAGATGAAGAAAATAGAACATTCGTAAAGGAATGCAACCCAGAAGGTTGTGAGTCAGAGACTATCGGAGTATTTAACAGGACAACGATCTGAACCGGAAACTATCCCCGAAGAACTGGATTTTCCAAGCGAAGAGGAAGATCTAGATAATTGTGATTTTTCTCTAAGAGAAGAAGACTCCGTTTGGGAAAAACGAATTAAGAATCCAATAGCACAACAACTTGATTTGAATCATACTTCAGAGGAACTACATCAAAGGAGCATCGATTTCAAAAAATCACTCCAAAGTAAGGAAGATTTCACTTGGGATGAACGATTTAAGCCTTCAATAGCGCGTCAACTCAATTTGTACTATACCCCAGAGGAACTATACCGCATGAACATCGATCGTGAAAAATTAATCAAAATAGAGCTCACCGTAGCACTCCGTCAAAGAGAATTTACGCCAAAAGAAAAAATTCAATTATTTAAAGTCATATACGCCATGGATCGCTCCCCAGAGCAACTCACATTGAATGCGATTTTTAGTGCATCTTACACTCCCAAAACATCGTTTAAAAGAGTAGAATCAATTATCAAAGAAGGCGGCGCGGATGTGAATTCGAAGTACAACAAATTTTCATTTTTGATCATGGCCGCTGGAGTATATAAAAATCAAGGCCATAAAATTATACAATTTTTACTGGATAAAGGCGCCGACATAGAAATAGCTGATGACTATGGGCGGACAGCATTACACAATGCAGTACGGGAAAAAAATATTAAAATCGTAGAATTATTACTCAATTGCGGAGCAAACGTGAATGTAAAAACAAAGTTTCCGGGTGGAAATGGTTGGATTCCAGAGGGATGGACTCCACTGCATGTAGCGTTGGATTACGAACATTTCAAAATCGCAAAGGTATTGCTCGCCGCAGGAGCCGATTCCAATATCCGAGACGAAGACGGTAAAATACCATTCGATATGGCTATGAAAGCAGGAGAACAAATAGACGATGAAACGGAGAGAAGGAAATTCTATGAAGCTCTCAATGAATTGCCTCTCCAAACTCCATAATTACTTGACAAACCTTCAAACAGCTTCAATGCTAGATGGCATAGGATGGGGACGAGCGGCACGTTTAAAACTAAAAGTTTTATTTTTAAATATTTTCAGGCTTTTGTCAATATTTTATTCTATTTATTAGCTAGTCAAATTACAATTTGGTTAAAGGAAAAAAGAATATGAATACTCTCTCCGGAGAAAATAGTTGACATCATTTCAATAATAACAAGAATTTTAAACAGAATGGGTGGTGAAAGACTATTATCGGATGTCAGTAAAGGAAATGTTTTTACGGGCGTAATTTTCGCAAACAAGGCGAATAAGTCTGTAAATCTTAAAATAAAAGTTGAGCAATCGGAAACGCTTAGTATCCTAGGCGATAGAGATCGCAATTTCCCCGATAAAAAATTAACGGCCCTAAAAATTGAACCTCGGAGGGAATGCTCTCCGGAAAACTTTGGACCTGAGATGAGACGTGTGTAGGAACATTCCTTGCAAATCGAAAATTGACGCTATTTTTGCGGCAAACAATACATCCCGGATAGATTAATAAAAAATTTAAAAAATTCACACGATATGTACCTAGAATTTTTCGAACTTAAATACAAACCGTTTACGACCAAAACGGAGGCCCATGCATTGTATATGAGTCCTCAGTACATGACTGCCTTTTCACTATTGCAATATGGCATCGAAAATTGCGATGGCTTTACGGTCATTACGGGAGAAGTTGGCTGTGGTAAAACGACCATTTGTAACGCACTCATTCGGGAATTCGATCCCTCAAAATTCCTCATCATTTCCTTGCCCATTCCCCTTCGCGATGAATACCAGTTACTTAATGCGATTTGTGCTAATCTCCATATCCCCGTAATTGCCAACGAACCGGTCGAAGAGATCCGCACAAAAATTACAGAAAAATTCCGCCACGAACGCGCCCAAGGTAAGCGGGCTGTTCTCATCATCGATGAAGCACAAAATTTAGAACTCGATAGTCTTGAAACGGTCCGTTTACTATCTAACATTGAGCGCGATGACGAAAAATTACTCCACATCGTTCTCGTTGGCCAACCGGAGCTCAAACAAAAATTGCGCAAACAATCCATGCGCCAACTGCGCCAGCGCATTTCGGTTTATCACGATTTAAAGCCACTCAGCTTTATGGATATGAAAAATTATATCCAACATCGAATCAGTTTAGCCAAAAAGGAGGAACAGCAGAAAAAGAAATTCCAAATATACCGCGAGCAAATCCCCATGTTCTCTTTTTTTGCCCTACGGAAAATTTACACAGCTAGCAAGGGTATTCCGCGAGTTATCAATAATATCTGCGACAAAGCACTCATTTCGGCATTTATCGATTATTCGATGAAAGTCCGCATTAAGGATGTCAAACGTGCATTACAAGATATCAATCAACTAAAAAGGATATGAGTTTAATTCTAGAAGGTTTGAAGCGAAATGGTCAACCCAAACAGCAATTGCCTGGGACGGCATTACAAACGGAATTATCCGAAAAGACTTCAGCAATCCAAGTCTCTCCAAATGCCCCACAGGCCGAACAATTGCGAAATGGACTACAATATTCCCCATTTATTTTCAAGCTGCAAAATTCAACAAAATTTAATTTCCTATCTGCTTTTAAAAGCGGACTAGCCACCGGTTTAATTATTTTAGAACCATTATTTACCGCGCTCTACAAGCTATTAGATTTTGTAAAATTAACCCAACTATGTCATTTTATCATACTTCGATTACCCATTGCAGGACTGACGGCAATCGGTTCATTTTTCAAGCAACAATGGTCTTTCCTTTGCGATTGCACGGCCATCGCGTTCAATAGATTGCGGACAAAAGTGGAGCAAGGATTGGTCGCAACTGGCAATATATTTTCTTCCATATTTCAATGCTACCGTACAGTCCTCGATAAAGTATCATCGATTTACTTGCCCAACCGCTGGATTCAAAGCACAACGGCTTTTTTACTGAAGAGTTCTGCGATTGTGCTTTCCTGCTGTTTTATCGTTACAATAGTAAGAAATGCCATTCGTTCCAGCACACTACAAAATACAGAGCATTCAACCGACAATACTGTCGCGCAAAAAGAAACACGCCAATTGAAGCATTCTTTCAAAGATCCTCTGCTGATTAAACAGGAAAAAGTCCGCGACGCATTACTCGCCTTTCACATCGATACGATCCGGCGCCATGAGGATGGAAAAGGACAAATTATCACCGATAATCAAACGTTTGGCATCGGATCACTGCTCTGTGAGCATCCGAAGATCTATCTCGAAAAAATCGGTAAAAATAGTCTTTATTTCTCCGACAAATACGGCCAATTGTACAAGCGCTCCATTGGAAACATGTTGGAGTAAGATAAGAAATATTTTTAAAAATATTAAAAAATTGCATATATAAATTATTTTATATAACGGTGCTAATGATAATGATAGGTATGGTTCCTATGACTATATCTCGAAAAACAAAATAAATTAGCTCAACTTGAATCTATTATACTTAAATAGCGAAGCCACTAGCAGACTGGGCGTATCGCCCAAAGAAATCAAAACACTTTCCGAGATAATTACAAAAAACAATACTTTATCAGATTTAAGTGGAAAATTAATAAAACTTTCTAAAACTCCTCAACATCATCTCTCTAATCGCAACTCTAAACAAGTTGACAAAAGCGAATTTGAAAACAGACGCGACGCAGTCATTCAATTATTAAAAGAGTTGACTAAAATACTTGATAAAGATGATCAATGAGGACGTGTTGATGAGGCGGCGCATCAACACAGAATGAATTCACCGGAAGCACAAGCGTTGAGAGCTATGCCCAATGATATATCAGTAGAGGAAATTAATAAGCAAAAGAATAGGAATGGTGGGAGATAGTGGACTCGAACCACCGACCCCTTGCGTGTGAAGCAAGTGCTCTAACCAACTGAGCTAATCCCCCGTAATGGAATTTATTCCTACCGCTCCTTTTTATTTTGTCAATTTATTCCTATTCAGTATTTTGCTATCTGACTCAATTCATAAATATGCTCAACCCGTGATACTCTAACTGCAATACTTCTATTTGCCTCTGTTGGGTATTATTAATAAAATTTTTATAAATTTTTACCATCGACCCGTTTGGTACTGTATCGGTGTGCAAAATACTTATAAATTAGGGCACTGCAATGGCCAATGATGACACCTAAAATAATGCCGCCGAGGGTCGTCGTAAAAAACCAACGCATGCATTGCTCCCCATGGGTAAAAAAATCGCCCATTTTCTCAAACCCTACCTGCTCATAGGACTGCTTGATCGCTTGTACCTCCTCTGTACCCAATTTGCTCACGAAAAATGCACCCACTTTATAGGCAACGTACCACAAAAAAGGTACCGTAAATGGCGTAGAAACAAATTGTAAAACTACCAAAATCATGATATTCGCCCGAAATAAAAAGGATAAAACACAGGCAATTGCAATTTGTATCGACATCACCGGTACCAATGTCAATATCCATCCCGCATATAACGCCGGTACCACCTCCGTTACCCGAAATGACCACAAATAGGTCCGCTTTTTAGCCGCTGCCGCAAAATACTTCAAAATCGGATAGCGATGGATATTATCGCGCCGCGGTGCGTATTTTAGAAATTTTTTAATAAATTTAATCCGCCGATAGCGCGCCTGTCGTTCCTCATTTTTTTCCATCGTTTTCCTCTTTTCCATAGGCTTGTAAGAGATGCTCTATCCTCAAAATTTCCGGATGATTGGTGGGCGCTAAATTTAAAAACTTCTCGTAGGAATGCTTCGCCCCCACCGCATCATCCATATATATTTCCTGGGCACTTGCCCACCGCAATCGAATTTCCGGATTTTTGGGAAATCTGTGTTTTATGTCTTTTAAAAGGCGTATATAATCCGCACTGCTGTGCGTACACAAAACGATGTCCAGATACGTCATGTAAAAATCAACACATTCCGGCTTAAATTTGATCGCTTCTTGAATTGCCATCTCCGCGATTGCGTATCGGTTCACCTTCTGAAGACATTCCGTAAGTTCAACCCAAGCCTTCACATCTCTCCTGTCCACGCTGAGTATTTTCCATAGCATAGAAATCGCTTCTTCGCAATCACCTCGCAGACGAGCTTTTTCGACTTCCCCATTTAGTACCGTTATTTTTTCCTGCTTCGTCACACCAGTTTCCGCAGTATGAGTCTCTTGAAATATGACACTTCCTTCCCCCCATACGGAAGCATTCGCTTCATCCGTACTCAATATGGGTAAGGTGATTTTTTTTAAATTTAAATCCACATTTTTTAATTCGTTGGACGTCTTTTGAAATATCTTGATAGCATCGACCATATCCGAAATGGAAATGCCCTTCAAAAAATTTTTCCCGAGAGCAAGTAATTTTGTGCCAACTTCTAATAAAGCATTCCAATTCCCCAATAATAAATTGATCTCCCAAAGCCCACCTAGGGCCGATAAATTGTTTTTATCCATCGTCAGTGCCGAAAGGTACCAGTTGCGGGCTTGGATATAATTTTTAAAACTGAAGAATAAGGCAGCTACACGATTATGAATTTCAACGGATCCCTCGGCATAGCAAACCAAAATCTCCAAAGCCTTTTTTTTCTGCCCATTGCATTGAAATGCAATGGCATACTTAATTTGTACCTCATTGTCTTCGGGCAATACGTCCAGATATAACCGATAACACAATAGCGCTTGCTCATAGTCCTTCATTTTCTCGTAAATTTCCGCAGCCTTCAGATAGCAATGATAATGCAGATCCGATAAACTGGCCGTTTGCTCAAAGTAAAATGCAGCGAGTTCATCATCCCCTATCAATAGGTGCGTATGAGCCAATAACTCGGTAATTTCTGAAACATTGCCATGAATACGTACGCCCTCTTCTAAAATTTTAATGGCGTCCCTGGGGCGATGATCAGCAATACAATTTTTGGCCTCTAGCATGCGTTCATTGATATTATCCTCCAGCTCATCGTCTAAATTTTGTCGACATCCCACCAAAAAGATGAAAATAAGTGACATAAATTTCAACCAATGAGACATTCCAATTCTAATGCTTTTCAAAAGTAATAAATTGCGAAGCGAGTGCAACATTAGATCTGACACCATTCAGGATTATTCTATAAATAAAACATTAAAACATTGACAATTTCACAAGAACTCTTATAAAGTCGCGGCCCTAATTTTAAAACGTGTCGCTTGCTCCCGCCCTCTACCCTCCAGCTTTGACGCTATTTCAGAACCCGTCAAGCAGTTTTTTTTTAATCCATAAAAAATAAATTCTCCTTCCAGAGAAAAAAGCAACATATCAGAGGGCTACGCCCTCTGGACTCCCGCAAGGAGTTGTGGACTCCTCGACCTCGCTTTTAAAATATATGCCACGATGATCGCGAAAGCGACGTTTAAAATGTAACCCTGACTTTAATAGCACAATTTAACTCTTCGGCAATACCTATCCATGAACGAACTTGCTTTTTAAAAAGCTTCACCGCTTGGGGCGTATAAAGATAGTCTGGGCGTAGGACCGTGGCCCGAAAATCCCAAGGCTTGATCATACTATCCCAATGAAATATGACTATGTCGTCAGTTTTGCCCTCAAAAAACGGAAGATGGCTAATCTTCGCCACGTTATATGCTAAGGGAAACCAACAGAATGGTTCGTTAGGAGCTGAACGTCGCAAAGTTTCATAGGCATATTTTGTGAAAACAGGTTCCTCGGTGCTGTAATTGTATATGCCAGCAGCTGATTGCCCATCCGACAAAGAGAGACCCATCTCATCCAGACGTGAATCAATAATTTGGGAAATTGTATCTGCAAATACATTTCTACGGATTGCACGACAGTCTTCTATGATTTGTCTTATATCCCAAAATACCACGCCACCGCTGATTGTGGAAGAAGCTTCTAATTCCATAGGAACTTCCTCAGCAACTGCTAGATAGTTCGGATTACTGTGATCATAATGCAGATCGACTCCGATCATTCGCTGATTGGGATGTGCTGCGGCGATTGTCCATAAATCGGATAAATTTCCATATACGATTAAATCGGAATCGAGCCACAGAAAAGAATCGATATTCCGCAGCGCCTCGGGTAACAATTGGGATGCAAATATCTCGGGGAGAAGAAGGCGCAAATTGACCATGAACCTGTATAAATCCGTACCATTTTGCTTATTCTCAAAACTCACTCCATCGAACACTCCTCCCCCGATGCCTCTTAC
>JAITAG010000055.1 GCA_031284265.1 Puniceicoccales bacterium | reverse complement strand
TCGCGGAGCGTGAATGTTCCATTTTCAAGCGATTCGAAATCCACCGTAATGCAATAGGGCGTACCAATCTCATCCATGCGGCGATAGCGGCGGCCAATGGCACCACTTTCATCGTATTGCACATGGTGTGTTTTTGACAATTTTTGACATAAATTTTTCGCCAAATCAACCAGTTCGGAACGATTTTTAACCAATGGTAATACGGCCGCTTTAATTGGAGCAACCCGCGGATGCAACTTCAATAGCACACGCGTTTCACCCTCCACTTCCTCCTCGCCGTACGCCGAACACAATACCGCTAAAAATAAACGATCGACGCCAATGGCCGGCTCGATGACGTGGGGCAAGTAGCTCCGATTTTGCTGCTCATCGAAGTATTCCAAATTTTTTCCACTCGCATTTTGGTGCTGCGTTAGATCAAAATTCCCCCGCGCCGCAATCCCCTCCAATTCCTGTATTCCAAAGGGATAGTGGAACGTAATATCCGTGCATGCCCGGGAATAGTGGGCCAATTTCTCCGGGCGATGGACATCTAACCCCAATAAATTTTCCCGCAATCCTATGCTCCTTAGCCACTCGAATCGCGTCTTCACCCAATACTGATGCCACCCCTCCCAATCCGCATCGTCCTGAATAAAAAATTCCATCTCCATCTGCTCGAATTCCCGGGAACGGAAAATGAAATTCCTCGGCGTAATCTCATTGCGGAAGGATCGCCCCATTTGCGCAATTCCAAAGGGTAATTTAACCCGATGAGTATTTAAAATATTTTTAAAATTAACAAACATTCCCTGGGCCGTTTCCGGCCGCAAATAGGCCACCGAAGAATCATCCACCACCGCTCCGAGATGGGTTTGAAACATCAAATTAAAGGCCCGCGGCGCCGTTAAAGATCCCGGCTTACCCGTCGCCGGCGACGGAATTAGCGCATACTCATCCGGCTTAGCCTCCGTGTATGGTTGTAAAATAATTGCTCCCAACGTCCCCTGCTTTCCCTGTTTCCGCTTCAAATCCTGCGCCTGATCTTCCGCCGCGGACTGCATCCTCTCATCCTCTAAAACCGATACGTAGCCGATGGTCTCATCTGCAACGACTACCTTGGCGAAATAGAGTTGATCGGCACGGTAGCGCATTTTGGATACTTTGCAATCCACTAGCGGATCGGAAAATCCATCCACGTGCCCCGAAGCTTTCCAAACATCGGGATGCATGATGATTGAACAGTCGAGACCGACGATATCACCGCGCCGATGGACCATGTCCTGCCACCAAATGCTTTTGATATTTTTCTTAATTTCAGCACCCAATGGCCCATAGTCAAAGCATCCTGCTACGCCGTTGTAAATCTCCGAGGATTGAAAAATAATCCCCCGCCGCTTGCACAGGTTTAAAATCTGATCCATTCCAAGCCCTTGGTACTCCGCAACTTCCGCCATAGATCCATGGCTTAGAAATTTTTAACGCTATCTCAAGGTAATAATTTCAACCTTAAATTAAAAAAAATTTTCCAACACTCACAGGGATCAACAATTTAACCGGATCAAAAATCTTCGACGGAGCGCAATTCCTACGCCAACTAAAACCGAATAAATCCCAATACTTGATCTTCTCAACTACTTACGCTTACCCATCTCTAACGGATAATCTTCATCCTCCAATCGTGGTCCGCGATAGCCAACCTTTCTGGCGAATCGTATTTTTAATGCCAATAACCGCCGTATATAAATATACCGCATACAAAATACATTGCTGCCGCTCACCGATGCAAAAATTATGCCACACTAAAACCACATTGGTCAATAACCATAGCACATAACTCAATTTAAGGCGCATCGTCGCATTGTAGTACGATCCCAATAGCGCAACGATCATCACGATCCATAAAATAATTTGCGTTAAATTTTCAGGAGACCAATTCATAGTGTCGCTCGTAATCTAAATAAATTTTACCATTATCCCCTATGCGTATCCTACTGTTCAACATGTCGCCATAGGTCAGCACACGTACCCGATTACCAAAATTTTCCATCAGTAAACGTTCAAACAAATCTTCTATTTTTTGCGCAAATTCCATGTCCGTATCCCGTACTCCATCGGCTTGCAACGTATCATTGCCCTCGCTTTTTACAAAAATAATGTCATCGTACCCACTCGTCCATAGCCTAAACGCTTCCCGTAAGCCCACCTCAACCTCAGAAATTTCTTCCCGACGCGTTGCCTCCGAATAGACAAAAGAATCCAATACGCCACGGTCCAATACCAAATGTTGATAGCCGTGCGCAATCGCCTCCAGTTCCTTAACCGCCTGCTTCAACGCAATGTAAAGCGTCGAATCCACCGTCTGCCCCCGGTTGATTGGAAAGGGCGACTCCCTCGCCGTTTCACTTAAAACAATCGCATTGTAGCCGCTTTTTTTCAGCTCCGAACAAATGCGATGGGACAGCGTCGACTTCCCACATCCATGGGTTCCCGTAATTAAATATCGATAGACTTTCGCCATATTTCCCAAAAAACTGTACTTATTTTTCAAAACGCAATCTCTTTTTTGCCCAGAGGGATTACCCAGAGGGCTCCGCCCTCTGGGCGGTTGTCCATGGGGCTCCGCCCCATACCCCGCAAGGAGTCATGGACTCCTTGACCTGTTTTACGGCCAATCCATGCGATAACTTCGCATGGATTGGCCGTAAAGACCTTCGGGCCTCTATTTACCCTGGCCGAAGTGCTGCGCGTTGCGCAGCGCTTCGGCAAAAAAGTCAGGCCCGCCCGCGGCTTCGCCGCGGGCGGGCCCTTGGGGCCATTCGGGCCTGTCCCTCGGGCGTTGCCCGGGGAATAGGCCGGAACCCCCGGTCCAGGGGATGGATCCCCTGGCGGGGATGCTAAGGGCGAGTAGCCCTTAGGGAAAGTTTGCGATGAGGTTTTTGAATTTGTTTAATTTGTTCTAAGATATAATGAGCTGTGAGTGAGTAGCGTTCTTTCTCAGACTGGAAGCGATCGTATTGTTTAGGGAACAAGGGTTTATCGATGACGATATCAGATTGTTGGCGGATATCGGGAATGGTTGAGTATTTTTTTAAAATTTCATATGTACCGAAGATACGGACGGGAATTACGGGGGCCTGGCTTTTACACGCGATAAATCCAATACCGGGTTGTGCTATTCCGAAATTACCATCCAGCGATCGTGTACCTTCGGGGAAAATGGCCACGCCGAGTCCATTTTTAAGGAACGCGAGTGCTTTTTTGATCGCGCTGATATCGGCGACATTTTCTTTATCGACGGGGATGACATTGATATGGGAGAGTAAACAGTTCCAAAAGCCGGGTTTAAAGAGTGTTTTTCGGGCGAGAAACATGAGCTCACGTTTTTGAAATGCTGCACCGATAAAAGGAGGATCGAGGTGGCTTAGGTGGTTGGAGGCGACGATAAAGGGTCCCGACTGTGGTATATTTTCCCGGCCATAAATTTTTCCATTGAACAGTTCCTTTAGGCATAAATCGCTGAAAAGAATTGTAGTGAGGTAATAGGGGTTCATCGTTTGTGGCGAGGATAGGGCAGATTGAATGATAAGATTTTTGCGAGTCAACGATTAAAGATTGGAGTATTTTTTTATTGGGGAGGCTGGAAAGTGGGCTAATTGAAGGTCATTTCGACATCGGTTCATTGGGGTTTTATTGGAGATGGAGCGTGGGAATAATTTTTTAGGGATACCAAATGAGGTATTATACGACCATTGGGAGTGATTTTTTGGCTAGGAAACTTTAGGGTATGGATAAAGGCACTTGTTCTATCCGAAAATGATTTTATTGCCATACTGTGAGGAAAAAGCCATTAAAAGGATGAATAGAGACGTAGTGGGATACTTGGTGGAGTTGATCGGATTCGAACCGACGACCTCGTCGTTGCGAACGACGCGCTCTACCAGCTAAGCTACAACCCCAACACATACATTGCTCACCATTTTCAATGCATGGCCTTTGTCAAGTCGTAAATAAAATGTTTGTCGTATTTTTTTTAATAGGGATGTATTTACTAATCGATATTTTTGGGGGCGAATACTTTGAAAAAGGTTGAAAAGCATATTTTATTTTCCACAGTAGTAATTCTAAAATACTGTTAATGGCAAATAATCGACCCAATCGTAACCATGCAAAGACGCAAAAAAGTCCTTTTATCCGCTGCAATGATCGGATTCGATCTCCGGAGGTGCGCCTCATTGATGCCGAAGGGAATATGATTGGTATCGTTTCCATCGACGAGGCCCGCGATAAAGCTCGCCGCGTCGGTCTTGATCTCATCGAAATTAGCCCTCACGCCGTACCACCTGTGTGCCGTATTCTCGATTTTGGCAAGTACCAGTATGAGACGACGAAAAAACAAAAAACAAGTAAGGCGTCCGCTGTTAAAGTAAAGGAAGTTAAGTTTCGTTTTTGTACGGAAACGCACGACTACGAGACCAAGTTGCGTCACATCATTGAGTTTCTGAGCGATGGCAATAAGGTAAAAATTTCCGTTTTTTTTAAGGGACGCGAGTTAGATCAAACCCAACTGGGTTTCGAACTCGTACAAAAAGTGACGGCAGGTCTCGCTAATTATGCGACTTTGGATGCGGAAGCGAAGTTAGTCGGGCGCAATATCGTTGCGACCTATTCCCCTGCGAAAAGCCTAAGACAAAGGCAGCACTCCCAGTCCGATGCCGAAGATAATTTAAAAAATACGGTACTTTGATGTTGAAACAATGGAGAGAACGATATGCGCTAAGGGGTGTCAACGGAAACATTTTTTTCCGATTTTTAGGCTATTTCCTCGGAACATTTGCTCCGTTTAGTCCTAAAGTTTTTGGCGGGACGATTTTAGGAAAACATTTAGAGATTACCCGGGTTGAAAAACCAACAAATGTTTTAGATTTTTGTCAATTGACAAAATATACGACCAGAAATAGTCCCGTTGTTCTGGAGAAAAAAAATATTGCAATAAATCCATTTGTAATTTTGGGCGGCGTCCGCTACCTCGCCTTGGACGATATTAACAAGTCATTAAGATGTAGTGTTTTGTCCGATAATGGCAAGGGGTCTGTGATAATTACAAAGGGCGGAGCAACGGTACAATTGACCGCCGGTCAGGACTATATTCATTACCAGAGTACAAAAATTTATTTACTCCATGGGCTGAAATTCGGCTTTAGAGGTGTACTCGTCAGTTACGATGATTATTTGAAAGTTTTGGTTCCCTTACTGGCGATTAATTTAATTACTGAAAAAACACCGGCGTTAAAAACCATCGTCTTAGATCCGGGCCATGGTGGAAAGGATCCCGGGGCGATCAATACCCGTTTAAATATTTCAGAAAAGGTATTGACCTTATCACTTGCGATGTCGCTTAAATCGAAGCTGAATGAAAAAGGATATACGATAATATTGACGCGCGATTCCGATAGATTTGTGGAGCTGAGAGACCGACCAACGAAGGCTAGGAATATGGATTTGTTTGTAAGCTTACATATAAATTCCGCGACGAATTCATCGGCCCAAGGTATAGAAATTTTCACGCTTAGGCGGGGAAAATTTTTTTCCGGAAATGCCTTCGATCCCTGGAATTTAATCGCGGCATATTCCGTACTCTCCGTCCTTGTGGAAGCAACTGGCTTTACTAATCGCGGTATTAAAATGGCTGAATTTGCTGTGCTCAAACCCCTTACATGTCCGGGGATTTTGGTGGAACTTGGGTTCATAAGTAACGATGCGGAAGCCAGAAAATTAACAGATGCTAATTCTCAGAAAAAAATTATCCAAGGATTAGTCGATGGAATTGTAAAGTATGGCGAAAATTTAAAGAAGATGTCCAAAGGGCTCCGCCCTCTGGACTTCCGCAAGGAGTCGCGGATTCCTTGACCTCGTCCTGCGGCCCAGCCAGGCGAATGTTTCGCCTGGCTGGGCCGCAGAGGGAAACCTCCGCCCGGCGCTTCGCGCCGGGCGGGCCATTTGGGCCCTTCGGGCCTGTTCCCCGGGCAACGCCCGGGGAACAGGCCCGCAGGGCCCAAAGGGCCCGCCCGCGGCTTCGCCGCGGGCGGGCCCTGACTTTTTGGCCGAGGCGCTGCGCATCGCGCAGTG
>JAITAG010000011.1 GCA_031284265.1 Puniceicoccales bacterium | reverse complement strand
CATTACGCGAAAGCGTAAGCTCCTGGAGAAGCAGAAGGAGGGCAAGAAAAAAATGAAACAGATCGGAAAAATTGCGATTCCCCAGGATGCTTTTATCAAAATTTTAAAATCCTCCACCTAAATTTAAAAAGCCAAAGAAATGAGGTCCTTGGCTTTTCTCAATCAATGTATGTTATACGGTCAAAGTATCTTCTGCGGTCAGAATATCTTCTGCGGTCAGAATATCTTCTACGTACGAAATATCTTTTATGCCTAAAATATCTTTTCCGCATTTGGTATCTTTGAATTCTATTTGTGTTTTGTTAACCCTATCAAATTGCAAGAATCTTGCCGATGGTGAATGTTTTTTTACCGTTTCATCTTTATTGAAAATATCTAGGTTTTGTGTGCCCCAGTTTGGCTTTCCTTTTCCAATCGACAGGATATCGCTGAACATATTTTGAAACGCTTTCACTTTCCCATCGGGAATATTTTCGTTTGTATTTACGGATTGTATGCGATGGGGGCTATGGGCTGCCTCTTCATAGGCGAAGGTGCACCAATTTGTGAATCCAATTTCTTTGAGTAGCCAAGCAACGGTTCCATTTTGTGTCGTTGGAGCCGTGTTATAGTCTTTTAGTCCGACGAATAAAAACACAGGAATTGTAAATTTATCAAAAATTCTTTTTAAAATTTTCTGACCCATACCGCTTGTAATGGAAAGGGGATGGACGTATTTATAAACATATTTTGCCTGTTCGCCTTGGAATGTGTTAATGGAACTGTTGCAATCAATTCCTTCAGGAACATCGTCGGGTGCGGCATGTTTAAAAGCATCTTTATTGAATGAGTCGAATAATGATGGATCTGTAATGCCTGCATCTCCCCAAGATTCGTTGATATAGGCCGAGGCGAGGCCGATACCGAGTTTAAAATTCTCGTTAAGAAATTCGTGTTCATTGGCAATCATTTGTGATACAATATGTCCACCGTTGCTGTGGCCTATGAAAGCCATTTTAGTTCTGTCGATATAACTTAGTTCTTTAATTTTTTCGATTTGGTCCTTGAGTTGTTTCCGGACATTGCCTTTGCCATCTTTTCCTTTGATGGTGATGGTAGCAAAGGCTACGTCATTTTGAACTAAGTAGCGCGCCAAAGCTTGAAGTCCTGGGGTAAAATTGTAGACTGATTTCACGAAATCATCGCAAGAAATATCGAGTTGATTCGGATTGGAGTACCGGCAGTTATTCCTAATTTTAACGCTACCGCCGTGTAGCCAAACGATGCAAGGATATGGGGGTGTTTTCGTACCGTGTTGCGGGGAATACACATAGCACGTAATATTTTCATCATCGGTGGACAGAGTAACTGCTTCGGATTTTATGGAATCGACATTTTTCAATTTGAGTTTATCAAAGGCCTTTTCAAGGCCTTCCCAACCTTCTCCAATTGGGTGTCCCGCTATGCGTTCAATCTGTTCTTTCACTTTTGGGATTCTTGTATTCGCATTGGCAATATTTGTCTGATATCGGTTTAATTGACCTTGTATTTTCTCTAATTCTTTTTTTGTGGCAACGAGTTTTTCATCTGTGGCGAGTTCTTCACTTGGAGCGGTAAGTCCTTTATTTAAAGTGTCAAATTTTTTTTTATTCATATCGTATTGCTTTTGTTGCCCATTACGCCATTCTCGATCCAATAAATATTGTCTCGCATCAGAAATGAAATTTTCAATCAATTGACTAAATCTGGCCGCTTGATCGATGGTTCTACATTCTTTTACGTCATCGACCGTGAGATTGTTAATGTAAGTCTCTGAAAATGGGCTACTTAGTGGGGAAGCGCCGTTCAGCTTTGACATATTACATGGGATAATATTCAGTAATAATGAACTCGTAATGCATAATTTTAATTTGATATCCATAGTGGATATTATGCTATAAATCGCTATTTATATGTCAACTTAATTGAAATATTTTATCAGGATTTCGTTAAGATATTGACATTACAAGGGAAGAGCGTTTTGTTTCCGCATTGCTGGAGCGCCTGAATATTCTTCGACCCATCTGATGGCATCATTCCCGCAACATTGCTACGGCGAATCCGCGATTTTCCGGGATGCTTTTATCAAAATTTTAAAATCCTCAACCTGAGCCTTTCCGGTTCGGAGCCTTTTTCGCTGTAAAATAAAAAAGGCCAAAACGAAAAAAGTTTCGGCCTTTATTGAAAAACTATTCTTTTATTCTATTCTTCCCTCGCAGGAGGTCCTGAAGGCATATCCATTGGTGCCATTGCGTCCAAAATTTCCCTGCCAAATTCCGTTTCTTTAAAAGGTACCCATTCCGTTTCATTGTCTTCCCTTAGGCGTAAAAAGAAAGAATGTTCGGCAAAGGATCTCATTGGGTGTTTTTCGCCATTTAAGTCGTATACCGGCGCTGGCCCGTTAGATAGGGTGATGAAGTCTTGAGTACCCCTAGTCGTAATTTCTGTTTGTGCCCATCGGAAAGCATCGAAAAGCCGTGTCACTTGGGTATCATCGAAAAGTCGTGCTTCTCGGATGGCATCGGAAAGTTGTTTCACTTGGGTTTCATTGAAAGATTGTGCCATTCGGACGGCATCGAAAATCCGTGCTTTTTGTAAGTTAACGAAAAATTGTGCCATTGGCGGATCATTGGAAAGTTGTAATGTTTGTGAGATGTTTGGAAGTTGTGCTATTTGTAAGATGCCGGAAAATTGTGCTATTTGTAAAGTATCGGAAAGCATTTGTTTAAACCCTTCCAGGGAGGGAGGATTACCGGCATAAGCTAACAATCGGTAGGGGAGATGCGATGCATTCGGATAAGCTAACATCAGCCAATTGGGCAGTTTCATTCCTTTTAATCTCCAAGCAAATGTTGCGGCCTGCGTTGCCGGAAGGGTGTTGCTATCGGCTGTTCCCTGGAGAATGAATACTGGAGGGAGTGATGCCAATTTGGGTCTCAATTCTTCATCGCCAATTCCAATGGTCGGCGAAAAAGGATATGTCAATTGAAGAATACGCCTTGCCTCTGGCACTTTATGATATAGAATCTCGCTTATGGTGACATCCATTATTTGTTTACCGTCAATTAACACGCCACGAAGATGCGCTTCCCCATCCGGGATGGCAAAGTTGGGAAAGCAAGATTGGTTTTGATTGCCACCCAAGTAATCCGAATCTTGAAAGTTAACTGCGCCCCAGGCCTCATTGAATAGGGGCGATACAAAGGCTATACTTTTGAAATTATCCCTTAAAAATTCATGATAATTGGCAACCAATAGGGATAAAATATACCCACCTAGGCTGTGTCCACAGAGAATCATTTGATCGGGATCAATATAAGACAACCCTTTAATTGCCTCCACTTGATCCATAATTTGCTTGCAAACATTGCTTTTACCTGCTTTGGGGTCGAATTCAACGGTTGCGAAAGCTACGCCGTTGGCGGCTAAAAATCTGGCCAAGGCCTGAAGTCCTGAGGACATATTGCTTCTAAGCCAGGATAGAATACCCTCCATATTGGGTGGGGCCTGATCCGGAGCTTCAATGTGTAAGACGAAACTGCTGCCATTGTTTAGGCTGTCATGCATACCTCCGCCGTGTATCCAAACGACGCAGGGTAATTTTGCTTCTCCGTCTTCTTGGGGTGAAAAATAGACGAACGTGGGCAGTGTCACATCATCCGTTGTCGTTGTTAGTGCTGTAAATTCCAAAAGCGGATCGCCATGTTTTAGTAAAAATGGTTCAAATAACGTAGGAATTACGGCGTCTTTGGCTTTGCTGAGCACTTCCTCTATTGTATGTTCATAAGTGAAAATATGGCTTTTGGGCTCGCCTCCAGGGATATCGCGTGAAAAAGTAGAAAGATCTTCAGAAAATTTGCTCAATTCTTTTAAGAGTAAATCTACCGAAGATTGAACAAAAAAATCATCTACCATCTTTTGGGAGTTCTCAATTGCGCTACTAAACAGAGCGGCTTCGTCGACGGTTTTGCAATATTTATAGGATGCTACATCTCTAGCAATTCTTTGGCTATATGCTATTGCTTCGCTTTTTATACCATCCTGTTCGAAGGTAGCAAGATTTCGTGCCAAACGTTCAAGTTCTTGCGCCCGAAGACCAAAGTGTCGGCCCCATGGATTATCGGGGCCTTGTGTTAGGTCGGCAAATTCTTGCCTTAGGCGAGCAATCTCTTGCGTTTGCTGATCAATGTATTCCTGCCATCCCTTGCCGGAAGCTTGCGCTAGAGGAGGAAAATTTCGCCTTGGACGAGTAGATATTTTCGCTGGAACGGGAGGGTGCTTCTGCAATGGATTGTCAGTTTCTTGCATCAGAAAGGTAAATTCTTTCGCTTCTCGACGCGCATCTTCCATTTCCGAACAAAATCCTCTTCCAAATAGAAAAAAGAAACCTATAATACTTATGCTAATACTATGCTTTCTCATAATCGTTAATAACCCAGCAAGATGATATTAAAAAATTTCGATGTCAAGCTTTTTATCGAAAAATTTCATGCCAGAAAATCAGCGGATCAACGGGTTAGACAAAGAAAAACATAAAATTTCAAAATTTTTGATCTTGAAAAATCTGATCTTGAGTTTTCTTTGATTTCGTTCATAGTAAATAGCGATGAGAGTTCTTTTAACGAATGACGATGGCATTCATTCTGAAGCACTGCAGCGCTTAGCTCGTGCGTTAATGGGAAAAAAATGGGAGGTCTATGTCTCCGCGCCGGCTACGGAACAAAGTGGAGTCGGCCGAGCATGTGGCCTAACGCGTAATATTTCCGTTACGCCGTTCGAAGATCTCGGGTGTACGGCCTGGGCAGTCGATGGTACGCCATTGGATTGCGTCAATCTAGCGCTCGCGTATTGGTTGGAGGGGAAGCGTCCCGACCTCGTCATTTCCGGTATCAATTGGGGGGTCAATACGTCCATTCCTATGATTTTTAGTTCCGGTACGGTGGGAGGAGCCATAGAGGGCGCTGCCTTTGGCATTCCATCCATTGCCGTTTCCCAGTGTTTACCGGGCCAGGATAAGCAATATATTCAAAAAAAAATCGATTTTCTCGCCCACGAAGGCCTCATGGAAAGTATCGATAGGGCCGTTGAAAAAACGGTACAATACGCGGAAATTATCGCGAAAACTACGGATAATGTGGTCCATAATATTAATTTTCCCTATCCGACGACCGTAGAAACGGCGAAAGAAATGACAACGCTGAGCAATATTATGCACGGGAAAGATGCGAACTATCCGGTGTATTGCGCACTCTACGAAAAACGGGGTGATCAATACCATTTTGCCATTGAGCAGGATTTATCAATTCCACCGCCTACGGGTTCCGATATTTATACGTTACTCCAAGGGAAAATTAGCCATAGCATTATCGATCTGCGCCGACTCTGTTCCTAGATCCCGGGACTATCTTATAAAGAAGTTTTCGTTCTTTTTGGGTTGGGCTAAAAAAAATCAAAAAAAGTATAATATAGTATTGACTTTACGCATTTTGGCGTAGTAGGTACTGCTACTATGTCTAATATTCGTAAAACAATAACAACGGCCACCACCATGTGGATGGTGGCTTCCCTCTTCTACGCTTATCAGTATATTCTGCGCGTTATGCCCAGTGTTATGCTAGATGATATCATACTACGGTTTCATATGGATACCGCTACGGTGGGGCAATTTTCGGGCGTTTACTATATCGGCTATTCCCTGCT
>JAITAG010000059.1 GCA_031284265.1 Puniceicoccales bacterium | reverse complement strand
TCTTTGGATCGCGGCAGTATGTCGGCGTCGCAGATTGAGGCCGCTCGCGTGGCAATTTCGCGCCATTTAAAGCGGAAGGGCAAGCTATGGGTCCGCATTTTTCCGCACATACCGGTGACGAAAAAGCCGGCAGAAACGCGCATGGGAAAAGGAAAAGGTGCCGTTGAATACTGGGCAGCGGCGGTGAAACCGGGTGTCATTCTTTTCGAGTTAGCGGGTGTACCATTGACTTTGGCACGGGAAGCTTTCCGTCTGGCGGATTTCAAATTGTCCTTTCGCTGCCGTTTTGTGAGCCGTGAGGAATTGGAACAATATTAATATGGAAAATTTTGAAGAAAAATCGTAGCAGGAGTTGGAGCAATTAAGTATGGAAAACTTTAGAGAGAAGTCACCGCAGGAATTGGCGCATAGTTTAAAGGAAACAGGGCGATCGCTTTTTAATTTGCGCATGCAAAAGTGTTCTTCGCGACTCGATAAACCGCATATGATTCCTTTACTGAGGAAGCAAATTGCAAAAATTAAAACTTTTTTGCGACAAAAAACTTGCAAAGGTTGTAATAAGTAAAAGTGTATTGGCCATGGAGCAGCGGAGTTTTAGGAAAAGTTTACAGGGCGTTGTAGCGGGACGTTCGGGCGATAAGAGTTTGAAGGTGATTTATTTCTATAAAGTTCCCCATGCGCTCTATCGCAAAGAGGTCAGGCGCAAAACGGTTTTGCACGTGCATGACGAAAAAAATGAGTGTTGTGTCGGTGACAGGGTTGAGATTATGGAGACGCGGCCGCTGAGTAAGTTGAAGCGTTGGCGTGTGGTGCGCATTATGGAGCAGATGTCCGCTTAGAAATAGGAGTTTTTATGTTGCAGCAGCAGAGCATATTGGATGTCGCGGATAATACGGGGGCCAAAAAGGCGATGATGATTCGTCGTCTTGGTCAAAATACGCGCACGGCTGGAATTGGAGATATCATCGTGGTTGCGATCAAGCAGAGTATTTCCGAGGCGATGGTGAAAAAGGGAAGTGTAGCCCGTGCGGTAATCGTTCGGACAGCGGCACCCATTGCGCGGGAGGACGGGAGTTATTTGCGTTTTGACCACAACGCCTGTGTGATTATCGACGATAAAAAGAATCCGAAGGGGAGTCGCATTTTTGGTCCCGTTGCCCGCGAGTTGCGTCAGAAAAATTTTATGAAAATTATTTCCCTAGCGCCGGAGGTTCTATGAAATATAAAATAAAGAAGAATGATGAAGTGGTTGTGATTTCCGGTTCGCACAAGGGAAGTCGCGGAAAAATTTTAGAAGTGTTGCGCGATTCCTGTCGGGTCATTATCGAAGGTGTAGGTTTGCGGAAAAAGTATATAAAGAAGGATCAAAACCACCCCGAAGGTGGTGAAGTGGAGCGTGAGAGTAGTATTCACTATTCCAATGTTATGAAAGTTGTTGATTTTGATCGAAAAAGAAATTAATAAAATTTAAACTTTTGGGAGTTGCCCTAGGCTTCGATCTCAAGGGGAGGTAAAGTGAAAAAATCAGTTTTAAAGGAGTATTATTTGGAAACGGTATCGCCCGAGCTGGCGAAACTTCACGGCTATGGAAACAGGCATTTGATTCCATGTCTGGAAAAGATTGTCGTCAATTCGGCCATTGGAGCGGATTGGGAGAAGAATTTTATTGTCGAGGTCGAGCGGGATATCGCCGCGATTTGTTGCCAAAAACCGGTTATCGTTAAGGCGAGAAAAAGCATTTCGAATTTTAAGTTACGCAAGGGAATGCCCAATGGAATTAAGGCGACGCTGCGCGGCAACGGTATGTATAATTTTTTTTACAAACTAGTTTCGATTGCGCTGCCGGCTGTTCGCGACTTTCGCGGTGTTTCCAATAAATTTGATGGCCGTGGGAATTACACATTGGGCGTGGTTGACCATACCATTTTTCCAGAAGTATCCATTGGTAAGGAGCGAAAAATTATTGGAATGGATATTACATTTGTCACGTCGGCGAAAACGGACGAAGAAGGACGTGATCTATTGCGATTGTTAGGAGTTCCGTTTAGAAAGAAAAGTACTTAGTTAGGTGTATTATGGCAAAAATTTCCGTAGTTAAAAGAAACGAAAAGAGGCATATGCTCGTTGCAAAGTTTGCAGTCCGACGCAATGCTTTGAAGAAAATTTTAAAAGATCCCAAAACGACGGACGAGGATTTTTTTAGAGCGGGCCGCAAGTTGGCGGAGTTGCCCCGCGATTCGTCGCCGGTGCGCGTGCGCAACCGTTGTGCCATCACAGGCAGGGGGCGTGCCTACTATCGCAAGTTTGGAGTATCGAGAATTCAGCTTCGCGAATTGGTTTCTTTCGGTAAAATTCCCGGTGTGGTAAAGGCTTCGTGGTAAAATAATGGATACGATTGGAGATTTTTTAACAATTATTCGCAATGCGAATACGGCTAGAAAACAGAGTTGTTCGGCGTTCGCTTCGAATGTTAGGGCTAATTTGGCAGAGGTTTTAAAGAAAAATGGTTTTATTCTGGATTATTCCGTTAGGGAAGTACGTCCGGGGGTGAAGGAAATTTCTTTGAATTTGAAATATGTCAATGATATGCCGGTGATTAGCGGTGTGGTCCGTTGTAGTCGTCCCGGTTGCCGCCTATATTATAATTGCGCTGCGATTCCGAACGTGTACAATAATTTAGGGATATGTATTTTGACGACGCCGAAGGGGATTTTGTCGGGCAGCGATGCGAAACAGAGTCATGTGGGCGGCGAATTACTGTGTAAGGTTTGGTAGGAGGAAATCATGAGTAGAATCGGAAAATTGCCCATTGTTATTCCCGGCGCGGTTAAGGTTACGGTAGCCGGTGGAAGCGTTTCCATAAGTGGTGCAGCTGGGGCGGTATCCCAGTCTTTTAGCGACGTGGTCGAGATCAAATTCGACGGAAGTACCATTGGAGTTTTCCCGAGGGATAGTTCCCGCCATGCCGCTGCGATGCACGGTACGGTCCGTGCCATCATTAATAATATGGTGCAGGGAGTACAGAAGCCATACGCAAAGGATTTGGAAATTCAGGGTGTCGGTTTCAAAGCTATTTTAAAGGGAAATGTTTTAGATTTAGCATTGGGTTATTCGCATCCGGTACTGTATTCCATTCCGGATGGCGTCAAGGTAACGGTGAAAGATGGTACGGCGATTCATATCGAAGGTGCGGATAAATTTTTAGTCGGAAAAGTAGCGGCAGACATCAAGCGATTTTATCCGGTAGAGCCCTATAAGGGCAAGGGTGTGCGCATTGCGGGCGAGCGTGTGCGGCGAAAGGAAGGAAAGAAGTCTGCAAAATAGGAAAGAATTATGAATTTTGATGATAAAAAGATTATAAAGCAACGGCGGCGTCTGAGGATTCGTAAAAATATATTGGGAACCCTTTCCCGTCCTCGGTTATCCCTGCATTTTAGTGAGAAGCATATCTATGCGCAATGCATTGACGATAATCATGGCCGAACATTGGTTTATCGGTCGACGGTTGCCAAAAATGGGGTACCGGTGGCGAAACCTACTGCGGATGGTGCCGTTACTTTTGGTAAAATTTTTGGTGAAGCGGCGTTAGAAGCCGGGATTGGCGAAGTTGTCTTTGATCGGGGAACGAAGCGCTATCACGGCAAGGTAAAAGCCTTTGCGGATTCGGTGCGTAATACAGGAGTGAGGTTTTAATTTCTATGGGCAGTGTGAATTTGAAAGTTAGTAGGCAATCGCGGGAAATGAGACAATCCGATCGACAGGAGGAAGCGAATCGTTTAATTGACAAGGTTATTTTCATCAATCGCTGTGCCAAGGTAGTAAAAGGCGGGCGTCGTTTCAGTTTTTCGGCTTTGGTTGTCGTAGGCGATGGGGCGGGGCGCGTTGGTATGGGTCTAGGCAAGGCAAAGGAGACGCCGGATGCGGTAAAAAAAGCGGTGGAACAGGCGAAAAAAAATTTGCGGCGCTATCCGATTGCTGGCCATACAATTCCCCACGATGTGATCGGTGCTTCCGACGGGGGTTTAGTGATCCTACGGCCTGCGGCTCCGGGGGCAGGTATTGTGGCGGGAGGAGGCGTACGTTTGGTGCTTGAAGTATTGGGCGTGAGTGATGTATTATCAAAATCGATGGGATCAAATAATCCCTTTGCAATGGTACATGCGACTTTGGATGCGTTGGACAAACTGCGATCGTACCGGGAGGTAATGGCATTGCGGCATTGCGAAATAGATACGGAATAGGAGTTTACGGTGAAGTTACATAATTTGATTCGAGTAGGTACAAATCGTTCGACGAGACGGCGTGGTCGTGGCCAGGGCAGCGGTTTAGGCGGAACGGCGGGGCGTGGGCATAAGGGCGGCAAAGCGCGTTCGGGATATAGTCCGGCTCCTTGCTGCTGCGGTATTCCCTATTACCGTCGTTTGCCGATCCGCGGTTTTAATCATAGTGTTTCGAAGGTTCGTTTTGTGGGTATCAATCTTGACGTACTGGAAGAATTAGCGGAAAGTCATGTTGCGATCGATCGAGACGTATTAATTGAAGCCGGTGTGATTAAGGAACGGGAACGTTTAATAAAGGTTTTAGGAAATGGAAAATTGACGAAAGCGATCAAAGTCATCGCGGATAAATTTTCGGAGGCGGCCAAACAAAAAATTGAAGCGGCCGGTGGATCTATGGTTGAATCGATTTCGAATGGGTAAATTTACATGTTTTCGGCATTTTTAAATTGTTTAAAAATACAGGAATTGCGTAACAAAATTGTTTTTACGTTTTCGCTGTTATTTATTGCGCGCATAGGAGCGAGCATTCCCTTACCGGGGATTGATCCTAAGCCTTTGCACGATTTTTTCATGACACAGCGAGGGACCGGTGGAAGTCTCGTCGGCATGTACAACATGTTCACGGGAGGTGCATTTTTGAAGGGTGCGGTTTTCGGTTTAGGCGTAATGCCTTATATTAGTGCATCGATCATTTTGCAACTATTGGCAGCGGTTGCGCCCAGTGTCGCGCGCATTCAGCGGGAACAAAATGGTCGGCAGCGGATTGCGCAATATACGCGTTATTTGACGCTGGTGATTTGTTTAATACAAGGAATGTTATTGGTTCTGGCGCTTTCCAACTATCCAGAAAAGATATTTCCCGGGTTCGATCGCTCCGTATACGGCGACATCGTAATTATGGGCCGCGGCTGGTTTTTATTAAATTCGACGATTATTTTGACAGCTGGTACGATGATTTTGACGTGGCTGGGCGACCGCATTACCCAATTGGGCATTGGAAATGGCGTATCACTTTTGATTACGGCTGGTATTTTGTCGTCGTTGCCGGGCGCGGTGATGCAAGTCATCGAGATGTTTACGCGGCCGATAGGAGCTGAGGCGGCGGCGATTGGCATACCCCATTTATTATTAATGTTGGCGCTACTAGTAGTTGTAATTTACAGCATGGTAGCGGTGACGCAGGCGACGCGGAAAATTCCGGTGCAGTATGCGCGGCGCGTTGTGGGCCGGAAAATGATTGGAGGGCAGAATTCATTTCTACCCTTAAAGGTCAATTATGCGGGGGTAATGCCGGTTATTTTTGCGAGTACACTGATTATGTTTCCACAGCAAATTTTTACATATATTGCTGGAGCGTGGAATGTGCCATTTTGCGCACGGATTGCGAATGCATTGATGCATGGATCGACGATGTTTTATGTGATTTACGGCATATTGATTTTATGTTTTAGTTATTTTTGGGTATCGATTATGTTCAAACCCATGCAAATTGCAGAAGATTTGAAAAAGAATGGCGGCTATATTCCTGGGGTTAGGCCGGGCAATGATACGGCTGATTTCCTCGACTTTTCGATGACGCGATTAACCCTAGCTGGAGCAATTTTTCTAACGGTAGTGGCCCTGTTGCCGGATCTGATTTCCATTTATTTTGGTATACCCTATACGATTTCAATGTTTTTTGGCGGAACGGGAACGCTTATTACAGTGGGTGTAATTTTGGATACAATGCGGCAGATGGAAATACAGCTTTTGGAGCGCAATTACGATGGGTTTTTACAAAAAGGGAAAGTTCGCGCACGTGGAATGAAAAATGGATTTAGTTTTGCCGATTTCGTAGAGTCTTGTAAGAAAATTAAAGTTATAATTTTAATCTTGACAGGTCTTTTAATTGTTGGTTTTATAGCCTGGTTATTAAAATAATTGCTTGTGATTTCCATAAAAAGTCCAGAAGAAATTGAGAAGATGCGCCGTGCAGGGGCGGTAGCAGCTGCGGTATTAGATGAGGTGTGTACCCATGTCGCTCCGGGGATTTCTACGGCTGAGTTGGATCATTTTGCGAAGGAAGTAATGGATCGCCATGGGGCAAAGAGCATGACTTTTGGATTTCGTTCGGGCAAAAAAGTTTTTCCGGGCTACGGCTGTTGGTCCATCAACGATGAAATTGTCCATGGTTTGCCGTTGGAAAAGAGGATATTGCGAAACGGCGATATTATTAGCGTCGATCTTGCCGTAAGTGTCGATGGTTTTGTAGGCGATAATACGCGGACCATTGCAATGGGTACGATAAAACCCAAGGTACAACATTTGATCAATGTGACCTGCGAAGCTTTACAGGCAGGAGTTAATGCCGCAAGGGCGGGAAATACTGTTGGCCATATTTCGGCTGCAATCCAGCGCTGGGCGGATGAGAATGAATTGGGTATAGTTCGCGAACTGGTTGGTCATGGTATTGGTCGCAAGATGCATGAAGAGCCACAAGTTCCCAATTACGGCATTGCGGGGCGGGGACCTGTTTTGAAGCCGGGGATGACCTTGGCGATTGAGCCGATGTTTACGTTGGGAAGTGCAGAAATTTCTACGGATCCCGATGGTTGGACAGTTCGTACAATCGATGGTTCGTGGGCCGCTCATTGGGAGCACACCGTACTCATTACGGATAATTTGCCAGAAATCTTGACTTTATTGAAAAAATGATTTTCAAAGACTTAACATTTGTGAAGGATAGATAATTATGCCGCGTTTGATTGGAGTTGACATTCCGAATAATAAGAAATTGCCCTATGCTTTAAGGTACATTTATGGCATTGGGCCCTGTCGTGCGGATTTGATTGTGGAACAGACGGGTCTCAATCCGGATATGCGGGCACAGGATTTGACAGAGGAAAATATTAATAAAATTACAGCCGTCATAATCGAAAATGGATGGAAGGTCGAAGGGGACTTGCGCCGGGAAATTGCTTCAAATTTGAAGCGTTTACAGGCGATCAAGTGCTATCGCGGCATTCGCCATTATCGCGGACTACCGGTACGCGGTCAAAGGACTTCAACCAATGCCCGTACGCGTAAGGGCGCGAGAAAAACCATTGGTGTAATTAGAAAGAAATAAGCGTATGGTAGAAGATTTGGAGTTAAAAAATTCATCTCCGGCGCAGGTAGCTGAAGCCGCTGATAAGCCGAAAGAATCGGTGCAGGATATTTTGAGCGCTGGTGAAGCGGAGGTGAAAATTCGCAAGGCGAAGCATAGCAAAAATATTTCCCATGGCGTTTGTAGCATTTTAGCGACGTTTAATAATACGAAAATTTGTTTTACGGATTTGCAGGGCAACGTAGTTTCCTGGTCGAGTTCGGGAAAATGTAATTTTCGCGGTTCGCGGAAATCGACGGCCTATGCGGCGCAAGTTGTGATGCAGGAGGCGGGTCGCGTAGCCATTTCTCATGGGTTTAAAGAAGTGGATGTAAGGGTAAAAGGTCCGGGTATGGGGCGCGATGCGGCGATTCGGGCTTTACAATCCTTAGGTTTGGCTGTCACTACGATTATGGATACGACACCTGTTCCGCACAATGGTTGTCGTCCTCGTAAGCGGAGGAGAATATAATCTTAAATTTTCAAAAATATGTCTCGGTATACAGGTCCAAGAGCTAGAGTTAACAGACGATTTGGTTGTGAAGTTTTTCCTTCGTGTAGGGCAGTTGAGCGCAAACCGTATTTTCCCGGAATTCACGGTCCGAGGTTACGTCGCAAAGTTTCAGAGTACGGAACAGGGCTTAATGAAAAGCAAAAGTTGCGCTATATGTATGGATTGACGGAAAAACAGTTCCGCCTGACATTTGATGTGGCGAAATCGCAGCGCGGCGTAACGAGCGAGTTATTCATGCGGCTTTTGGAAATGCGATTGGATAGTGTGGTCTATTTATTGGGTTTTGCGCGGACGCGGTTAGCAGCGCGCCAGTTAGTATGCCATGGACACATAATGGTCAATAGTTTAAAAGTTGATATCCCCAGCTATCGGTGTTCGGTGGGGGATGTGATCGGTGCGCGGACTCGCGACTCTTCGAAAAAGTATGTGATGCAAAGTTTAGAGGACTGTCGTTATCGTGTCGTTCCGGCCTGGATAACCTTTGATTCGGTGGCTATGAAGGGGAAAATTGAGCGAGAACCGATTGCAGAAGAATTGGAGCAAAAGATTAATGGTCAATTGATTGTTGAGTTTTATAGTCGTTAAATTGAAATCGCTATGGTTAGACGTTTAGGAAAATTTGAGTTACCGAGAAAAATGATGCGCGTTGAGGAAACGGCAACCGATACTTATGGTATGTTTATTGCAGAACCGTTTGAATCCGGTTACGGTCATAGTATCGGTAATTCTCTCCGCCGGGTACTTTTAGGATCGATAGAAGGAGTTGCGATTTCTTCGTTAAAGATTGCCGGTGTTGCGCACGAGTTTCAATCGATACCTGGAGTAGTTGAAGATGTTGCAAGTATTGTGCTTAATTTAAAGAAAGTTTTATTGAAGTCAGATTCGCGCAGTACGATTCAGTTAGCGGTCGATGTGGAGCGTGAGGGGATAGTTCGAGCGGCCGACATTAAGGCCATGGTTCCAATTGAGATTGTCAATCCCGACCAAACCATTTGTACGATTAATGAAAAGCGCCGTTTGCTAATGGAGATGGAAGCAGAAGTAGGTCGCAGCTATGCTTTGGCCGATGATCGGAAATTTACGACTGAAATTGGTGTAATTCCGATAGATGCTTTATATAGCCCGGTAAAGTTAGCGCGCTATTCCGTCGAAAATACGCGTGTGGGGCAGATGACAGATTTTGATAAATTAATTTTGGAGATCTGGACCGATGGTCGTGTGACGCCGGAGGATGCGCTTAAGGATTCAATTGCGATTTTGAGGAGGCATTTGGAAGTATTTGACTCGATTAATAGCGAGGTCGTAGAATTTGAAGATAGCGTGCGTCAAGTTAGCGACGAACAAAATCGTTTGCGCATTTTGCTCAACATGAGTGTGAATGAGATTGAATTATCGGTACGAGCGGCGAATTGCCTAAATAATGCCAATATTACGACCGTCGGCGAATTGGTGATGAAGGATGAGAATGATATGTTGAAATATCGCAATTTTGGGAAAAAATCGCTGACGGAGATTAAAAATAAATTGGAAGAATTGGGTCTATCCTTGGGAATGAAGGTTGACGAACATATGTTAAATTGCTAATTTTCAGCGGAGAAATAAAATGCGTCACAGAAAGCACAACCATATTTTAGGCGTGAAAAAGGAGCATCGCGAGGCATTGCTTGCCAATTTAGCGACGGCGCTCATCACCTACGGAAGAATTGAAACCACTTTGGCAAAGGCAAAAGCATTGAGGCCTTTTATCGAAAAGGTTATTACACTTGCAAAGCGAGCCAATCGGAGTGAAGTTGGCGAGCAGAAATTACATTTTCGCCGCCTAGCAATTGCACGCATACGCGATGTTGGAGCGGTAAAGGTATTATTTGACGAGAAAGTTTCAGAATTTTTGAAGCGCGAGGGAGGATATACGCGCATTTACAAATTAGTACCGCGGCGTAGTGATGCCAGTCCAATGGCCATTATTGAGTTCGTTTCTGCCGATGACACGGGGTATAAAAAAGCGAGGAAGAGAAGAGCAAAAAAGGCCGTAGGTCGAAAGGATGCGGTCAAGCACGAACCCAATTTGAGTGCCGCACCGCATTGATTACGATTTTAATTTTGTAGAAAGTTCGATGTTCTGTAGCAATTGTTATGGGACTTTTTTGATGAAGGAGCAGGTATTAGGGCGTTTACTAGCGCGGGTTGATCAACTCGATCGTGCGACCTTAGCGTCTCTGGCCCGTAAGTTTTATAGTCAGAGGAATATTTTTGAAAAAGTCATTGATGTCATCCGCGATGGGGTTGTGATGATCGATCAAGATGGCCGAATATTGCTCGCTAATCATGTGGCAAAGGAGCTATTAAACGTACGAAATCTGAGGGATATGGTTTTATGGAAGTGTGCTCCAGAGATATTACAACAGATTGATTTGGGACAAATTCTGGAAAAATCGATTGTAAGTGATATCCATTTGAGTTATCCAACGGAGAGGATATTACGATTTTATTCAGTGCCATTTGTTGCGGAAATGGAATTGCAAATTATCTGTGTATTTTCCGACATTACACAAGCTTTGGAGCAGAAAAAAAAGGAACTCGAAGAGGAACGAACCAACTCCATTCTATTACTTTCAGCTGGTGTTGCCCATGAGATTGGGAATCCACTCAATTCCATTAATTTACAATTGGAATTAATGCAAACTTTTATTCAGGAGCAAAATTTTGAAGAAATTTCAGAATCCGTAGCGATTTGTAGGAAAGAGGTGGAACGTTTACATGGAATTATTAAGAATTTCTTACAGGCAGTTCAGCCGGTTACTCCGAATTTTTCCGATGCGAATTTATTGGAATTATTAAATTTTGTGATTAAATTTTTATCACCGGAACTGGATAATGCTGGCGTTTCCATTTGCCTAACAGTCGATGGGGATGTGCCCATTGTTTTAGCCGATAGTGATCAAATGAAGCAAGTATTTTTTAATATCATTAAAAATGCCATAGAAGCGATGACACATAGGAAATGTTTGTCGATTAGCGTGGGCAGCGATGCCGATTTTGTAATTTTAAAATTTACGGATACGGGGATGGGGATTTCGACGGAGCAGCTTGGGAAAATTTTTGAACCTTTTTGTACTTCTAAAAAACAAGGAACGGGGCTTGGAATGTTTATTGTTCAACGAATTTTACGCGATCACCATGCGGCAATTGCCATCGAATCAAAAACCAATGAAGGGACTACGATTATCGTTAAATTTCCACGGAAAATCCATTCGCCGCGGATGTTAGGCGCAATAGGCGGTAAAATGTAAATTATTTTTTCAGCTAGAAAATTGTTTACTGAGCCTTAATCGATTGATTTTGGCATTGTGTCGGGGATCTACCGGTAGCTTTCGGCAAAAGAAAAAGTGAATAATGGGTGTTGTTTTTGGAAACCTTTGGGCCAATTTTTTCAATTCGCGACGGAATAACCATTTCTGCCAAGGAAAAAATGGATACTGTCCCGCTTTCGGTAAAATGACAATTGCTGGAAAAACGGTGCCACGTTTGACAAATTTTATAAGAGCGGCGCGTTCCACGGTGTGATGTTTATGAAATAACGGTTCGATGCAGTCCGGATAATATTCTTCGCCGTTCTGCGTGATGACCCGTTCCATTTTTCTACCACAAAACCAGACTCGGCCTTTTTGGTCAAAAAATCCTAAATCACCCGTGCGGTGCCATATTTTTCCATCTTGGTAGATTTTAGCCAGTGCAGTTTGATCGGGCAACTGGTCATAAAGTTCCGTAACATTATCGCCTTTGACGACAATTTCGCCAGTATAGCCCAATGGCAGTAGATTGCGATCATCGATGGTTGCTACGATACCGTTTTCTGGAGTAATAATTTTGATTTCGATGCCGTCAACGGGCATTCCAATACAAGTTCCCGCACCATTTTCCTGAAGCGGACGGATTTCGTTTAAAATTTCGTCGGCGGAAATCGAACAAATGGGTAAACATTCCGTTGCGCCATAGGGCGTAAAAATTTTAGCATTGGGAGCAATGCTTTGAATATTTTCCAAAACGCGGGTTGTTGCCGAAACACCGGCGAGAAAAATTTGTTCTAAACTGCGAATTTTGATTTCATATTCGAAACAATATTCAGAAATTTTATCCCAAAGAATCGGGGAAGCAAAACTACTTGTTGCACGATTATTGACAATTGTTTCAACGATGCTAGGCAAATGCAATTTTGCCGGCTGTGAAAAATCCATATCCGGAATGATGAGCGTTCGGCCAAACATCGGATTGAAAAACATAAAGGCCGGCAATAGTGTCACATCGCGGGCATGGGGTGACAATTTATAGGTTAATTGTAACTTATTTAGCTGGGCTACGAAATTGCGGCGCTTATAAGCAACACCCTTTGCCATTCCGGTTGATCCCGAGGTAAAAAGAATGGCTACCGTGTCTTCCGGATCAGTATCTTGTAGGGCGGTATTGGCTCTTTGATTCTTCGCAAAAGAACGCTGCACGACGACGACCTTTCCTTTAATGTTAAAAATATGACAAAAAATCAACCATTTAATCCGGCGGGAACAGACAATAAAATCCGGCTTCGAAAAATTGGCTAGGCGAATAAACGCTCTAGAACCCATACCTGAATCGATGAGAATGGGAATGGCGCCCATTCGGATGAGGGCGAAAAAGGTACATACCATTTCAACGCCCGGTGAAAGCAGCATCAGGACACGGATCCCCTTTTGGATGCCTTTTTGTGAAAATCCCGTAATATATTGATCGATGCGCAAATCGAATTTTTCGTAGCTCAGACGGCGCCGAATGACAGCTCTTTTACCGCGCGTCTGCTTCATTTCGATGATCGCGTCCATTGCGGGCATGGTAATTGCGTATTGTTTAATACACTTCGTTAAGTTGTTGCCCATAGGAAAATGTTCACCATCACTTACTCTTTGACGCAATGATCGTCCACTATGAGAGACTTCAGGGCGATTTCTCTTTCAAGTAGGGTAGGGTGAGAATAATGGAAGGCGCTGAAGATGGGGTGAGGTGTGAGGTTGGAGAGATTTTCTTTGTGCAATTTGCGCAAACTGGAGATAAGTGGTTCCGTCTGTCCCAAGGCGTCTGCGGCAAAGCGATCCGCTTCGTATTCATGCCTGCGCGAAAGGTAATTAAAAAAAGGATCGATCCAAAATGTGATACCGGAAATTGCAATTGAAAATATAAGAATCAGCGGTACCAGGATATATTCCGTTTGAAATCCAAGGCTTTCCAAAAACCAGGTACCGGAGGACAGATAATACAGAATACCGAAACCGAGAAGACTACACACGCCTTCTACGATGAGATTGGTGCGGATATGTTGGTGTTTGTAATGGCCGATTTCGTGGGCGAGTACGGCGGCAATTTCTTCCGTCGTCATTTGTTCAATGAGCGTGTCGTAGAGTACGATGTGGCGAAATTTTCCTATGCCCGTAAAAAACGCATTGGAATGAGCCGAACGTTTACTGCCATCAATGGTAAAAATTTTACTGATAGGGAATTGCGTTGACTTGGCAAGTTGCAGGAGGCGTTCCTTAAGTTCGCCGTCGGGCAGGGGTGTCAACTTATTGAACAATGGTAAGATAAGCAATGGGTAAATAATGACCATGGTGACCTGGAAGACAAGGAAAATGGTCCAAGCCCACAGCCACCATGACTGTGAAAAACCTTGAAAAAACCATGCGACGATGTAAAAGATAGGAAAGCCAAAGATGAGGCTGAGCAAATATTCCTTAGCCCTATCGGCCCAAAAAATATTTTGTGTGGAACGGTTAAATCCGAAAAAATCTTCCAAATGAAATTGGCGCCACCAATTAAATGGAATCCAAAAAAGGGATAGGATGAAATTAATGAAAAAAAACGTTGTCGCTTGACCAAAATTTTTACTCCCAAACCAATTTAAACCCGTTTCAAATAAAAACGGAAGTACTCCACTTGTGAGGAGAAAAATATCAAAGATTAAATTCCATGCACCACAGAAAGAGGAAAAGTTAGACTTCATAAGTGTATAATCGATACTATTCTGATAGGTTGGCAGATCGATAAATGTCTCAAAGCCGGGAGGGATTTCTTTTCGACGGAGCAAGATGTGATAATTGTTAATAAAATGGAGGATACTTTCAAAAATAAATTTAAAAAACAAAAGTGCTACGATTGCATTTGTAACCGAATTAATGAGCATATGCTGATAAGTATTTGGAAAATTGTATTTCTGTCAACAAAACTTTCCAAAATATCAAAATATGGACCAAGGATATACCAGGAATAAGGGAATGTAGCGAACTATTTTCCCAAAGATATTTTACGATTTTGTAGGTGTAGATGCAGATTTACGTGCCGCTTGTAATATAGCTTTCATAGGATTCGTTGCCGGCATTGCTTCAACCAAATAATCGAGAAGCTTAAGATTGTTCTGTTTATTAGGATTACTTTGGTTTCTATATTGCCTTATTAGCTTCTTTAGATCTTTTTGGGCGAGATTTGTAAAAGCAGGATTTTGAGGAAGCTCTAAATTTTTTTTTATAGAAGCGGGAGTTTGATGGAGTTCCTGCTCTTTTTGGGTAACAATAGGAGTTAGAATGAGCTCTTGGATGCGTGCGCTGTGCATAATCGAAATTTGTGCGGCCCCTGCTGCGGCTTCAACAATGGGATTGCTGCCTGTTTCGGTTGATGTTGAAGCATTTTTTGTGAGGTCGAGGTTACCAAACATGGACATCAGGGACATGAAGGCTCGTACATTTTCGTGTTTTCGTTCTTCGAGTTTTCGTTCAAAATCTTTGTCATACATTTGCTCAATTTGTGTTTCGCTACCCGTTCGATCGAGGAAATCGAGGATACCATCGCCATCGGTATCGGTTGTGAGCATTTCATCGATAAAGGCTTGCGTAGCCGGATCAATATCGTCCCCATTTGGGGTGGCATCGAGCTCATCGATGGTACCATCGCCATCGGAATCTCGCTCACCTATTGGTTTTAGAATAGAATGTTTCTGATTGGTAATCTCAGCATCTTCTTTTGATGGCACGTGTGTTAGATCAGGTCCCGCTCCCTGGATTTCTGGGGTAGTGGTATTGGCTGCTGAATCGGTGCCGGCGGATGGGCTAGAAGAAGCCTCAAATTCCTTTGGAGTCGATTCAACGGGGTCGTTGAGCCCCATGAGATTTCGAATTGTATCAATACGACTATCATCATTGGGTAAGCCGTCGATTCTGTCAATGGGTGCGCTCATGATTATATTATGAAATTAAGGTTAGAGGAAACGAGAGGACCTTCGAAAGCGGTATTTTTATCGGGGACCTGGGCTTGGAGGAACTGTGCTAACTTTTCCCGTAATTGAGAAACTGTCGAAAAGAATGAACCCACTGCTTTGAGTAGCAGTTGCTCATCGAGATTTTTGATGTGTAGGAGCCGTGAAAGGACAAATTTATTCGTTTGAACGTCGATGCCGAGTATGCCGTGGCC
>JAITAG010000042.1 GCA_031284265.1 Puniceicoccales bacterium | reverse complement strand
CTTGGAAGAAAACGGAGCGTTGTCAAATTTTTCCCGAAAATATTTTTCTGGAAAAAATGAAAATAATTTGCGTTTTTCTCTTGACATGATTTATAAACTCGAGATAATTTGAGGGTGTTTCCCGAGCGCGGGAGTGCAGAGAGAAGTGAAAGTTATTCGAGAACCTTCCATTAGCTATTGTTTGATCATAAATTTGCCATCCAATGCACTTGCTGCAACTACTCCCTTGGCGTTTACCCGTGGACTTTGTACGACGGCACATGGGACGAAGAGGCAGGACTCTATGGCAGCAAGGGAGATTATGTGGTCTTTTGTGATGGCCATGTAACCTGGTTTGATGGCAGTAAGCCTGCAAAATTTTTAAAATGGGATCAATCGGGTTATACCTCAAAAATTTATGAAGCTGTTCCTCTTAGTAACCCTGAACTACGAATTGGGTGTGCAGGTTGGGCAGCGTATCGAGGCAAAAATCCACTACTTATAACATTCATGGAACTGAGGCCCGAAGGGCCGAAGCCCCCTGCCCGCGGCTTCGCCGCGGGCAGGCCTGACTTCTCGGCCAAGTAAAATTTTACCTCTGCGGCCTAGCCGGGCGAAAATTTCGCCTGGCTGGGCCGCAAAATGAGGTCAAAGAGTCGCTATTCAAGGGCTGCTCGCCCTTGGATCCCCGCCAGGGGATCCATCCCCTGGACCTGGATTTCCGGCCTCTCCGCGGGCAATGCCCGCAGAGAGACCGAAGAAGGCCCAAAAGAAAATAAGAATTTACTCCTGCCCGGCGCGAAGCGCCGGGCAGGGGTTCGACCCCTGCGGCCAAACCATGTGAAAATTTCGCATGGTTTGGCCGTTAAAAAGGTCAAGGAACCATGTTCCTTGTGGGGTCATGGGGCAAAGCCCCATGCTTTCAGAGTTGCAAACAAAAATTCACTTGCTGTGGCCTACAAAATTTACTTTATGAAAACATGTCCGCTACAACTCCAGTACATGTCGCGATTGTTATGGACGGCAATCGGCGCTGGGCAAAAGGGAACAATTTTCCTATATTCTGGGGGCATCGGCGCGGTGTACATACAGTGAGCGAAATTGTCCAAACGGCCATTGAGCAGAAGATTTCTAATCTTACACTTTTTGCTTTTTCTACGGAAAACTGGCAACGTTCTGCGAATGAAGTCGCATATTTGATGAAGCTCTTTGCGCGTTCCATCGAACACTATGCAACATTTTTACAGAAAAACGAAGTTTGCATCCATTTCATCGGGGATTTAATGTCACTCGGGAATAATCTTCGGGAAAAAATTGCATCAATTCGAGAAAAAACATACCATAATAAAAAATTTTTTTTAACAATTGCAATCAATTATGGCAGCCGCGATGAAATTGTACGCGCAGTAAAAGGAATTTCAGCCGATGAACTCCCCAATTGTTCTTGGGAAAGTATTCGAAGGCGATTGGATACTGAGAACATGCCTGATGTCGATCTCTTCATTCGGACATCCGGTGAGCAACGATTGAGCAATTTTTTGCTTTTACAGTCGGCCTATGCGGAACTTTTTTTCGTCAAAAAATACTGGCCAGAATTCACGCAACGAGATTTTATGACTATTCTTGAAGAATATCGATTAAGAAAAAGAAATTTTGGTAAATAACACATGAAGGAAAGAATATTAAGCACCATTATTTTATGCGTATTGTTGGTATTAACGCTGACAAAAATGGGAATATTAGGGGGTATTTTATTCCTGGCACTATGTTCCGCTTCAGCCCAGTGGGAATTGTATCAGCTCATGGAAAAAATGGGCTGGAAACCGCATAAAAAAAGTGCTACAGCGCTTGGAATGTTCATTTTATTGGGAAGTTTTTTTTCCAAGGAAGGCTTTTTCGATTTTAACTATACCTTATCCATGTTAACTTCAACGGTCGTTGTTTTTGCTTTTTCGCTAGTTTCGACGGGAAAACCGGAAGATTTAAAAAATGTTTTTTTGCCAACGATTTTTGGAATTTTTTATGTTCCGATTATGTTTTCCATACCCATCTCATTGATTCCAAAATTTTCATTATTGTTGGAGTCTAATCTCCCTTTACTACTCATTTTATGGGTTATCGCAGTGACAAAATTTAGCGATATCGGCGGATTACTGGTCGGTTATAGATTCGGAAAACATAAATTAGCACCAGCATTTAGTCCAAAAAAAACATACGAAGGATTACTGGGATCTATCGTATTTTCCGTGGCCATTGGTTATATTTTTGCTTTTTGCTGTGGGAATACTTGGCCGGAGAATTTTACAAATGGAAAAATTGGTATCGTATCAGCGATCATTGCGATTATTGCACTCATTTCGGATTTAGTGGAATCTGGGTTTAAACGCCTTGCTGGCGAAAAGGATTCCGGCCATACCATTCCCGGCATCGGTGGAACACTTGACTTAATGGACAGCTTGATTTTAGCGCTGCCCATGGGTATCATTATTATTAAAGAATATATTCTCGTTTAGCAGAAAATTCATGAATCAGGCCCAATTATTCGTTGTAGCAACACCCATTGGAAATTTAGATGACATCACTTTTCGCGCCATCGAGACCCTAAAACGATGTCCCATTATCGCCTGCGAAGATACACGTGTTTCTGCAAAATTATTAAAAAAATTTAATATCACGGCGACACTCGTCCCTTACCACGACAAGAATGAACGGCTTCAAACGAAATATTTAATTCAAAAAATCAAAACAGGGATTCCGATTGCGCTCATCTGTGATGCGGGAACGCCAACGATTAGCGATCCAGGTTTTTGCATCGTCCGGGAATGTAAAAAAAATCGTATCGATGTAATTCCGATCCCTGGAGCAAGTGCACTCATGGCAGCCCTTTCAGCCTCCGGATTACCGACCCATCGTTTCCTTTTTCTCGGATTTCCAGGACATAGGGAAAGCGAACGCATTAAAATACTTGAGAAATATAGCACCATGGATGTAACGTTGGGTTTTTACGAATCCTGCCATCGTATTGAAAAATTTTTGAACAATATTTTTGATACCTATGGTCCGAACCGCTTTATTTCTCTCTGTAAAGAGTTAACTAAAATTCACGAGATTCTTCTAACAGCACCCATTTCCGACGTTTTGTCAATGGCTAAAAAAATTGCGCTCAAAGGAGAATTTGTCGTCCTTATTGCTCCCCCTAATTATAGCTTATAGCTGCCCAGATGGCTCTGCCCTCTGGATTTCCATAAGGAGGGTTGTTATGGGGCTCTGCCCCATGACCCCGCAAGGAACATGGTTCCTTGACCTCTTTAACGGCCAAACCATGCGAAATTTTCACATGGTTTGGCCGCAGGGGTCGAACCCCCGCCCGGCGCTTCGCGCCGGGCGGGAGTAAATTCTTATTTTCCTTTGGGCCTTCTTCGGTCTCTCCGCGGGCATTGCCCGCGGAGAGACCGGAAATCCAGGTCCAGGGGATGGATCCCCTGGCGGGGATCCAAGGGCGAGCAGCCCTTGAATAGCGACTC